>CAUEBO010000022.1 GCA_958454405.1 uncultured Eggerthellaceae bacterium | reverse complement strand
AGGACAGGATCCTCACGAGCGCCGGCGTGGCGGGCCAGTATTTGGTGGGGCGCCTCCCGCTGGGGATCATCCTCGTCGTGCTCGTGCGCGATCTGCTCCTGCTGTGCGGCGGAGCGTACCTCATCAAGCGCTACTGCATCCGCATCGCCGTCATCTATCCTGGCAAGGTGGCCACCACGCTGCTGTTCGTCGGGTTCGCGGGCCTTCTTCTGAACTGGCCGCTCTTTTCAGGGTTGGGGATGGTCGAGGCGGCATGGCTTCCCGGGTTCAACGCGGACCCCGTGTCGTGGGGTATCTGGTTCGTGTACGCGGGCCTGGCCCTCGCGCTCGCCACGACGGCGTACTACGTGGTCGCGGCGGTGATGAAGCTTCGAGCCGCCAAGCGCAACGCGGGCGCGGGCGAGAGGTGCTGAAGCATGGGTAGCCGCCGTCCGAACGACGGGCAGCCGCGCAGGACGGGTTCCTCCGGCGGCTCCCATTCGCCCGGGGCCCACGGCGCGCCCCGGGCCCGGAGGGGCGCCGCCCGCCCGACGTCGGCAAGGGGCGCGGCCGCCCCTCGAAGCCGCCGGCCGTCTTCCGGCCCCGCTTCGAGGACCGCGTCCGAACCGAGCAGGCGGGCGAAGGCGCCCACCGGCGCCGCGCGGCCCTACAACGCCCCGGCCGTTTGGACCAAGGACGCCCCCCGCGCCTCTTCGCGATCGGCTGGCGATGGCGCGCGGGCGGTCGGCGGCGCCCTGCTGGCGGGGCTCTCCTTTTTGGGCCGGGGCCTCTCGCGCGCGGGCGGCGCCGTCCTGTCGCTGTTCAAGCGCAGCCGCATCGCGCTGGCCGCCGCCTCGATCGTCGCGGCGGTGCTGCTCGTCGGCCTCGTGGATTTCGGGTGGAACGCCGGCAAGGCGTATCCGGGCGTGCGCGTGGGAGAGGTGGACGCGTCGGGGAGGACCTCCGAGGAGATCGCGGCTCTGTTGGAAGAGACGTACGGGCCGCGCGTCGCGCAAGGGTCGGTCGTCGCCTACGCGAGCGAAGAAGCGGCGGCTGCGGGTCGGGACGAAGCCGATGGACCGTCGATAGCCGAGCAGCAGAGCGCCGAGGAGGAGAAGGCCTCGCGCACTTCGTGGACCGCCGATGCCGAATCGCTTGCGGCGACGCTGCCCGCAGCCGAGCTGGCCGAGCAGGCGGTGGCCGTCGGGCGCGAGGACGGCGGCCTCTTCGCGCGCCTCGACGCGGCCCTCGAGGGCCGGGACGTCGGGGTGCATGCGGCCTACGGCGCCGAGGAGCTGGAAGCGTTCGCCGCCTCCATCGACGAGACCATCGGCGTCGAGCGCGTCGACTTCGGCTTCGCCGTCGAGGGCGGCGTCGCCTCGGTCACGGAGGGCAGCGACGGCGAGATGGTGGATCGAAAGGCCATCGCCCGGGAGCTCGACGCGGCGTTCCTCTCCGAGTCGGGCACGGGATCGTTTGTGGCGCACGCTGAATACGCGCCGGTGCGCGTCGACCGGCAGGCCGCCCAGGCCGCCTGCGACGACGTGAACGCCGCCATCGCCGACGGCGCGCGCTTCACCAGCGGTGGCGCTTCCTGGGACGCGGACGCGGCCGCTCTGGGGGACTGGATCGTCGGCGTCGTGGAGGAGCGCGGCGACGGCTTCGCCTTGGTGGCGTCGGTCGACGAGGCGCTGGCGAAGCCGTCGATCGTGGCTTTCGCGAAAGAGGAGCGCGACGACGCGGCGCTCTCCGTGTCGTTCGAGCGATCGGACGACGGCTCGGTGGCCGTCCGTGCGCAGGGCATGGACGAGGTGCCCCTTGCGGCGGACACCGTCGCCGAGCTGGACGAGGCCCTCTTCGGGCCCGAGGGCAAGGCGTCTTGCACCCGCGCCTTCGCCGAGGGGGCGGGGGAGGCGCCCGCTTCGGGGCCCGTCGAGGTCCCTGTCGCCGTCGGCCCGATGCCCGAAACGCTCACGTTCGACGAAGCGCTCGAGTGGGGCGTCATCGAGGGCTTCTCGTCGTTCACGACGGAGTTCTCCACGGGATCGGGCACCCAGAACCGCCAGCACAACATCGCTCTCGTGTCGCAGATGCTCGACAATTCGGTCGTGGAGCCGGGCGGCCGTTGGTCGTTCAACGACACGTCGGGCGAACGCACGTCGGAGCGCGGCTTTCTCAGCGCGGGCGCCATCGTGAACGGCGAGTACTCCGATGAGGAAGGCGGCGGCGTATGCCAGGTGGCCACCACCGTGTTCAACGCCGTGTACAATGCGGGCCTGCCCGTTCCGAAGCGCTACAACCACACGCTCTACATCGCCAGCTACCCGGAGGGCCGGGATGCGGCGGTCAGTTGGCCCGATCTCGACCTTGTATGGGAAAATGACACCGAAAGCGCAGTTTTGATGCGGGTCACTTGTGCTGAATCGTCGGTTACCGCTACACTGTACGGAGTTGATCCCGGCTACGCCGTGAGCACGCGGGTAGGCGAGTGGGAAGAGGGGGAGAAGCACAAGACCAAGAGGGTGGTCGACGAGTCGCTCTCCCCCGGCACGAGCTCCGTCAAAACGCGGGGAACCGATGGGCGCAGGATATCCATCACGCGCGTCGTGAAGGATCGTG
Source organism: uncultured Eggerthellaceae bacterium (assembly GCA_958454405.1). Lineage (GTDB taxonomy): Bacteria > Actinomycetota > Coriobacteriia > Coriobacteriales > Eggerthellaceae > Enteroscipio. Next base: position 35,579 of record CAUEBO010000022.1, on the reverse strand, counting down.
CCGGCAACGTGCTGCACGAGGATGAGTTCTCGTCGGAATACGCTCCGATCACCGAGGTGGTCGTCGTAGGTCCCGACACCCCTGCGGACGATGCCCCGACGAGCGGGCCCCCTGAGGACGAGGAGGGTTCCCGGTAGAGCGGCCGTCTTCCCGGCATCGACCGAACGGCGGCGAGGACGCCCGCGCGATGCGGGCGCGAATCTGAGGAAAGGTGAAGCCCAAGGTGTATTACCAACCGGAAATCGAAACCATGCCGAGAGAGCAGCTGCGCGAGCTCCAGCTGGAGCGCATGCAGCGCAGCGTGCAGCACGCCTACGACAACGTGGCGTTCTACCAGCGGTCGTTCAAGGAAGCCGGCGTCGAGCCGGGCGACCTCAAGTCCCTCGACGACCTGGCGAAGTTCCCGTTCATCGTCAAGCAGGACATGCGCAATTCCTATCCGTACGGGCTGTTCGCCGTGCCGGGCAAGGACGTGGCCCGCATTCACGCCTCCTCCGGCACGACGGGCCAGGCCACCGTGGTGGGGCATACGCGCAGCGACCTGGACAACTGGGGCGACTGCTTCGCCCGCGGCATCTACATGGTGGGCGGCGGCCCTGAATCCACCATCCAGGTGTCCTACGGCTACGGCCTGTTCACGGGCGGTTTGGGCGCGCATGCCGGCGGCGAGGCCGTGGGCTGCTCGGTCATTCCCACGTCCTCGGGCAACACGAAGCGCCAGATCCAGATGATGAAGGATTTGGGCACCGACATCCTGGCCTGCACGCCTTCCTACGCCCTGCTCATCGCGGACACGGCCATAGAGATGGGCTACGACCCCGCCACCGAGTTCAAGATCTCGGGCGTCATCCTGGGAGCCGAACCGGCATCCGAGAACATGCGCCAGGAGATACGCGACAAGCTCGGGGTGCAGTACTGCGACGTGTACGGCCTGTCGGAGGTCATGGGCCCGGGCGTGGCCATGGAGTGCGCCGCCTCCAACGGCCTGCACTTGGCCGAAGACCAGTTCTTCGCCGAGATCGTGGACCCCGACACGCTTGAGCCCGTGCCCGACGGCACGTACGGCGAGCTCGTGTTCACCACGCTCGTACGCGAATGCTGCCCGCTCGTGCGCTACCGCACGCGCGACGTCACGCGCATCATCGCCGAAGAGTGCAGCTGCGGGCGCACGCACCGCAAGATCGACCGCATCGTGGGCCGCACCGACGACATGCTCATCATCCGCGGCGTGAACGTGTTCCCCTCGCAGATCGAGCAGGTCATCACCGGCTTCCCGGAGATCGCCCCCCAATACCAGATCATCCTCACGAACAAGGGCCCGCTCGACCGCGTCGAGCTGGACGTGGAGACGGTGCCCGACTACCCGTTCGACGAGATCCGCAAGCTCGAGAACCTGAAGAAGCGCCTGGCGGCCGAGCTGAAGAGCAACCTGCAGATCGCCGTCGACATCAAGATCGTCGAGCCGAAGACCATCGAGCGCAGCGAGGGCAAGGCGAAGCGCATCATCGATCTGAGAGAAGGGGGCCGCGCATGATTTCGCAGCTGACCGTGTTTCTTGAGAACGAGAAGGGGCGCCTTGCGGCCGCCTGCCGCACCATTTCCGACGCGCACATCAACATGCATGCGCTGAACCTGGCCGACACGGCCGATTTCGGCGTGGCCCGCGTGATCGTGGACACGCCCGACGCGGCGGCCGAGATGCTGCGGAAAGCGGGCTATCGCGCCACCGTCACGCCGGTGCTGGGAGTGCGCGTGCCCAACCGTCCGGGCGGGCTGGCGGAGCTGCTCGAGTTCCTGGACGAGCACGACGTCAACATCGAATACGGCTACTGCTTCTCCGTCGACAGCGAGATAGCGGTCGACGTGCTGAAAGTGGCGGGCGAGCCCGCCATCGAGCAGCAGCTGGCCGACGCGGGGTTCCAGCCGGTGAAGCCGGAGGACGTATACCTCCTTGGCTAGCATGATGACACAGCACGCACGGGCCGGGCGGGCGCGCATTCTGGCGCTCGCCCTGGCCTTCGCCTTGGCAGCGGCGCTGCTGCCCGCCTCGGCCCTCGCCGACGTGCGCAAGGCCGATGTCGTGCTGGGCCAGACGGTGGACGCGCGGGGCCTGTCCATCGCGCAGTGCCCGAGCATCGACGCCGAGTACGCGCTCGTCATGGATTCCAACGGCACAGTGTACTTCGAGCGCAACGCCACGAGCCCGACGCAGATCGCCTCCATCACCAAGATCATGACCGCGATCGTGGCGCTCGACGCGATCGAGCGGGGCGAGGCGTCGCTCGACACCACCGTGACGGTGAGCGAGCGCGCCGCCACCGTGGGCGAATCGTCGGCAGGGCTCATCGCGGGCGACACCATGCCGCTCGGCACGGCGCTTTTGGCGCTGATGGTGCCCTCGGGCAACGACGCGGCCATCTCCATTTCCGAGACGCTGGCGGAAAGCGAAGAGGCCTTCGTGGATCTCATGAACCAGAAGGCCGCGGAGCTGGGCTGCGTCGACACCGTGTTCGCGAACGCGCATGGCCTGGATGCCGGGGAGTTCGCGGGCGACCAGCACAGCTGCGCCGCCGACGTGGCGAAGATCGCCCAGTACGCCATGAAGAACGAGACCTTCCGCAACGCCGTCGGCGGCGGCGACACCACCATCCAGGTGACGCGCTCGGGCGCGAAGGCCGACATCTTCCTGGAGTCCACCGATGCGTTCATGGACATCTACGAGTACGCCATCGGCGTCAAGACGGGCTACACCGAGCTTGCAGGGAACTCGTTCGCCGGCGCCGCCAACAAGGACGGCCTGGAGCTGTACGCCATCGTCATCCACTCGTCTTCCGAAGCGCAGCGCTTCGAGGACGCGAAGACGCTGTGCGAATGGGTGTACGAGCACGAGATGACCTACCGGCTGGCCAACAGCTCGCAGACGACGACCATGGACGCGGGCGGGCAGCCGGCCGAGGTGCCGGTGGTCGCCGAGGTCGCGCATGCGGGCTGGATCGACAAGACGGTGAAGGCCACGTTCTCGGATCCTGCCGCGTCGGTGGACATATTCGACCTCAACGGCAACGTGAGCCAGTCGCTCGAGTTCGACGAGCTGACGGGCGACGTGAAAGCGGGCGACAAGGTGGGAACCGCCACCTTCAAGCAGCGCAACACCGTCATTGCCACGATGGACCTGGTCGCCTGCGAGGACCTGGCCGCCCCCGACTTCTTCGAGGGCATCGGCATCTGGTGGGACCGCCTGTTCCGCGGGTTCTCCGGCCAGCAGCAGACCGCCCAGTCAACGACCGTCAACGAGACGCCCCTCGTGGTGGACAAAACGGCGGCCGCCTGAGACGCGCCGCAGAGAGAGGACAGGCCATGAGCACCGTATGCCCCGTTTGCAGCAACCCCATCGATCCGGACGCGTCGGCGTGCCCGCACTGCGGCTTCAAGCTGCTCGGCTCGACGCAGCAGTTCAAGCCCGTGCTGCTGGGCGACGAGCCCATCGCCGAGGAGGCGAAGCTCGTGCAGGAGGCCACGCTGCGCGTCGTGCGCGGACCCCAGACGGGGGTGGCGTTCCAGCTGGGAGACAAGAAGCTCGTCGTCGGGCGCAGCCCGCAGTGCGACATCTTCCTCAACGACATGACCGTCTCGCGCGAGCACGCGACCATCGAGCCGGCGGACGGCGGCTACGTCATCCGCGACGAGAACTCGTTCAACGGCGTGTGGGTGAGCAACGACAGCATCGACGAGCATCGCTTGGCATCGGGCGACATCATCCAGATAGGGGCCTTCCTGCTGCTGTACCAGGAGGGCTGAGCGCGCCGGCACCCGCCGCGCGAACTTCGCAGCTCAGCGCATTCCGCGCGCCGTTCGGGACGGTCGATCCCCTTTGACCGGGCCGGATGGCGCGCGTTGCCGTATAATCCCTGAGGTGGTCCAGACGAGAGGAACCGTTCATGGAATTGATGTCAGGAAACGAGGCCATCGCCCAAGGGGCGTGGGAAGCCGGCGCGCGCGTGGGCGTGGCGTATCCCGGCACCCCTTCGACCGAAACGCTCGAAGCCTTCGCCTTGAAGGAAGGCGTGTACGCCGAGTGGTGCGTGAACGAGAAGGTGGCCGTGGAAGTGGGCATCGGCGCGTCGGCAGCCGGCGCGCGCGTGCTGTCCACCATGAAGCACGTCGGGGTGAACGTGGCGGCCGATCCGCTGTTCACCGCCGCCTACGCGGGGGTGGGCGGCGGCATGGTGGTGCTGGCGGCCGACGATCCTGGCATGTACTCGTCGCAGAACGAGCAGGACTCGCACTTCTACGCCCGCGCGGCGCACATTCCCATGCTCGATCCGGCCGATTCGGCCGAGGCGCTGCGCTTCACGCGCGAGGCCTTCGAGGTGTCGGAGCGCTTCGACGTTCCGGTGTTCATCCGCTCCACCGTGCGCGTGTCCCACACGAAGACCCCCGTGGAACCCGGCGCCCGCGCGGACGTGCCGCTCAAGGCTTACGAGAGCGATCCGGCGAAGTGGGTCATGATGCCCGCGTTCGCCAAGCCCCGCCGCAAAGAGCAGCTCAAGCGCATCGACGCGCTGCGGGAGTGGGCCGAGGAGTGCCCGTACAACGAAGTGGTGCGCAAGGGCGACGCCGTGGGCGTGGTGTGCGCCGGCGCGGTCTACCAGCACGTGGCCGAGGCGCTGCCCGACGCGTCGGTGTTCAAGCTGGGCCTCACCTGGCCCCTGCCGGCCGAGGCGCTGCGCAGCTTCGCCGCCAGCGTGCAGGAGCTCTACGTGGTGGAGGAGGCGTCGGAGTACCTGGCGGAGGGCGTGGCTGCGCTCGGCGTGCAGGCGGCGCCGTTCGCGCGGCCCTTGCCGCGCGACGGAGAGCTCACGCCCGGCCTCATCCGCGCGGCGTTCGGCCTTGAAGAGCCGGCGCATGCGGACACGCCGGAAGGCCTGCCCGCCCGCCCGCCCGCGCTGTGTGCCGGCTGCCCGCACCGGCTCGTGTTCAAGGAGCTCTCGCGCATGAAGGCCGTCGTCACCGGCGACATCGGCTGCTACACGCTGGGAGCGCTGCCCCCGTTGTCGGCCATGGACACCACCATCGACATGGGCGCCTCGGTGTCGATGTCGCATGGCTTCGAGCTGGCCTGGGCAGGCATCGAGCATCGACCGGTCGTCGGCGTCATCGGCGACTCGACGTTCGCCCATTCGGGACTTTCGGCCCTCATGTCCACCGTCTACAACCGCGGAGGCGGCACCATCTGCGTGCTGGACAACCGCACCACGGCCATGACGGGCCGCCAGGGCAACCCCTTCAACGGCGAAACGCTGCAGAAGCGCCCGTCGCGCGAGCTGGACCTCGAGGGCATCGTGCGGGCCCTCGGCGTGGAGGACGTGCGAACCGTGGATCCGAACGATGCGAAGGCCACGCGCCGCGCCCTGCGCGAGGCCGTGAAGAGCGAAGAGCTGTCCGTGCTCGTGTTCCGCAGCCCCTGCGTGCTGATCGACCGGCATCGCGAGCCCGCCTACGCGGTGACCGACGCCTGCACGGCCTGCGGCGTGTGCTCCACCTTGGGCTGCCCCGCCATCTCGAAGGACCCTGAGACGGAGCGCGCCCTCATCGACCCCGCCCCGTGCATCGGCTGCGGGCAGTGCTCCCAGTACTGCGCCTACGGCGCGATCGTCCAACCCGCTGCGGAGAAGGGAGGCGCCGCATGAGCGACGCGAGCTTGAGCGCCGAGGAGCGCGGAACCACCACCGTCCTTCTGTGCGGCGTCGGCGGACAGGGCACGGTCCTGGCCGCCGACCTGCTGGCACGGGCGGCCCTCGATTCGGGCTACGCCGTCAAGGTGTCCGAGATCCACGGCATGTCCCAGCGCGGCGGCGCGGTGACCACCGTCGTGCGCTTCGGCAAGGGCGAGGTGCGCTCCATGGTGGCCGACGCCGGGTGCGCCGACTGCGTGGTCTCGTTCGAGACCACCGAAGCGCTGCGCAACCTGTCCTTCGTGAAGGAAGGCGGCTACCTTCTGGCGGCCGACGAGTCCATCCAGCCATTGCCGGTCCTCATCGGGCGCGCTTCGATGCCTGAAGACGCCGCGGGCGCGCTCGTCGCGCACGGCGCGACGCTCATCCCCGCGGGCGGGATCGCGGAGCGCGCCGGCAGCCCGAAGTCCGTGAACGTGGTGCTGCTGGGCGCGCTGGCCTCGCGGCTCGATTTCCCGGAGGAGTCGTGGGAGCGCGTCATTGCGCTCCGCGTGCCGCCGAAGACGGTGGACGCCAACGTCGCCGCGTTCCGCGCGGGCCTCGCGTTCGCGCGGGAAGCGGCCGCCGGGGAACGCGGGCGGATGCAGGAGGGGGGAGCGCTATGAGCGTGCAGCAGATCAGCGTATTCCTGGAAAGCCAGCCCGGCCACCTGCGGCGCGTGCTCGACGCGTTCGAGGAGGCCGCGGTGAGCGTGCGCGGCTACAGCGCCTCCGACACGGGCGATTACGGCATCGTGCGGTTCATCGTGGACGATCCCGCCCGCGCGCTCTCGGTGCTCACGGACATGGGCGCCGCCTGCGCTTCGACCGACGTGCTGTGCGTCCGGCTGGACGACGTTCCCGGCGAGCTCGCCCGCGTCATGGGCATCATGGCCGACTGCGGCATCAACGTGGCGTACAGCTACTCGCTCATCTCAACCTACATCGCGCTTTCAACGCCCGATCTGGCGCGCGCCGAAGAGCTGCTGGCCGCCCAACCCGTCGAGCTCATCGGGCAGGTCGACCTCGCGCGGCCGCTTGCCGCCGAGGGGCGGTGAGCGCCGTGGACATGACCGTGAAAGGCGCCGCATTGGCCGCCGCGGCGGCAGGCGACTTCTCCGACCTGCCCATCCACAATCCCGGCATCGAATGCGCCTCGCGCGAGCGCATCCGCGCCATCCAGCTGGAGAAGCTCATCGCGCAGGTCGAGTGGACCTACGCGCGGGTTCCCTGGTACCGCGCGCGCATGGACGAGCTGGGCGTGGCCCCAGCGGACGTCAAGACCCTCGAAGACGTGCGCAAGCTCCCGTTCACGGACAAGTCCGTGCTGCGCGACACCTTCCCCTACGGCCTGTTCGCCGTCCCGCTCGACGAAGTGGTGGAGCTGCACGCGTCGTCGGGCACCACGGGCAAGCCCATCGTGGTGGGCTACAACGAAAGCGACATGGCCATGTGGGCCGACTGCATCATGCGCCTCGTGCAGATGGCGGGCGTCGTGCCCGGCGACCGCGCGCAGATGGCGTTCGGCTACGGCATGTTCACGGGCGGCTTCGGCTTGCACTACGGTTTGCAGAAGCTGGGATGCATGATGATTCCCGCCGGTTCGGGCAACACCGAGCGCCACATCGCCATGATCGAGGACTACGGCACCACCGTGCTGGTGGCCACGCCCTCCTACGCCCTGCACATGTGCGAGGTGGGGGAGAAGATGGGCTTCGACTGGGAGTCGTCGACGCTGCGCGTGGGGCTGTTCGGCGGCGAACCGTGCCCGCCGGGCCTCAAAGCCGAGATCGAGCGCCGCATGCACATCGTGTGCACCGACAACTACGGCTTGACCGAAGTCATGGGACCAGGCGTGTCGGGCGAGTGTTTGGCGTCGCGCGACATGCAGCATATCGCCGAGGACCATTTCCTGTGGGAGGTCGTCGACCCCGAGACGGGCGAGCCGGTTCCCGACGGCGAGATGGGCGAGCTCGTGCTCACGCCGCTGGGGAAGCGGGCCATCCCCGTGCTGCGCTACCGCACGCACGACCTGACGCGCATCGTCACGGAACCCTGCGCCTGCGGCCGCACCACGGCCCGCATGCAGAAGGTGCGCGCCCGCTCCGACGACATGCTCATCATCCGCGGGACGAACGTGTTCCCCAGCCAGGTGGAGGACGTGCTCTCGGGCATCGACGGCGTCACGCCGCACTACCGCATCGTGGTGGACGCGCCGGGCGGCCTCGACCGCATGACCGTGCACGCAGAGCTGAAGCCCGAGGCGTTCACCGACTCGTTCGAGCAGATGGACGCGTTCAGGCGAGGCGTCGAGGAGAAGCTGAAGGGCGTGCTGCTGGTTGGGGTGAAGGTGAAGCTCGTCGAGCCCGGCGGCATCGAGCGCACCACCGGCAAGGCCAAGCACGTCGAGGATCTGCGGAAGTAATCGACCTGCAAGGTTCGCGTTTCCGACAGGACCATGCCCAGTCGCTCGTGCGGAACTCGCTTAGTGGGCATCGCCCCGTCGGAAACGCCTGCGCTCGAATTTTATTCCGCAACCCGCGATACGCTCGACCTGTGAGAGGTGCGCTTGACGCCGCAGGTTGTGTCGCAATGTCCCTTTTAGGGGATGAGGCTGGGATGGATAGAAAGGGCTTGTGCGCAGAAATGGACTGCGATGATCGTGCGAAGGGCCTGCCGCCGAGGGGCGCCACGCGCAGTTCCGCAGCGGCGCGAACAGTCCAGCGGACTGTTCGCCAAAGCGAGGACCGTTCGAGCACGGCGCCCCTCGGCGGCAGGCGCGAACAGGAGCCTGTCGTCGGCCGGTTCGCGCCTTCTCCGACGGGGCGCATGCACGCGGGCAACGTGTTCGCGGCGCTTGCGGCCTGGCTTGTGGCGAAGTCGCAGGGCGGGCGGATCGTGCTGCGCATCGAGGATTTGGACGCGGAGCGATCGAAGCCGGAGTTCGTCGATGCGGTGCAGCGCGATTTCGAGCGGCTGGGGCTCACATGGGACGAGGGACCGTACTTCCAGCACGACCGCACGGAGGCGTACCGCGCCGCCTTCGAAGGGCTGCACGCCCAGGGCCTCGTGTATCCCTGTTTCTGCACGCGCGCGGACCTGCACGCCGCTTCGGCGCCGCACCGGGGCGAGAAGCCGGTGTATCCGGGCACGTGCCGGCATTTGAGCGACGGCGAGCGTGCTGCCCGTTCGCAGCAGCGCACGCCCGCGCAGCGCCTCGTCGTGCCCGACCGGGAGGTCGCCTTCGTCGACCAGGTGCAGGGGCCCTATGCGCAGAACCTCGCACGCGATTGCGGCGACTTCCTCGTGCGCCGCTCGGACGGCGCGTTCGCCTACCAGCTGGCCGTGGTGGTGGACGATGCTGCCCAGGGCGTCACCTCGGTGGTGCGCGGCGTGGACCTTCTCTGCTCGACGCCGCAGCAGATACACCTGCAAGAGCTCCTCGGCCTGCCGCGCCCCGTTTACGCCCATATCCCGCTGCTCGTCGCCGAGCGCGACCGGCGCCTGTCCAAGCGCGACCGCGACGCCGCCCTTGATGCGCTGCTCGCGCGCTTCAAAACGCCCGAGGCCGTCATCGGGCACATCGCCGGCATCACCGGCCTTGCGCCTTCGTGCGACCCTGCCACGCCTGAGGAGCTGCTGGCCGGCTTCAACCTCGACGCGCTGCCTTCAGCCTTCGACGACCTCGTGCAGCTGCGCTGGGAGTAGAGCCTGCAGCTCAGGTTTGCCGCTTTCCACTCCGCCGTTTCCCGCTCTGGGAAGCAAACGATGCAAGACGCCGATCCGGCTGCCGCGCAACGCGCAGTCGCCCGCCCGCGCTGCGGGAAGCGAAGGGTTCAGAAGCTCATGCTTGACAGCAAAAAGATTCGGTGGCAGAATTAATTTACTTCGAGAAAGGAAGCAATAAGTGACGAAGGAGCATGCGGCGAACCTCCCGTCCGAAGGGATGCTCTGGGAGTTCGTCGACGCGGTGAAGGACGCCTTCTCCTCGGAGCGGTGGCAGGGCGTGCTCATGGACTGCTCGAAAAACGAGCTGCTCGCGCTCGTGCACGTGTACCGAGCGGCCGAGACGTCCATGTCGCGCATCGCCGAATACGTTGGCGTGCCGCTGAACACGGCCACCGGCATCGCGAACCGTCTTGAGAAACGCGGGCTCGTGCGGCGCTGGCGCAGCGAGCAGGACAAGCGCGTGATGGTGGTGCGCATCACCGACGAAGGGAAGCAGCAGATCGCCTGCATGATGGGCGCGGTGGTCTCGCTGACGGGAGAGCTGTTCGCCGAGCTGTCGGAGGAAGAGCGCAGCGTCCTGTTCACGATCATCGGGCGCCTGCCCGCGCTGCTTGAGCGCGAAGCTGGAGCGGGAAGGGTGGGCGCCGGCAAACGAGGCGGCATGAAGCGCATACCCATCGAATAGGATCCGCTCGCGCGGACGCGCGCGAAGCGGATGGGGACGAGCGGCTCGCGGCCGCGTTATTTATCATAAATAGTTCGAGAGAAGAATTATTCGCCAAAGGAAGATAGGATGCGGAGATGACTCGGATTCTGGTATTCACGGGGAAGGGCGGCGTCGGCAAGACGAGCGTGGCGGCAGCAACCGCCTGGAAGGAGGCGGCGCAGGGCAAGCGCACGCTGCTTGCCAGCACTGATGCGGCCCACAGTGTGGGCGATGTGCTGGATCGCCGCATCGGCCCCGAAGTTGCGGACGTGGCGGAAAACCTCGACGCCGTCGAGCTTGACGCCGACCGCATCATGGAGGAGGGGTACGGCGATCTCGTGCGCTCCGTCACGTCGATGGCATCCAGCATGGCGCGCGACGCTTCCGACGAGGAAGGGCTGCCGTCCTTGCCAGGGTTCGACGGCCTGTTTGCGCTGCTCAAGCTGCTCGATTTCGCCGAAAGCGGCCGTTGGGACCTCGTCGTCGTGGACTGCGCGCCCACGGGCGAGACGCTCGCGCTGCTCAAGTTCCCCGAACTGCTCGGGTGGTACGTGGAGAAATGGCTGCCTTTGGGCAAGGTTGCGGTGCGCGTGCTGTCGCCGTTGTCCAGGAAGGTGCTCAAGGTGGAGCTGCCCGACAAGCATGCCATGACGGACATCGAGCGCCTGTACGCGCGGCTGCTCGACCTGCAGGAGCTGCTGAAGGACGGCGAGCGCACCTGCGTGCGCATCGTGGCGCTGCCTGAGAAGATGGTGGTCGAGGAGACGAAGCGCAACTACCTCTACCTCAACCTCTTCGGCTATCGCGTGGACGGCCTCGTGGTCAATCGGGTGCTGCCCGAAGCGGCCCGCACCGGTTTCTTCACCGAGTGGGCCGAGGTCCAGCGGCGGTGCATGGACGAGCTCGACCAGGTGTTTTCCGGCGTCCCCACTGCGCACGTCTCCTGGCATGGCGCCGATATCTGCTCGACGAGCGGCGTGGCGCAGCTGTCGGGCGAGCTGCCTGGCGAGGAGTTTTTCGCCGCTGCGCCTCCCGTCGAGCACGAGCGCTACCTGGAAACCGACGGCGGATGGCGCCTCGAGCTGTCGCTTCCGCTCGCCGAGAAAGGGAAAACGGAGCTCTTCCAGGCAGGATGCGACCTGGTCGTGCGCGTCGGCGCCATGACCCGCTGCATCCCGCTGCCGAATGCGCTGGCTGGCTTCGACGTGGCCGGGGCGAAGCTGGAGGACGGCGTGCTGGGCGTGACGTTCGAGAAAGGAGCAGGCGATGAACGCTGAGTTCATAGAGAAGATGCTCGAGGCGAAACGCCTTGAGGCGCAGGCGGTTGCGCTGCTCGTGCCGCCGCAGGCGCGACAGGTCGCCGCAGCCGTGGTGCGGGCGTGTTCCGATACGGCCCTCGAGGTGCTGGGAGCTTCGGACGGGGGCAGTGCGCAGCGAGCGCACACGGCGCCGTCCGGGCCGCGGTATCGCGAGCCGCGCTCCATCGTCATCGAATAGAAGAAAGGCGGCACCATGAGAATCATCCTGTACACGGGCAAGGGCGGCGTCGGCAAAACCTGCGTCGCAGCCGCCACGGCCCTTCGTCTGGCGGAGAGCGGGCGGCGCGTGCTGGTGGCCAGCACCGACGTCGCCCACAGCTTGGGAGATGCGTTCGACCTGCCGGTCGGCAGCGAGGCGACCCCTGTCGCAGACAACCTGTGGGCCCTCGAGATCGATCCCTCCGTCGTCGGGCGCGCTGCATGGGGGAACCTGCAAAGCTATCTGCGCACGCTCATGACGAGCCACGCCCAGACCGGCATCGAGGCAGACGAGCTGCTCGTGTTCCCCGGCCTCGAGGAGCTGTTCGCGCTGCTGGCGCTGCTCGACATCGAACGGGCGGGGGTCTACGACGTGCTCGTCGTGGACTGCGCGCCGACAGGCGAGACGCTGTCGCTGCTCAAGTACCCCGAGCGTCTCGGCTCGTTCATCGACGGCGCGCTGCCGTTGAAGCGCAAGGCGCTCAAAGTGGGGCGCCCCGTGCTCGAAGGCGTCATGAAGATACCCATGCCGCAGGACGAGCTGTTCGACGAGGCGTCCGCGCTCGTGGATCGGCTGGAACTACTGCGCGCGCTGCTGGTGGACGCCGATCGGGTCAGCCTGCGCATCGTCACCACGGCCGAGCGCATCGTGGTGAAGGAGGCCAAACGGGCCTTTGCATGGCTGCACCTGTACGGCTACAACGTGGATGCGGTGGTGGCGAACCGCCTGTATCCCGACGAGGCGCTGGCGGGCTACTTCGCGCGCTGGACCGAGCTGCAGCGCGCATCGATGCGCGAGATCGAAGAAGGCTTCCAAGGCGCGCCGATCCTGCGCCTCATGCTGCGCCACGGCGAGCTTCGGGGCTTGGACGGCCTGCGCGCTGCGGCCGAAGAGCTGTACGCGGGCATCGATGCCGAACAGGTGCTCGCACGGAGCGACCCGGCGATCCTGCGCGAGGTTGACGGGTCGCTCGAGCTGTCCCTCGCCGTGCCGTTCTTCGACAAGCGCGATCTCGACCTGCGCCAGAATGGCGACGAGCTCGTCGTTGCGCTCAAGAACCAGCGCCGGCGCATCCCGCTGCCCGAGAAGCTGCGCGGACGCGATGTGGCGGGCGCTCGCTACGAGGACGGGCATCTGGTCGTGCGCTTCGAAGGGCAAGAACGGCCCTGAGGCAAACGCGCGAGCGTCAGCGCGACTGCGAGGCCGACGGGCGAGCGGCATCGTGCCCCGGTGCGGCTACACGGTCAGCACGATGCCGCTCGCCAATATGGCGGCGGCGTAGAACGCGCCGAGGGCGATGTTCACGCTGCATACCTGCGCCATGGCGCCGATGCGGGCCTGTGGGGCCAACGGATTGCCCAGCAGCGCTTTGAGCAAAGGATAGCTTGCCAGCAACATGAACGGCATCACCACGAGCCCGTTCGTGAAGAACACCGCCACCAGCACCACGATGGCGGCCGCCCACGCGTACACGACGCCATGGTACAGCTTCCGCGCCCGTTCGCGCCCCAGCAGCACCGACAGCGTGCGGCGGCCCGATTCCACGTCCTTCTCCACGTCGCACGTATTGTTCGTGAACATGATGAGCCCCACGCCCAGGATGGTGGGCACGGCCCATAAGAGCGCGCGGAGGTCGAGCGCGCCGGTGAGCGCCTGGTAGCTTGCCAGCGGGATGAGCCCGCCCATCACGAACCCGCTGACCAGTTCGCCGATGGGCAGGTACGAGATGGGCGTCTTGCCCGCCGAGTACAGCACCACGACGACGGCGCCCGCCGCGCCGATGGCGAGCGGGATCCAGCCGGCGACCCAAATCACGTACGCGCCCAGCAGAAACGCCGCCGCCAAAAATCCAATGGCCAGCGCCAGAGCGAAGCGCGGGTTCACGTTGTTGTACACCAGCACGGCATCGTCGGGGTCGACGTTGTCGTCGGCCGAGTCGGCGCCCTTCACGTAGTCGTAGTAGTCGTTGAACGTGTTCACGGCCGATTGCATGAGCACGCATATGACCAGCAGCGCGCACGCCATGGTCACCGAGACGCCGACGGAGGTGACGGAGGCCGCCGCGACGGCGACGAGCACGGGCAGGATGGCGGCCGGCCAGGTGTGCGGCGCGGCCAGCTGCCAGGCCATGCGGGGGGTCAGGGCGCCGTAGGCGGGCTGTTCGGTCATGCGTCGGTTCCTTTCGGTGCGTCTTGGCAGGCGGCCCCGCCGCGCGCTTCGGCCGGGGCCGCCTGCTCGGTTTCGGCCGGGGCGGTCTTCGACCGCCGCGCGCGGCGGGGCCGGTCGTCGCCCTGCGCTCCGTACGCTTCGCGCCTTCCCGGCAGCCAGGTGGGCGGGGAGGGCTTGAAGCGCTTGAGCGTTTCTTGCTTCAACACGCCGCCCAGCGAGCCGAGCGTCTGCCAGATGAAGCTCTTGGTCTCTGCGTCGAGCCGCGAGCCTTGGCCGAGCATCCGGCGCGTGTTCGCGAGCAGCTTCTCTTGGAACTCGCTCCAGGTGCTCGCGTCGGTGGCGCAGAACAGCTCGTAGATGGCTTCGATGAACCGTTCGCGCTCTTCGGTCGTCTTGCTGCGCAGCCAGGCGTCCAGCGTGTCATCGAAGAACGCCGCCGAAGGATTGAGCGCTTCCTGGTACGCGAAGTCGCTTCCTTCGGTCTGCCAGGTGAACGGCTCGTGCTGGAACACCGACATGGCCGAGGACCGCACGACGCGGTAGTCGGCGCGGCGCTCGAGGATCATGCCGAACGCCGACGATTCCGGCACCGTCTTGTGCAGCAGCTCGGCGAAGCGCGCCTCGCACGCTCGGGGCGACGGATCTTCGAGGAAGGAGGGGCCGTCGTGATTGTACACGCCCTCGATGCGGGCGAAGGCCTCCTCGTCGGCGACGAGTGCCGCGTATTCGGCGAGGTTGCCGCCCTTCGAGTGCCCGCCGATCACGAGCGGGCAGCGGCAGGCCGATGCAACCCCCGAGAGGTAGGCGGCGGCGGCGCGCTGGGAGGGGATGACGTTCTTGAAACAGAGGTTGAAATCCTCTTTCCACCCGGCGAAGCTGCCGTCGGTGCCGCGGAAGGACAGGTAGGCGGCTTCCCCGCCTTGAGCGGGGAAGTACAGCGTGACGGCGCTGAACTGCTTTTCCACGACGTCGGAGCGTTCGTTCGCATAGAACGCGACGCGCACCGACCGCAACCGCCGGCTGGCCATGGCGGCTTGCATGAAAGCCCGCGTGTCCTTCGCGTCGGCCATCCAGTTGCGCGCGGTCAGCGCGTCCCAATCGCCGAGCGCGATCACATCGTGCAGCAGCACTCCGTCGGCCGACGAGGCGCCCGCTTCGAACCCTTCTTCGTAGTTGAGGTAGGCGAGCGTCGAGAACACGAGCGAGTCCACGGGGTTAAACGGTGATTCCGCGAAAGTCCGCTGCTCTTCGGCCATATACGATACGATGCTTCTCATGCGACCATTGTAGCCGATTGCGAAGGGCGGTATTTCGAACCATGCGGGTTTGCACGCCAATAACCATACGCTACGCGGAGACGGACATGATGGGCATCGTCTACCATGCGAACTACCTGCTGTACTTCGAGGATGCGCGCACGGCGTTCTTGGAGGCCATCGGCTTCCCGTACGACGCGATCGAGGGGGCCGGCTACCTTTCGCCGGTCGTGAGCTTTGCCGTGGAATACGGCGAACCGCTTCGCTACGGGGACACGGCCATCGTCCGCACGCGCATCGCTTCGTCGCGCCCCACGAAGACCGTGTACGCCTACGAGGTGTTCCGGGAAGGGCAGGACCTCGACGTCGACAAGCCCTGCTGCACGGGCCGCAGCACCCATTGCCTCGTGGATGCGCAGACGTTCAAGCCCGTGAGCCTGAAGCGCGTCATGCCACAGCTGTACGCGCGCTACGGCGAGGTGGTCGAGCCCGACGATCCGGCCGCGGGCTCCGCAGCGGCTGCCGGCAGGGCAGGAGGCCGCCGATGAGCGCGCCTTGCCGCATCCTGTTCGTGTGCCACGGCAACATCTGCCGCTCCCCGATGGCCGAATTCGTGCTGAAGGACCTGGTTGAAAAGCGCGGCCTTGCCGATCGGTTCGTCATCGGATCCGCCGCTGCGCACGACGACGAGCTGGGCAGTCCCGTGCATCCCGGCACGCGCCGCATGCTGGAGGAGGCCGGCATTTCCTGCGAGGGGAAGACGGCTCGCCGGCTGCGCAGCTCCGATGCCGAGGCGTGGGACCTGTTCGTGGGCATGGACGAGGCGAACATGCGCGACATGCGCCGCCAGCTGGGGCGCGCGGCCGACGGAAGGCTCCATAAGCTGCTCGAGTTCGCCGGCAGCGACCGCGACGTGGCGGACCCCTGGTACACGGGCGACTTCGAGGCCACCTACGACGACGTGCTGGCCGGGTGCGCAGGGTTGCTCGCATGGCTCGATGCGGGCGCGTCGCGCCGCTGACCCTCGCTCGGAGACTCCATGGACATCGCCCTGCTCGACGCCATACAGACGCATCTGCGGTCTCCCTTCATGGATGCGCTCATGCTGTTCGCCACGCATCTTGGCGACCTCGCGATCGTGTGGCTGGTCGCGGCGGCCGTCCTCATCGCCCAGCCGAAGCGGCGCGTGTACGGCTTCGGGGTGCTCGCGGCTGTCGCAGTCGCGGCGGCAGTGGGTGCTTTCGTGCTGAAACCCCTGTTCGGCCGCGTGCGTCCCTTCGAAGCCCATGGATTTCTCGGGCTGCTCATTCCGGCGCCGCTGGGCTCATCATTCCCCTCGAACCATTCCATGGTATCGTTCGCCGCCGCGGCGGCCCTGTGCTGTTTGCCCGACAAGAGCCGCCTTGTCGTCGCTTTCAAAACCGCAGCCGTCTCGCTGGCATGCTTGATCGCGTTCTCGCGCCTGTATTTGTACGTGCATTACCCCAGTGACATCCTGGTCGGAGCGGTGCTGGGCGTCGCGGTGGGCATCGCTTCAGTGGCGGTGGCCAAGAAGCTGATGCCGCAACCGCCGCCCGGCTGACGGTTGGCGGTGTTCGATCGCCTCTCGGCCCTTGGGGACCGCAGGCGGACTAGGCGCTCTTCTTCGGCGTGCGTCGGCGGGTCGGCTTGTCTGCCGCCTTCTCTTCGCCCTTGCCCTCCGCCTCTTTTCCGGAGCCTCCTTGCGCGTCCGCATCCTCGCGGGCTTTCAAGCTGGCCGAGAGGGCGTCCATGAGATCGATGATGTTCGACGGTTGCGCCGCGGGCTTCTCGGCGACCACCTGCTCTCCGGCTATCTTGCGCTGTATCAGGTCCATGAGCTTCTCCTGGTAGGAGTTCTTGAAGCGCGCCGGGTCGAACGGCGCGGTCATGCTCTCGATGAGCTTGCGGGCCATCGCCAGCTCCTCGTCCGCCACGTCGGGATGCTGCAGGGTCTTCGGGATGTCCTTGACCTCGCTTTGGTAGTGCAGCGTCATCATGACCAGATCGTCGTCGGTGGGGATGAGCGCGATGGGCGTTTCGGAGTTGCCCATGACCGTGGTGCCGATGGCTATCTTGCCCTCGTCGACCATGGCGCGTCGCAGAAGCTCCAGCGGCTTCTCGCCGCCGGTCTGGGCGATCACCTGGTAGGGTTTCTCGAAGTAGAGGGGCGGAACTTCCTCGATGTCGGAGAACTGCACGATTTTCATGGCTCGGTCGGCTTCCGACTTGAGGGCGTCCAGCTCCTCGTCGTCGACGACCACGTACTTGCCCTTCTCGTACTGGTACCCTTTCACGATGTCCTCGGGCTTGAGCTCGCGCTTGCAGTCGGGGCACGTTTTCACGTAGCGCACGCGCTTCATGCTGTCCTTGGCAAGCTGGTTGAAGCGCACGGCGTCGTCTTGGGTCGCCGCGTACAGCTCGACGGGGATGTACACGAGGCCGAATGCGATGGCGCCTTTCCTGGCGGGCATGGCGGCTCCTTTCCGAATCCTTCGGTTGCATGCTATCGCATCAGCTGCGACGCGGCGGCGGCCAAGCCAACCGAAAGGAAGCTGCCATGGGAACGTTTCCGGCAAGAAGCTGCCAGGGCGAGGAAGGGGAGGCCGGACGACCAACATGCGCATCCTTCAGGGCGATCCCGCAGGGACGTTGGGATGCAGCGTAAAAAAACGAGCCGGCGCTTGCCGGCTCGTTTCCATGCATCCTGTCCTCTTACGCAAGGCGCCGTACGAGCGAAGCGCACAGCAAGGCGCCCGCGAAGCACAACAGGGAAACCACGTAGCCCATGATTCCTCCTTGCCATCAAGACGTTCCTGCCACTGCTCAGGGCCAGAATACCATCGCGATGCCCGATCCGCCACCTTCCCGCGTATCGGTTACCGATCGGTATTCGAACCGTAACGTGGCGTGAAGCTAGTTGCTGAACAGGGCGGTTGCGATGGCCTGCTCGGTTGCCGACGTCGGAGTCCACTCGTTGCCTTCAAGCGTGAACGTGAGCTCGATCGGATCGGTCTCCGCGGTGGGCACTTCGGCGATGGTGTTCATCACGGTCTCGCCGATCTTGTTGTTCAGCTCGTCGGAGGACATGCTCAACACCGATTCGTCCTTGGTCATGGCGTCGGTGGCGTCTTCGAGGCCCTTCGTGTACTCGCTGAAGCTCTTGCAGGTGAGCACGACGGTGGCGGTCGCGTTGTTTCCATCCACGGTCACGTCGTCGATGCGGTAGTCGAAGCCGCTGAGGTAGCTCGTGACGAATTCTTCAGCATCGATGCCGTACGTCGCAAGGCTGGAAGCTCCCGATTCAGACGCCAGAAGCTGGAGCGTCTCGTCGTCGAGGTTCTTGAGCTTGTCGAGCTCGGCGGCCACGCCTTCGCGAACGACCTCCTCGCTGTTCTGCCCGCAACCGGTGAGCGCCATCGCGCCAACGGCAAGCAGGGCGGCGGCTAGAAATGTGACGGCGACTTTCTTGATTGAAACCATTGAAATCTCCCTTTCTCCTTATTCCTTGCATCAGGATAAGGGTTATCTGCCCGCTCGTCTACTGCCAATCGGTCAGGAATCCGCTTGGGGAACGTATGGTTCAAGAGGGAATCGCCGCATGAGACGGTGCATGGACATGCCTTAGAGTAACTCTAAGGCATGTCCAACGCGAACAGGAAGGCCGTCAATCCGCAAAAGCCGATGCGTTGAGAAGGGGAGCGAGGAGCCATTCGACGTCGTTCCAGCCCTGGCGTTTCGCCACGCTCGCGAAGGCGTCTTGGCAGAATCGGACCACGGTCGCCGATGCATCGCCGGTGCCAAGCGCGTCTTCGAGACGCAGAAAGTATTCCGCTTGGTTTGGGTCGTAGTACGCTTGAACAGGTTCGACGTCTTCGGAGGAGCCTTCCTCCAAAAACGGATAGGCGAGCGCGAAGAACGAGGGGTCGTTCACGCTTTCGTCGCCTGGCCAGAATCCGAATTCGACGAACTGCTCGTCGAAGGCGACACGCTCGACAAGGGAGCCATCGCCCTGGAAGGGGCAAGGCCTTCCCGAGAACAGGACGGTCGTCATGTCGAAGGTTCCCCAGAACAGCGAAGGTGGGATTTTCTTTCCGCGGAACGGAGCCGAGAATTCCGACAGAGCGCTCTGGGCGAAAAGGAACTGCTCGAAAGCGCGCTGTGCGCGCTCGGTGTCGAATTCGACGGGCGCGAGCTGTTCATCGAACGGCACGGCGGTGAACATCTCCTGCGGAACGGGATTGATCTTGCACGGGTGCCCGACATCCGCAAGCATGGCGTTGAAGCGATCGTAGACGTCGGCGATGGATGCCGTGCCGGAAAACGAGAACGAGGAGCTTGTTCCGCGTGTCGTGACGGCCTCCATCCGAGCGTCCGCCACGCTGAGGCGGATTTCGAACCCGGCAGCGCCGACGGGTATCAGTCCCGTCGAGAACCCTCCAGGCTCAGCATGGAGCAGGACCTGGCCCCATTCGGGCTGCGGCTCCATCGTCTCCAACTTCACTTTGCCCATCATCTGCAGCATCATATGCAGCGCGATGCACGTCTCGCGCCAGTCCCGATACGTTACCAGTTCCATGCCATCACCTCGATGCGAAGTATGGCCGAGGAAGGGAAGTGGGAAAGCCAGATCGGGGCCTTGTCGTCGAACGGTTATGCTGCTGGAACCCGGGCGGGATGGTCAAGAAGCGGGCGGGATCCGTTTTGAGTGGAGAAGCGCGACCATGCCTGTGGTTAGAGTTGCTCTAACGATCGATGCGACCGGCGCTGCGTGCGCGCGGCGCAAGGGCGGTGCCTTGAGCGCTTGCGGTGCTCGGTTCGATTCGGAGGATCGGGGATCTGCACGATCATGCCCGCGAGATCGTCGACGAACAGGCGCAGTTTGGGGAGCGGAGTCGGTCCCATTCGATCGATGATGCTCCAAAGCAGAGGCACGATCAAAGCGAGGGACCCGAACACGAAGACGGCGCTCGCCATGAGAAAAGCGGCCGGTTCAAGGGGCAGGTCATGTTCAAGAAGCACGATGATGAGATTGCATGCCAAAACCAAGCCGCCAAGGACGCACACCTCGATCGCCCGGTTGGCAATCGTTTCCCGGCGGCGTTCCCGTTGCCCCAGAACCCTCACCGCTTCGTCTCTCAGGAAAACGAGCTGCTCTCGCGTCGTCAAGCCGACGCCTTGCAGATCGCTCTGCAGTTTCCGGTATGCTTCTGATTTGCGCTCAAGCCTCCGCTCGGGGATCCTTCGGTCGCGGGCGATGGTGATGCGATTCGCAAAAAGGGCGACGATGAGGAATGCCGCATACGTGAAACCGTACGCGGCATAAAACGAAGGGTTGAAAACAGCGCAAAGACTCAGGGGCAACATGGTTGCCGTTAAAACGAAGAAGGCAACCAGGAGGGCTTTTTCCCGTCCGATCAGTTCAACCCAGGCTTCTCGGAACTTTTCAAGGAAGGGACGCTTCTTTGGGATCTCTTGCGTCGCATGGAGCCAAAGAGCGAAGTAAGGTTCGATCATAGAATGCCCCCAGCCGTTTCATCGTCGAGCGGTTTGCAGACCGCATGCGATTCTACCATCTGCGGGGCGGTCATCTCCGCAACGCCTTTCTCGACCAGGGGACAATTCACCTTCCGCCAACACGCGCTCGCGGAGATTTCCTAACTTTACATAAGATGCATTATCAATAAATTATGCCTGGACAAGGGGAGAAGTGAAGATGAGGCATGGAAGGCGTCCCGTCGAACTGCATAACAAGACGCCTTCCATGCATGGCCGTGCGCCGTGTTCGGCCGACCCAGCCGTCAGCCCCAGGTGGAGTTCGTTCCGCTGCCCGAGGATCCGCCGCCCGGCAACAGGTTCCCGTAATCGCCCGATCCGGCGAATTCCAGGAGCGTCGGAAAAAGCACCCAGAGCAAGACGACGTTGAATACGGCGGCAACGCCGCACACCGACATCGCGATGATGGCTGACCGCTTCATGCGCGTCGCGACGGCGCTGATGTCGGTGTGCTTCTCTTCGAGCGCCTTGAGCTTTCGAAATCCGATGAAGCCGCAGACGATTCCGATCGCGCTGAGAAAAAGGCTCGCGAGAATCAGCGAGACCGGGCCGATGATGCTTGCGACGAGGATGAAGTTCTGAGCGGACCGGAGCTCCCGAGCGTCGTTGCCGCTCGGTTGAGGGGCTCGAGGACCCTCTGGCCCAACGGGCGGCTGGATTTGCCGGTGTTGCATCCCGCCGGCTTCCGGACGGGGCCCGTCGGTTCGTTCGTTCGAGGGCGCAAAGGGCGGCTCGGGCGGTTTGTGCTTGTCATCCGTCATGCCTGGTTTACCTCACTCATTTTTCAGGGCTTTGATCTGGGGTTTTATAAACAAGGCTCTGAGAGCCGTTCTAAGGCCCTATGTTGGCCCTCGACGACTCCTAGGTCGTCGAAATACCGGTTTTCAAGCCGATCGCATCGACAACTATACCATGGAGGATTCTTCGGCGCTTTCGACTGCCGACAATTCCACACCCGCGGCACGAAGCCGCTTCAGGCTCTCGTCGAGCTCGGCCCGTTGGTATTCCAGGACGGTTTCCTGGGCGCGCACGATGTCCAGGCGCTCCGCTCGGGTCGATGCGCCGCGCTTCTGCAACCGCACGTAGTACTGGATGCCCTCGATCGAGAGCCCGCTTTTCCTCAGCGCGTCGACGAAATGCAACTGCGCGATGTCGGCTTGGGAAAACGAGCGGACTCCGCGATGGTCGCGCGCGAGATGCGGGAAGAAGCCGCATTTGTCGTAGTATCGGATCGTGAATGCGGAAATGCCGGTCATGTCGGCGACATCGGAGATGCCGAAACATGGAACCGCGCTCGCGCCGTCGCCGTGCTCGCTGCAGTTCGGTCGATCGGACGTCATCTTCGCCACTCCTTGCTTCATCTTAGAGTAACTCTAAGCGGTAACGTTGCTCACCGATTTCTACCATGCCCGCTCGGTTAGAGTAACTCTAACCGAGCGGGCGTCTTGATGCTCGGGAATGGAGGCGCCGAGGCGGCATCGGCGGATCGGCGCCTTCCTGCTCGCGAGGGGTTCGTCGGATCAGAGGCTCACGCCGCTGCTGCCGAAGCCTCCCGCCCCCCTGTCCGTCTCAGGAAGCTCGTCATGCTCTTCGAACGAGGCTTCCGGCACGCCCATGACGACGAGCTGGGCGATGCGGTCTCCCCGCTTGACCTGGAAAGGCTCCTTCGCATCGAGATTGGCCAGGACAGCTTGTATCTCGCCGCGGTAGTTGCTGTCGATGAGGCCCGGCGCATTCACGAGCGTGATCCCGTGCCGGATCGCGAGCCCGCTGCGTGGAAGAACGAACCCGGCGTATCCGGACGGGATGGCCGCGGCGATGCCGCATGGCACGAGCGCGCGCTCGAAGGGCTGCAGCACCAGGTCGATCGTCGACCGCAAGTCGACGCCGGCGTCCCCGACGTAGGCGTAGGCGGGCATCGGAAGGCCGGCGTCGAGCAGCTTGAGCGGAACCTTCACGCATTCCATGCTAGTCCATCCCCTCCAATGCGGCGGCGAATTCCTCGACGTTCTGGAAGTCCTTGTACACGCTTGCGAACCTCACGTAGGCGACGTCGTCGAGCCTCGCGAGGCGGACGAGGGCCATGTCGCCCAGATCCTTCGATTTGATCTCGTTCCTCGAGGCGTTTCGGAGCTCGCTTTCGATGCTGTCGATGAGGGACGCTACCTGCTCGGGAGAGATGGGCCTCTTCGCGCAGGCTATGAGCAGGCCTCTCATGAGCTTTTCGCGGTCGTAGACCTCGGAGGACCCGTCGGATTTGATGACGATGAGCGGGTTGTCCCCAAGCCGTTCGTAGGTGGTGAAGCGATGGCCGCATCCGAGGCATTCGCGGCGCCGGCGGATGGCCGCGCCGTCTTCGGACGGCCGCGAGTCGACGACCTTTGATTCAGGGTTTCCGCAAGAGGGGCAGCGCATACCGGCTCCTTTTCTTGGCTTTTTCTCAATGTAGCATACTGCATATTGTGCCTCAATCAGCGCAGGGGATTAGCGTAAAAAACATGTTGACCCCGGGGGCCTTCCTCGCCCTTCCGCGATGGAGGCCGCGTCCCGGTTCACCACTCGATCTTCACCGTGCTGTCCCCCATGCCTCCTCCCTTTCCCGGGTGTGATTCGAAACGCCAGCGCACGCTTGCAAGGGCGTCGAGGAACCGGTCGTCGTGCGATACGAGCACGAGCGCGCATGCGCACTGTTCCAGCACGTCTTGCAGCGCTTCGACCGAGCGGATGTCGAGGTGGTTCGTCGGCTCGTCCATGACGATGAGGTGCGGTTCGGCGAGCAGGCCTTGGGCGAGCATGAGCTTGCGCACTTCGCCGGGACTCAAGGCCTCGCCGTCGAGCATGCGCGCCGGCGGCGAATCGAGCCGCGCCACGATGGACAGCACCCGTCCGCGTTCTGCCGACGGAAGCCGTTTCACGGCTTCCAAAAGCGCGCGGCTTTGCTCCTCCGGCACCTCCTGGGGCACGTGCACCACGCCGCTCTCCAGCGTCGTGCGCTGCAGCAGGGCTGCAAGCAGCGTCGACTTCCCCGACCCGTTCCTGCCGCACAGGCCGATGCGGTCCGTGTTGCCGATGTGCAGGTCCGGATGATGCAGCTGCCTGCCTTCGCCCATGTCGATGGATCCCGCAGGAAGCGATGCGAGCACCTTGCGCGGCGAGGGCTTTGCGACCACGTCGAGAGATCCGCCGTAGACCTTGTCAAGGTGCAGATCGGCCACGCGGCGCTCGGCTGCCCGGATCCGCTTGTCCATGCTTGCCGAGAGCTTTCCCGCCCTGCCATCCTGGCCGCTGTACACGGCGAGGTTGATTCTGGCCCGTCCGTCATGATCGCGGGGATCGAGGCGGCGGGCCGAGCGCCGCGTGGCCGCCTGCGCCGCGACGGCGTGGCGGCGGGCCTTCTCCGCCTCGATGCGCGCAAGCTCGTCCTTCGCCTGCGCGCGTTCGGAGCGCACCGTCTGACGGCGCAGGTCGATCTGGGCTTTCGCCTGCGAGTAGGTTCCCGGCACGAACTGTGCCGTTCCCTTGTCGACGAACACGCACCCGTGCACCAGGCCGTCGAGAAGCGCGCGGTCGTGCGACACGAGCAGCCCCACGCCGTCGAAGGCCGCGAGCGTGCGCGCGACCAGGTCGCGCGTGGGGGCGTCCAGATGGTTCGTAGGCTCGTCCAAGGCGAGCAGGCGCGGCTCGGCCGCGAGCGCGCAGGCTATCTGGACGCGCTTCCGCTCTCCGTGCGAAAGCGCGTCGAAACGCCAGAGCCACTCGTCTTCGATCTCCAGCAGCGAGCGCAGCCTCACGGCCCAGGGAGACCAATCGCAAGCGAACGATTCGATGCTCGATGGCGCGCGTTCGGTCGATTGCACGCAGACCGTTCCGCTCACGCGTGGCGAAACGGTGCCGCTTTGAGGCGCGAGCGCACCGCAGAGCACGTTGAGCAGCGTGCTCTTGCCGGCGCCGTTGGGGCCGACGATGCCGGTCCAACCCGGTGCGAGCGAAAGCGACACGTCGTCGAGTGCGGGGCGTTCGGCCCCATCGTAGCGGTAGGTGACATGATGGGCGGTGATGTACACGGCGACCTCCTGTGAGAGGCGCACGGGCGGCTGCACGAGGCGTTCTGAGGCGCGGGCGTTTCCGAGGACGGAGAGCTTGCGCGAAGCGGGGCGAGACGATGCTGATCCGATGAACGACGACGAAAGCGCACCCGTTGCGGCTGATGGACTGCTGGCAAGGGTGCCCGAAGGCTTTCGTTATCGCTTCATGTTCCTTGTCTCCTTCGTGCGGGCGCCGCATCAGGGCAGCGCGCGAACGGCTTGGGGAATGCGGCACCGGCCGCTGGAAGGAGTGTAGCACACGTCGGACCGCACGAGAACCCGGGAAAAGCCGCCGGATGCCCCTGAAGGGCGATGCAGCTTGTCGACGGGACGCGCCCCCGGGATTGCCGGGGGCGCTACGCAGCCACAGAAACGCAGCATCTGTGGGTTATGGGAGGAGCAGCCGCTGCGGGCTGCGGGATTCGATCTTCAAATGATCCGCCTTACAGGGCCAGGAACAGACCGGCGAAGGCTATCGCGGAGAGCGCGGCTCCGCCGCTCAGGGCTTGCCACGGCCGCATGCGGCCGAACGGCTTGCCTGCCGCATCGCCGACGCGAAGCGTCGAGACCAGGTCTGATCGGCGTGCAGGGCTTTCCGCCGCGCGGAGGACGCGTCCCGACGGCTCCCGGTCGGCGGAAACCTTGCCCGAGCGCGCGGGTCGGACCGACCCCGGGAACTCGATGATGGCGGCATCGCGAACGAAGGGGCCGTCTGCTTCGAGCTGGAGAGCCGACGTTCCTTCCACGGGATAGCTCGTCGCGAATTTCTTCATTTTAATGCCCTCCTGCTCTTGCGTAGAACCTTTGTTCGCGTATATAATAGAACGAACAAAGGTTCATGTCAACGATTTTTAAAACATTTGTTCGTTTCAATGCGATACAAGGCGAGGAAAGGAATGCTCCATGGCCGAGAAGGTGACGAAGCGCCAGCAAGCGGTGCTCGACTGCATCGAGGAGTGCATCAGGGAGAAGGGCTACGGTCCCACGGTGCGCGAAGTGTGCCAGAGCCTGGGGCTGTCCTCCCCCTCCACCGTGCATGTGCATTTGAAGGCCCTCGAGCAGAAGGGCCTTATCAAGCGCGACCCGCTTAAATCGCGTTCGATAGCGCTCACCTATCCGCTCGAAGATGCGGCGCTGGCGACCAACGTCGTGCAGCCCTCGTTCAGCAAGATCGTGAGCGTGCCGCTCGTGGGCAACGTGGCGGCGGGTTCGCCCATCCTCGCCGAGGAGAACATAACCGACACCATATCGCTTCCCACCGACATCGTCGGCGATTCCCCCTCGTTCCTGCTGTCGGTGCGCGGGGAGTCCATGATCGAAGCGGGCATCAACGACGGCGATTACGTGGTCGTGAAGGAGCAGCCCGTCGCGGACAACGGCGATATCGTGGTTGCCATCATCGACGACGGCGCAACCGTCAAGCGCTTCTACAAAGAGCAGAGCCACATTCGCTTGCAGCCCGAGAACTCGACGATGGACCCCATCATCACGACCGACTGCTCCATCGCCGGCAAAGTGGTCGCGGTGTTCCGCCGTCTGTAGGCGTCCGAGGCCGTTTCGCCCGCTGCGTCGCATGCGGGCCTGGAGTCGCGTCGATCTTCGACGAAAAGCGGCCCGCGCCTTCCATGCGCGAGCCGCTTCGTTTCGATAGGAGCCTGCTTCGATCAGAGGTGCTCCAACGCGCCTTCCCGCTCATGGGCGGCGACGGAGAAAGGCCTGAACAGGCCAGCGTATGAAGGTGCGGCCAGCATGACGATGTGCGTGCCGTCCTCTTCGTGCGCCTCCGACAGGATGTGGCAGCGCTCATGGGCGACGGATACGAGATCTCCCCGATCGTACGGTATGACGACGTCGAGATGGGCATCGTGGGACGAAGCCACGCGGGCGACATGGTCGACGAGCCCGGTCACGCCCTCCCCTGTGACGGCTGAGACGAACTGCGCTTGCGCATAGCGCGATCGCAGCGCGTCCAGCCCCTCGTCATCGAGCAGGTCGCATTTGTTGAACACGAGCACGCGCTTGATGTCGTGCGCGCCGATCTGGCCGAGAACGTCCTCGACGGCGGCTATCTGCGCCTCGTACTCGTCCGAGGAGGCATCGACGACGTGCAGCACGAGGTCGGCGCCGGTGATTTCGTCGAGCGTCGACTTGAACGCCTCGATGAGCGTCGTGGGCAGCTTCTGGATGAATCCCACGGTGTCGGTGATCGTGATCTCGCGGCCTTCAGGAAGCTCGAACTTGCGCGTGGTCGAGTCGAGCGTGGCGAACAGCTTGTCGTAGGCTAGCACGTCGGCGTTCGTCAACCTGTTGATCAAGCTTGATTTGCCGGCGTTGGTGTAGCCGGCAAGCGCCACCTTGTACATGCCGCTCTCATACCGGCTTTCGCGTTGCACGGCGCGCACCTCGGTCAAGTGCTTGAGCTCGCGCTTGATGGACGTAATGCGCTTGCGCACCATGCGGCGGTCCACTTCGAGCTGGCTCTCGCCCTCGCCGAAGCGCGAGCCCACGCCACCGCCCATGCGGTTCGACGCAAGGTGCGCCCACATGCCCCGCAGGCGCGGCAGCAGATACTGGTTCTGGGCGAGCCGCACCTGCAGCCGCCCCTCCTTGCTGGTGGCGTGCAGGGCGAAGATGTCCAGGATGAGCGCGGTGCGGTCGATCACCTTGACGGACTTGCCGACGACCTTCTCCAGGTTCGCCTGCTGCGACGGAGACAGCTCGTCGTCGAACACGACGAGGTCGGCTGAATGGGCGCGTGCGAGCTCGGCCACCTCCTCAGCTTTGCCGGTACCCACGAACGTGCGCGGGTTCGGAGCGTCCAGCTTCTGCGTGGTCGTGGCCACGACGTCGGCGCCGGCCGTGTCGACGAGCCGCTCAAGCTCGGCAAGCGACGAGGCGACGGGCCATGCGGTGCCGGGGCGGTCGACGCCCACGAGCACGGCACGCTCGCGGCGCTGCTCGGAAACGGGGGTCATTCCCCGCGTGATGACGGTTTCGAATTCAGACATGGGCAATCCTTTCCCAGACGATGCGGATGCTGCGGTGTGGAAAACGATTACCTGGGCTGCATAGGAGCTCCTCGTCCGGTGCAACGATGACGGGCGCGGGAGGAACCGCGCCCGTCCATGATAGCATATCCCCCTCCGATGTCGGCAACCGCCGGGAAACGGCGACCGCGGACGCCAAGGTCCGCTGAGCCGCTACATCGTCTCCTTCATGCGCCGCACGGCTTCGAGCAGCTTCTCGTCCGGCGTAGTGAGCGAGATGCGGATGAAGCCCTCCCCGTCCGGCCCGTACCCGCTTCCCGGCGTCACGATGACGTGCGCCTGCTCCAAGAGCTTCGTTGTGAACGATTCGGACGTCTCGCCTGCGGGAACCTTCGCCCATACGTATATGGTCGCTTTCGGGGCGTTGCACTCCATCCCGATGGCGCGCAGAGCGTCCACCACCACGTCGCGACGGCGCTGGTAGAGCGCGCACATGTCGGACACGCACGACTGGTCGCCCGTCAGCGCGACGATCGCCGCATCCTGCACGGCCGTGAACTGGCCCGAATCGAGGTTGTTCTTGACCGTGCCAAGCGCGCCGACAGCCTGGGCGTTTCCCGCTGCGAACGCAATGCGCCATCCGGTCATGTTGTAGGACTTCGACAGGCTGAAGAACTCGATGCAGCACTCCATCGCGCGGGGCCGCTCGAGGATGGAGGGCGCGCGGTAGCCGTCGAAGCAGATGTCGCAGTAGGCGTTGTCGTGCGCGAGCAGGATGCCGTGCTCGATGCAGAAGTCGATGGCCTTGTCGAAGTACTCCTCGGTCGCGCAGGCGCCCGTCGGGTTGTTTGGGTAGCCGAGGAACATGATCTTGGTCTTGGCCAGCACGTCGTCGGGAATGCCGTCGAAATCGGCCAAGAAACCGTTCTCCTCCCTCATGGGCATGAAATGCGTGTTCGCGCTCATGAGCGTCGCTCCCCCTGAGTACACGGGGTAGCCGATGGAGGGAGCCAGCACGTAGTCGCCCGGATCGACGAACGCGGTATGCAGGTGGGCGATGCCCTCCTTGCTGCCTATGAGGGCCAGCACCTGGGCCTTCGGGTCCACTTCCACTCCGAAGCGATCCTGCATCCATGTCGCGCAGGCCGTGCGGTACGCGGGCGAGCCGGCGTAGTCGGGGTACTGGTGGTTCTCCGGCTTGCGGACGGCCTTCGCCATGGCCTCCACGATATGCTCGGGCGTGGGCGTGTCGGGGTCGCCTATGCCGAGCGAGATGACGTCGATGCCCTGCGCCTTGAGCGCATCGCGCTTGGCGTCGATCTGCGCGAACAGGTACGGGGCCATATGGTCGAGGCAGGATGCGGTTTTCACGGAGCGATCCTTTCGTTCGGGGGTTTCGGGTTCTCGGCTGCGGGACTGATGCTAGATGGACACGACGCCCTCGAAGCTCTGCCGCGCCGGCCCGGTCATCATCACGCGGTCGGCGTCGGTCCAGCGGATGCGCAGCGTTCCGCCAAGCAGGTCCACGTCGTTCTCGCGCCCAGCCCGCCCGGTGAGCGATGCGGCGACGCTCACGGCGCATGCCCCGGTGCCGCAGGCCATCGTCTCGCCGCAGCCGCGCTCGTACACGCGCATGCTGAGGCCCTGAGCGCCCACGACGACGAATTCCACGTTCGTTTTCTCGGGGAACAGCTCGTGCGATTCGAAGAACGCGCCCGCGCGGGCGACATCGAGGGTGCCCAGCCTTTTGTCCGCAGGATCGGGGAACAGCTCGTCGGCCACCGCGGAGAAATCGTCGATGAAGCAGACGGCATGGGGATTGCCCATCGACACGCAGGTGAACGCGAAGCGTCCCCAGGGAGAGTCGATGGGCAGTTCCCGCACATAGGGCGCCCCCTGCATGCTTTCAGCGTTCGGCCTGGCGGCAACGGGCACGCTGGCCGGATCGAGCACGGGACGGCCCATGTCCACGGTCGCCTGCGCCATCAGGCCGTCCTCGTCGACCTCGAAGCTGATGGGCTTCGGCCCGGAGAGCGTGTCGGCTACGAAACGGCGTTCCGCCGCCGCAACGTAGCCGCGGTCGACGAGGTACTTGGCGAAGCAGCGCACCCCGTTGCCGCACATCTGCGCCAACGTGCCGTCGGCGTTGATGTAGTGCATGTAGGCCGTGCAGTCGGGGTCGTCGGAGGGGCGGACCAGCACGACGCCGTCCGCGCCCACGCCAAGATGGCGGTCGCAGATGAGCTCGACCTGCTCGGCCGTCAGATCTATGTCGCGCGAGAAGTCGTCGATGAAGACGAAGTCGTTCCCGAGTCCGTGCAGTTTGACGAAGTCGAGTTTCATGGGGGTTGCTTGCACGCTCCTTCACGTTCGGTCGGCGCCTGCGGCGCCAAGTGCGCCGAGCGCCTGCTCGACGAGCGGTTCGACATCCTGCTCGTCGGCGCATATCCAGCGGATCCGCGCATCCTTGCGAAACCACGTGCGCTGCCGCTTCGCGTAGCGGCGCGTTGCGGCCTTGATGCGCTCGATCGCCTCGTCGATGGTGGTCTCGCCGTCCAACGCGGCGACGATCTCCTTGTATCCTATCGCTTGCGGGGCGGTTATGCCTGCGCGGAAGCCGCGGTTTAACAGA
The DNA here is from genome assembly GCA_958454405.1 of uncultured Eggerthellaceae bacterium. GTDB lineage: Bacteria > Actinomycetota > Coriobacteriia > Coriobacteriales > Eggerthellaceae > Enteroscipio. The sequence continues at coordinate 5,210 of CAUEBO010000022.1, read as the reverse complement.
CCTTTAACTTCGGAGACGAGCCCCGCTTCCACCATGGCGTCCACGCGCGCGTCTATGCGGGACCGCAGGATGTCGGGATCAACGGCCAATCCGACGAAGGCCGCCGGGACGAGCTGCGGTATCGAGGCCAGCTTCGCGCGCTGCTTGGCGTACGTGGTGCCGGCATCCAGCAGTTCGAAGGCCCGCACGACGCGTTTGACGTCGCCCGGGGGTATGGCGGCCGCGCTCGCGGGATCCCGTTCGCGCAAGAGCTCCCAAAGCGCGCAGGCGCCCTGCTCTTCGGCGAGCCGGGTGAAGCGCTCCCGCGTCTCGTTTCCCACCTGCTCGCCCTCGGGGAAGTCGTAGGCGTCGATCGCGGCGCGCACGTAGAAGCCCGTGCCGCCGCACAGCACGCTGCGGCCGCCCCGGGCTTCGATGTCCAGGAAGCGCTCGCGGGCGTAGGCCTGGAAGAGCGCCGCGGAATACGGGTCGCCCGGATCGACGAGGTCGAGCCCATGATGCGGCACGAGGCGCTGTTCGTCGGGAAGCTTGCCCGTTCCGATGTCCATGCCCCGGTATATCTGCATGGAGTCAGCGCTCACCACTTCCCCGCCCAGCTCGAGCGCGAGCGCTTGGGCAAGCGCGGTCTTGCCGGACGCCGTGGGGCCCACCACGCAGACGACCGGAGCGGAAAGCGGAAACGCGCTCGGCGGCGAAACGGGCTCAGGATTCATCGGGAGGCGTTCTGGGAGGGAGCGCCAGGCCCGTCGACGAGCCTGCCCGCGAGGTACCACGTCTTCGCCTCTTCCACGTGCACGCGCACGATGCTGCCGGCCAGATCATCGCCGGCAACGCCGGTGGGAAGCGGCGCATGGACGGTCTGGTTCTTGGGGCTGCGCCCTGAAAGCAGGCGCTCGTCGCGCTTCGAAGCCCCCTCCACGAGGACGTCGACCTCCGCTCCCAGATCTCGCTGGTTCGCTTCGAACGCGCGCTTCTGCACGATGCCGACCAGGCGGTCGAAGCGCTGCTGGACCACGTCATGCGGAGTCGGGTCGTCGATGGCCGCGGCCGGCGTGCCCTCGCGCTTCGAGTAGATGAAGGTGAACACCTGATGGTAGCCTATCTCGTCCACCAGGCGGCAGGTGTCCTCGAAGTCCTTTTCACGCTCTCCGGGGAACCCGACGATGACGTCCGTGGACAGGGCGATGTCGCCCACCGCGTCGCGCAGCTTGGCGACCAGCCCTCGGTAGTGCTCGCGCGTGTAGCGCCGGTTCATGGCGGCGAGCACCGCATCCGAACCAGACTGCACGGGCAGATGGAGCGCCGGCATGAGCGAGCGCATCGTCGCGAACTTGCCGATGACTTCGTCGGTGAGGTCTTTCGGATGGCTCGTCGCGAAGCGGAGGCGCTCCACGCCCGTGCCGTCGAGCGCGTCGAGCACCTGGGCGAAGCGGGGCGATCCGTACAGGTCGCGGCCGTAGGAGTTGACGTTCTGGCCGAGCAGCGTGATTTCCTTGACCCCGGCCGCCACGTAGCGCTCGGCTTCTTCCACGATGCTCTCGATCGGCCGGGACTTCTCACGGCCGCGCACGTAGGGCACGATGCAGTACGTGCAGAAGTTGTTGCAGCCGATGGTGATGGGCAGCCATGCCGCCCACTCGTGCTCGCGGGACGTGGGAAGCTCGGTGGGGAACGAGGAGGCTGCGTCGAGCACCTCCACCTGGTGGCCGCCCTCTTCGACCGCCGCCTGCAGCAGGCGCGGCAGCGAACCGAGGTTGTGGGTTCCGAACACCACGTCGAGGTGGGGCAGCTCGTCGACGAGCCGTTCGCCGTCGCGCTGGCCGATGCATCCGCCCACGGCCACGATGCGCTTGGACAGCGGCGTGCCGCTGCGCAGCGGCACGGTCTTGAGCGACGCCACCTGCCCGTACAGGCGCGTATCGGCCGCCTCGCGGACGCAGCAGGTCATGAACGCGACGATGTCGGCTTCTTCAATGGAATCCACCGGCAAGGCGCCGAGGCCCTCGAGCATGCCGGCGATGCGTTCCGAATCATGTTTGTTCATCTGGCACCCGAACGTGCGGATGCAGAACGTCAGGTTCGTGAAAGGGGTCTGCATGGTCGTTGCTAGCGGTTCGAGGGCGCGCTCGTCTCGCCGGAGACGTTCGGGACGACGCCCCGGGTGTAGCGGGGCTCCACCGTGAAGCGGATGGCCGTGCGGTACTCCCCGTCGATGACGATGTCGGCGAACGAGGGCACGCAGGATATCTCGATGCCGACGGGCGAGAGGAACCCGCGCGAGATGGCGATGGCCTTCACCGCCTGGTTCACCGCGCCCGCTCCGACGGCCTGGATCTCCACGCAGACGCCGTCCTTCACCATGCCGGCGATAGCGCCGGCAACCGATGCCGGGGACGACTTCGATGAGACCTTCAAGCAGCCGGGCTCCGGCTTGTGATCAGTTGTGGACATGCATATCCTTCGTCGTTACTGGTTCGTGTGATCGCTGGTGTGGTTCATGCAATATGCCGTCGGTCGCCCTTTCGGGTTCAAAATCATGCTCAGGCTATTCTACCTATTCAACGTATGGTTAGCAACCTGCGGATATGGGAAGATCGCGAAGAAGCGGCGCCGATCGGCCTCAGCGCACCTTCTCGACGGGGATGACGATGCGGATGGCGTCTTTTCCCACCTTGACCTCGGGGCGCACCGACGGCTCGAGGTAGTAATCGCGCGCTATGTCGGCGAAGGCCGCGCCCACCCGCTCCGAGAACGCCGCGATGTCGTCCGGGGAGAGCTTGAGCCCCCGTCCATCGGCGCGGACTGGATCCGCCGGCGCGTCCGGCTTCGAAGGGGCGCATCGGCTGGCGGGATGCCCTCCGTCGATGCGCACGCGGCTGAGCAGCGGCGCAAGCGGGGACAGTTCCCCGTCCATGATGCGCCGGGCCGAGCGTTCGGATATCTGGAGCCCCAGCTCGGCGGCCGTTTCGGCGAACCAGGCGGGATCGCCGGCGACTGAGAGGCGCTTGCAGACAGGAAGCTCCGAAGCGTCGGCGCAGAACGCCCGCACGGCCGAGGTGAGCGAGGAGAGCCCGAACGCGTACAGCGTCGCCGCCACGTCGGTGGCCGAGCCGAGGTACAAGGTGCAGTCCTTTCGGCACTCGATGGCGAACTCGCAGGCCGTGCGCAGGATGTTGCGCGGCCCGCGCACGGAGACGCTCCCCTCTTCTGACCGCTCGAATGCCGGGAAGCTGGACTGGTCGGCTTTCTCGCCCAGGCGATCGAGGTCGGTCTCGACGACGAACGAAGCGCCCTTGCCCGCGTCCGATGCCGCGATGCAGGCGGTTTCGGCATTCGCGGCGATGGAGTAGAGCGCCATGCCGCGTCCGTGCACGCCCCATTTGTCCATATGGACGGTATCGAGCTTGGACGTGACGCGGGGCTCGAAAACGCGCTCGTGCATGGCGGGAGGGACGCCGTCGCCGTCGTCGAGCATGACGAGACGGCGCCGCTGTCCTTCGCGGGTCACGGCCAAGAAGATGCTCGAGGCATGGGCGTCGCGCGCGTTGCGCAGCATCTCGATGACGATGTCCTCGGTGGAGCGGATGTCGTGCGCCGCCTGGCGCCGCTCGGCTTCGGCGCTCTTCAAACGGACGAAGCCATCCCCGAGGTCCGCCTCGACCCGGAGATGGCTTTCGCCGCATACGTTCTCTATGAAGGCTTCGAGCGTGTCGTCGGCCATGCCGGAACGCGCCCTACTTCGCGATGCCGACCGCGCGGCTTTCGCGGATGACCACGACTTTCACCTGGCCGGGGTACTGCATCTCGTTCTCGATGCGCTGCGCGATGTCGTGTGCGAGGACCGTGGTCGCCGCTTCGTCCACCGTCTCCGGCTCCACCATCACGCGGACCTCGCGGCCCGCCTGGATGGCGTAGGTGCGCTCGACGCCCTTGTAGGAGTTCGCGATCTCCTCGAGCTTCTCGAGGCGCTTCACGTAGGCGTCGAGCGTCTCCTTGCGCGCGCCCGGGCGGGCGGCGGAAACGGCATCGGCGGCCTGGATGAGCACGTCGAGCACGCTCGAGGGCTCCACGTCGTTATGGTGCGCCTCGATGGCGTGCACGATGTCGGGCTTCTCTCCGAAACGGCGCGCCAGATCGGCCCCGATGACCGCGTGGCTGCCTTCGACCTCGTGGTCCACAGCCTTGCCCAGGTCGTGGAGCAGGCCCGCGCGCTTCGCCGGGATGGGATCGAGCCCCAGCTCGGCCGCCATCACGCCCGCGAGGTAGGCGACCTCGAGCGAATGGTTGAGCACGTTCTGGCCGTACGAGGTCCGGTAGCGCAGGCGGCCGAGCGTGCGCACGATCTCCGGGTGGAGGTCGTGGATGCCGGTGTCGAACGCGGCCTGCTCGCCTGCCTCCTGCACGCGCTGGTTCACGAAGGATTCCGCCTTGCCGAACATCTCTTCGATGCGCGCCGGATGGATGCGCCCGTCGGCGACGAGGTTCTCCATGGTCACGCGCCCGATCTCGCGGCGCACCGGGTCGAAGCACGAGATGGTGACGCACTCGGGCGTGTCGTCGATGATGAGATTCGTCCCCGTCAGCTGCTCGAAGGAGCGGATGTTGCGGCCCTCGCGGCCGATGATGCGGCCTTTGAGGTCGTCGGAGGGGATGTGGATCGTCGACACGGTGGTCTCGGCCGAATGGTCGGCCGCCACGCGCTGGATGGCAAGGCTCAGGATGGAACGGGCCTTCTTGTCGGCCTCCGCTTTGGTGCGGGCCTCGGCATCGCGGATGATGGAGGCCTGCTCGTGCACCACTTCTTCCTTCAGCGTGTCGAGCAGCTCGGCCTTCGCCTCCTCGGGCGTCATGCCGGCCGCGCGCTCAAGACGCCGGCCGACCTCCTGCTCGAGCGCGTCGAGATCGCGCTCGCGGCGATCGAGCTGTCCTTGCATCGACGATATCTGGTGCTCGCGCGCGTCAAGCGATTCGACGCGCCGGTCGAGCGATTCCTCGCGCTGCGAGATGCGGTTCTCGGCCGTGCGGACTTCGCGCAGGCGCTCCTTGCTCTCGGCCTGGGCGTCCTGCTTGAGCTTCAGAGCCTCGTCTTTCGCCTCGATCACGGCTTCCCGGCGCAGCGTTTCAGCCTGACGCCTGGCATCGGCAACCACGGATTCCGCCTCCTGCGCCGCACGCTTGGTGGACGCATTGACCAGAAACCGGGTGATGAC
>CAUEBO010000021.1 GCA_958454405.1 uncultured Eggerthellaceae bacterium | reverse complement strand
AAAGGAGCTAAAACGTGACCGGAAACATGGTAGGCAGGGTGTTCAACAACCGCTACGAGATAACGGAGCGCATCGGCATCGGCGGCATGGCCGAAGTGTACCGGGCGCAGGACAACGTGCTCGGGCGCCTGGTGGCCGTGAAGGTGATGCTTCCGCAGTACGCCGCCGACCCCAGCTTCACCCAGCGCTTCAAGCAGGAGGCCGCCGCCGCGGCGAACCTGCAGAGCCCCTACATCGTGAACGTGTACGACTGGGGCCAGGACGACGGCACCTACTACATCGTCATGGAGTTCGTGCGCGGGTCCGATTTGAAGACGGCCATCAACGAGCGCGGCGCCATCAACCAACGCAAGGTCGCCGAGATCGGCTCGCAGGTGTGCCAGGCGCTCGCCGTGGCGCACGGCCTGGACATCATCCACCGCGACATCAAGCCGCAGAACATCATGGTCCAGCCCGACGGCAACGTGAAGGTGATGGACTTCGGCATCGCGCGCGCCAAGAACTCCGTCAAAACGCAGACGTCGTCGGTCCTGGGCACGGCGCATTACATCTCGCCCGAGCAGGCGCAGGGCAAAGAGCTGACCGCTGCCAGCGACATCTACTCGCTCGGCGTGGTGCTGTACGAAGCCAGCACCGGCCAGCTGCCCTTCGACGGCCCCGATGCGGTGAGCGTGGCCATGAAGCAGGTGAACGACCTGCCCGTGCCGCCGCGCGAGATCAACCCCGACATCGACCCCGCGCTTGAGGCCATCATCATGCAGGCGCTGGCCAAGAACCCCCTCGAACGGTTCGCCACGGCCAAGGACATGCGCCTTGTGCTGAACGACTACCTGGCCGGCAGGCCTGTCAACCTCGGCGGGTTCACGAGCGCCGAGACGGCCGTCATGGGCGGCGTGGCGCCCATCGCCCCCGACAGCACCGCCGTCATGCCGGTGGCTCCTGGAACGGCGGCGGGCGCTTCCGGAACGCGCGCGTACCGCAGCGACAACGACGTCCCGAAGAAGAACAACAAGAAGACCATCGCCATCGTCGTGGGCATCATCGCGGCGCTGGCCATCGTGGGCGGCATCGTGTTCGCGCTGGCGAACACGCCCGGCGAGGATGCCGTTGACGTCCCCAACGTGGTGGGCATGACGCGCGAGGAGGCCATCTCGGAGATCCAGTCGAAGGGCTTCGAGGTGGGAACCGTCAGCGAAGACAACAGCGACACCGTGGAGTCGGGCAGGGTGATCAGCCAAGATCCCACGTCCGATGTCAAACGCACGCCGAAATCGAAGATCAACATCACGGTTTCCATCGGCGTTGCCGAGATCACCGTGCCCGATCTGTCGAATATGACGGCCGACGACGCCCGGAAGGAACTGACCGCCAACGGCTTGAAGTACGCAGCCGGGGCGGCCGAATACTCCGACACCGTGGACAAGGACCGCGTCGCGCGCCAGGACATCGCGCCCGGCACGAAGGTGGCGAAGGACACCACTATCACCTATTACCTCTCGCTCGGACCCGAGGGCTCCGAGGTGCCGAACGTCGTGGGCCAGCGCGAGGGATCGGCCACGTCGGCGCTCGAGAACGCCGGATTCAACGTGGCGGCCGACTACGACTACAGCAACGACGTGGCATCGGGCCTCGTCATCAGCCAGAGCCCGAGCGGCGGGAAGCACCAGGAGGGAACCACCGTCAACATCGTGGTGAGCCTGGGGAAGCAAACGTCCACGTACAGCGTGAGCGTCAATTCCAACGGCGGCGGCAACGTCTCGTCGAGCGCTTCCAAGGTGGACGAGGGCGGCAGCGTCACGATAACCATCACGCCGAACAGCGGCTACGAAGTCGCATCGGTCACCGGCCTTGACGGCGTCGCGTCCTCGGGAGGCACGTACACCATCAGCAACATCACGTCGAACGTGACGGTGAACGTGACGTTCCAGCAGACGCAGGCCCCGTCGACCGACGGAGGCGGAGCCTAGCCGCGCAACCGCCCGGCTTCGGCTTCGCATCATCCCGTGCGCCTGCGCGATTAATGCTACAATAGCGAGCGCGCCTCCGTAGCTCAGGGGACAGAGCACCGCTCTCCTAAAGCGGGTGCCGCGCGTTCGAATCGCGCCGGGGGCACCATCGAACTTCGCAGCCCGGCGGCCGTTTATCGGCCGCCGGGCCCATGAATGCCTCGCGACGCTTGCGAGAGCGACTTCAACATGCCATACTCCATACCATGCTTCAAAGCGGCGCGACCGACGTTGAGCTTGAGGAAGAGGCAATCATGGGAATCAAACCCCCCCCCGTCACCCGCATAGCCAGCTCGATTTCCGCCGTCGCAACCACGTCGCAACCAAACCTGCATCGCATGGCAGCGCAGGCTTGGTCTGGAATTCTCGGAGCAAGGGGGTCTTCGCTCTTCTTCTGACGCTCGTCCTGGCGGCGGGCCTCGTTCCGATGGCGCCCCTGCAGGCCTTCGGGGCTGTTGTGGATTCAGGCACCGACGGCGAGTGCACCTGGATACTCACAGACTACAACAACAATACGCTGACGATAAAGCCGACGAATGGCATAAGCGGGCGTTTGAGCGAGTACGACGGAACCCCGCGGGGATGGCAGGCATATGCCAACCTCGTTGGGAACATCGCCGTTGAGAAAGGCGTGACCGCACAAGGCGATATGCAATCTCTGTTCTCCGGAATGGCCGCTATGGAGACGATAACCCTGCTCCTGGGCTTCGACCAGGGCATCACGAACGCGCAGAACATGTTCACCGGCTGCCAGGCGCTCAAGGACATTACGCTGCCCGATGACTTCGGCGGCAAGATCACAGACGCCCAAAACATGTTCTCCGGCTGTCAGGCGCTCGAGAGCATTGATCTGCGCGACGATTTCGGCAGTTCGGCCTTGAATGCAACCGACATGTTCCTCAACTGTCCGGTCCTCTCGATCGTGTATCTGGGGGAGAATTGCAACGGAAGCCTTCTGGCCCAGGTTCCTGACACCGCCAGAGATGAATATGTTGACACATGGGTCCGCGGCATCGAGGAAGCGACCTACGACGACGGCGTGGGGCCGAGCGGGCTACAGGCCGACTACGAGGGCGCGGGAAGCCCCCGGTCGGTCTACGTGCGACAGCACGCCGAAAACATCGCACCGCTCGTGCCCAAGACGAGTGCCTCCTCGACGGCTGGCGACACGATCGAGATGTTCCTTGAGAACCCTCCGGATCCAGGCATGTTCGCGACGTTCAGCCTCGACGGCAAAACCTGGCAGGCCTCCCGCTTCTTCTCGGGGCTCGATCCCTTCACAACCTACGACGGTCTCCAAGCCCGGTACGCGGGTCCCGCCTACAGACTCGAATCGAAGAGCACGCCCGTCTCCGCCACGACGCGCGGGCGCATAAGCTACGAACCCAACGGCGGCTCGGGCACCATGAAGCCCACCGACGGGGAGTCCTCCACCGCCACGTCGGCCCCTGCGGCCGAAAGCACGTTCACGCGCCCCCAATACAAGAGGCTCAAGGAGTGGAACACCTCGTCCGACGGCACGGGGACGTCCTATAAGCCAGGCGATCAGGTTCCCTTCGAACAGGGCGGCAACACGCTTTTCGCCATCTGGAAGGACTACGTGCCTCCAAAAATCACCACCACCGATCTTCCCTCCACGAAGACAGGAGATTCGTACTATCAGAAGCTTACCGCTTCAGGAGACGAACCCATAACGTGGAGCGTTGCCGCAGGTGAACTGCCTGCGGGGCTCACGCTCTCTTCGGACGGCATCATCTTTGGCACGCCGAGCGCCAAGGGCGCATTCCCCTTTACCGTCAAGGTTGCAAACGACCTTGATGATATCGACACCGCCGATTACGCGATCACCGTGGTGGGCCCGCCTGTCATCACGGTCTCCTCGGACACGCTCCCCGCAGCCGAGCCGGGAAAGCCCTACCGCTTCCATTTCACCTCCGACGAGGACGCTCCGGCAACGGACGCTTCGCCCCTCTCCGGTTCCGCGAACTCCCCCGCCAACGTCCGCAGCGTCTCGAGCGACGCTCTGGCGGTCGATTCCGCCCTCGATGCAACCGGCGTGTCATGGAGTCTCGAAGCGGGCGCGTTGCCTGACGGGCTTTCCCTGGCGCCTGACGGCGAGCTTTCCGGCGCACCGCATGACCCAGGTGACTACACCTTCACCGTCAAGGCGACCAACCGTTACGGCTCCACTGCGCGGACGTTCCATCTCGCGGTGAACTCGCCTGTCACCCTCGCTGCCACGGGCGACGACGTCGCCGGCACAACCGCAGGCCTGGTTGCCCTGTCGCTTTTCTGCGCCGCAAGCACGATCGCCCTTCCCCTGCGCCGTCGCGCGCGCAGGCAATAGGCCCGCATACGTCGCTTGCCCCGCAAGCCTTTCGCGTTTGCGAATGGGGGGCGACCGGCTTCTTCAAAAGCAGGCGCCGCGCGTTCGATTCGCGCCGGAGCACCATAAAGGTCCGCATTCCGCCGGCAGACCGCGTTTGTGCTACCATAAGCGTGCCGAACGGGGATCGGCGGTGTGCTGACCGGCGGGGGTTGCCCATGCGAATCGAGTCTCTGATGCTGTTCCTGTCCGTGGTGGAACACGGGTCCATCTCCCATGCGGCCAAACGCTGCTACATCTCGCAGCAGGGAGCGAGCTCGATCATCAAAGGCCTCGAAAACGATTTCGGCATCACCCTGTTCGAACGCAGCAACAACGCGCTCGTGCTCACCGAGGCGGGGCGGCGGTTCGCTCAGGAAGCCGAGCGCGTCGCGGACTCCTATCACCGCCTGCAAACGGCGGCCGCGCTGGGCAACGGGCCCGCGCCGACGAACGGCCCGCTGCGCGTGGTGACCACGCCCTTCACGATCCACGCGCTCTCCCCCCTGTTCGAGGCGTATCGCGAAGCGGACGGGGGCAGAAACCCCCTCGTCGTCACCGAGCGGAGCATCTTCGACATCGCCGAGCGATTCCCCAACCTCGACCCCGACGTGCTCTACATCGTGAACGTGCCCGCCTTCATGAGGGGCATCGTGCATCGGCTGGGCGACGCGTTCGAGCCGCTGGTGGTGTCGGAGCTCGTCATCTACTGCTCGAAAGGCTCCCCGCTCGCCGAGAAGGGATCCGTGGACGGAGACGATCTGCGCGGCGCGCAATTCGCCTGCTACAACGAGGACCTGGTCAAGCGGCTCGTCCAACATCTCATCAAGAAGGTCGATGGAGCCGAGATCCGCGTGGAAACCACCAACATCGAGCTGATCCAGCAGGCCGTGAACGAACAGCACATGGTCGGCGTCTCCGACTCCCTCTCGGTCTACCTTTCCGGCGAATCCGACAAAGGCATGTCCGCCTCGCTCGCCCATCCCATACGATTCGCGACCGGGTTTTTGGGCGACACGGACAACGGCCAGGCGAAGCATTTCGCGGCATTCTTCGCCCGCTACCTGAGCACCGTCTGCGCCGGGTACCTGAAGCACTACCGCGTTGAAGACTGGGCGGCGGAAGCGTTCGAGGGGGACCGGCTGGAACCGACAGGCGGCCGGGACGCCGCCGCGCGCGCCGATGCAGGGGACCGTCGGCCGCCGAAGGAAGCGGGCCCATCCGCAGGACGCGGCGTGCGATGAAGTTCTCCCGGTTCCAAATAGAGCAAACGCTGTGTCGCCGCTGCGGCGCCTGCCTGCGCGCATGCAAGAGCGGGGCGGTGTTCGAAGCCGAGGACAAGCGCATCCTCATCGATCCCGCGAAATGCACCGACTGCGGCGACTGCTACGAAGCCTGCAAACTTCGCGCCGTCGTGCGGAAGAAGGGCATCTTCCGCTCCTGACCGCAGGGGCAGAAGGCACGGAAGCACCCGCGCCGCGCCTTGGTTCGATCGTCCTTCCCGACATGCGCGACCGCCGAGCCACCGGGCATCCCGATCCGATCCGCTTCGCTTCGCCGGAACCCGCCGCCGAACCGCCGTCAACGCGCACCGACGTGCGCAGCCTCTCGAGCCGGCCCGCTTGTCGTCGGGCTGAACGGGAAGCCTCTTCATGAAGGGAGCCAATTCTTTCCAAAGCCCAGCCGGCTCGGGCGAAATCAGAAATGACCGAAAACGCGGTCGAATGTGCAGTCCGCGGGGCCGATTCGCGCCCTTCGCGCTCCTCGATCACGCAAAATGCCTGGTCGCGGAATTCGCATGCCCGGTTTCGCGCTCGGCGACTGCGCATTCGACCGCGTTTTCGGTCATCTGCGGTTGGCGCGCATCGCCCTCGTCGCGCCACAACAGTTTCTTGTGGCATGCTCCCCATACTCCTGTTGGCGTTTCCGCCCGGCAGTTCCCACAATACGAAGTGAACAACGAGCAGCACTTTCGCATGTCAGCACGGATGCACGGCCGTTCGACGCGACGGACCAGGGGGATCGGCATCGCCCGCCCCTTTCGCCGCAGCGCGCGGCTATAGCGAAGCGGTACCGCCTCAAGGGGAAAGGAGGGCTGGACGCAACCGACTGAAGACGAGCGAAAGGAGCACGTATGCCATCGATCATTCCCCTTCCAGACGGGGGGAAGATAGTCAAGACCAACTGTTTCGAATGCCATGCCAAATGCGGCGTCCTGTGCGAAGTGGACAAGGACGGCGTGCTCGTGAACGTGCGCGGCAACCCCGACGATCCGCGCAGCGAAGGCAGAATGTGCGGCAAGGGGCTCTCGGCCCGCAAGATCCTGTACGACCCCGATCGGCTCCGCGTTCCCCTCAGGCGCACAGGCGAGCGCGGCGCGGGTGAATGGGAAGAGATCTCGTGGGACGAGGCGCTCGATTGGCTCGTCGAGCGCGTGCAAGCGATCACCGAAGAATACGGCGCCGAATCGATCGCCTACGGCCAGGGCACGGGCCGCGGCACCAACCAATGGACCGGACGCGCAGGCAACGCCGGCGGGCGCGTACACCACAGCCTTTCGCCCGGCAACATCTGCCTCGTTCCCATGATGGTGCAGTCGTTCTTGCAGTTCGGGATGTTCCCGACCTTCGACGGATGCGATTTCGACCATGCCGATTGCATCGTATTCTGGGGTGCCAACTCGGTCTGGACCGAGCCGACGTACACATCGGGCCAGATCGGGAGGAGCCGCGATCGCGGTGCCAAGCTCATCGTGGTCGACCCCTTCTTCGAGCACCCGCTTGCCGCGAAGGCCGACCATTTCCTGGGAGTGCGGCCGGGGTCCGACCCGTACCTGGCCTACGCCTGGCTCAACGTCATCATGAACGAGGGACTCTACGACAAAGAGTTCACGCAGAAATACACCAACGCCCCCCTGCTCATCATCGAGGGAGCCGAAGTGCCGCTCAACGAAGCGCTGGTCAAAGAGGGCGGCAACGAGCAGGCCATGCTCATGTGGGACAAAAAGTCGCAGTCGCTCGTGGAGATGCACGCGAAGGACGTGGACGAGGACATCGAATACCGCGGCATGGTCACGCTCGCCGACGGCCAGGAGGTGCCCGTCAAAACGGCCTGGATCGGCCTGAAGGAGCGGGCCGACCAATGGACGCCCGAGAAGGCCGAAGAGATGTGCTGGGTGAAGGCCGACGACATCCGCGCGGCAGCCCGCACGTACGCTGCCGCGCCCGCGGCCACCATCAACGTGTTCCAGGGCATCGAGGAGCAGACGAACTGCAAAGACACGTTGCAGCTGGTGAACTGCATCATCGCGATATGCGGCAACCTGGAGAAGAAGGGCGGCAACCTGAGCATGCCCTTCTGGAACCAGATGGGCCCGCTCACCGGGGAAGAGCCCGCAACGCAGCGGGAGCTGCGCCTGGTGGACGAACGCGCATCGGGCAGCGTCTACGGCATCTCGAACCCCACCAAGGTGTTCGAGGCCATGAGGACCGGACAGCCCTACCCCATCAAGGGCTACATCATGGTGCAGGGCAACCCGCTTTCATGGTCGGAGAACACGGCGCTCGTCAAGCAGTCGCTTCTGTGCCTCGATCTGCTCGTCTGCATGGACTACTACATGTCGCCCACCTGCGAGCTCGCCGATCTCGTGCTGCCCTCCACGCACTGGACCGAGCGCGACTACCTGGCCGACGAAGTGTGCAGCGAATGGGTGTTCGGCCAGCAGAAAGCGGTCGAGCCGCTCTACGAGCGCAAGAGCGACGTGTGGTTCTGGCGCTCGTTCGGCCACAAGCTCAATCCCGAATGGTGGCCGTGGGAAACCGACGAGGAGCTGTTCAACTGGCAGCTTGACCAAACGCACGCGGGCGTGACCTGGGAGGAACTCAAGGACAAGTGGATACACCACGTTCCCCAGATGCCCTCGCGCGAATACGAGAAGAACGGCTTCCCCACCCCCTCGGGCCGCGCCGAGCTGTATGCGGTCGTGAACCTGGTGATGGGCTCGAAGCCCTTCCCGGAGGCCAACGAGCCCAAGGAGAGCATCTACTCGCTTCCCGACGTGGCGAAGGACTACCCGCTGACCGGAGTGACGGGCCGGCGCTACCCCATCTACTACCACTCCGCCTTCCGCGGCATCCCGCATCTGCGCGAAATCGTTCCCGAGCCACAGGTCATCTTCCACACCTCGCTTGCGAAGGAGCTGGGCATCCAGTACGGCGAATGGGTGTGGATCGAATCGCCCACCGGCCGCATCACCATGAAGGCGCGGCCGAGCGACGGCGTCGACCCGCGCGTGTGCGTCATCCCGCACGGGTGGTGGCAGGCCTGCCCCGCGCTGGGGCTGCCCGGGTACCCCGACGGCATGTCGAACGCCAACACCCTCACGTCCGACCGCTCCTACAACGACGAGTTCATGACACCCGGCTTGCGAAGCACGCTGTGCCGCATCGTGAAGAAGGGAGATGAGTAGCCATGGCCGAAGCAGCGAAGTGCCGTTGGGGAATGGTCATCGACCTGGACAAGTGCACCGGATGCCAAGCGTGCTCGGTCGCATGCAAGATGGAGAACGACGTCGATCTGGGCGTGTTCTGGGACCGCGTCTACCGCATGGGGCCGATCGGCGAATACCCCGACAAGCTCGAGATGTTCTACTTCCCGAACCAGTGCATGCATTGCGAGCATCCCAGCTGCGTGGCCGTCTGCCCCACCAAGGCCACGCACCAAACCGAGGACGGCATCGTGCTTGTCGATGCGAACCGGTGCTTCGGATGCCAGTACTGCATCTGGGCATGCCCATACGAGGCCCGCACGCTGAACCCGAAAACCAAAACCGTCGAGAAATGCATCCTGTGCGTGCATCGGCTGGAGAAGGGGGAGCAGCCGGCATGCGCCTACACCTGCACGACGGGATGCCGCGTGGTGGGCGACCTCAACGATCCGGAAAGCCAGATATCGCAGATCCTGGCAGCGAACGAGGATCGGCAGTACAAGGTCCACCCCGAGTTCGGCAACAATCCGTCCGTCATCTACCTCGTGCCGCGGAAAGGAGCTGAGACGCTATGCAAATCCATTGGCCGCTAGTCATTTCGACCGCCTGCCAGCGCGTGGGACTCGGCATGTTCGTGGTCGCGTTCCTTGCCAACCTGGCATTCGGGCTGAACCTTCCGATGAACGTCGTCGCGCTGGCCACGTTGGCGCTGCTCTGCGTGGGCGGCATCGCATCGGTCTTCCACCTGCAAACGCCGGCGCGGTTCTTCAACGCGTTCTCCAATTTCAAGTCCCACCTGACGCAAGAGGCGTTCCTCACGCCGTTTTTGGGCGTCGCGCTGCTCGTCTGCGCGCTGGACGGCTTCGCGTTCGACCTCGGCGGCGCGAGCATCGTGGTGGCCGGCATCTCGGCAGTGCTTTCGCTCGCGTTCCTCGTGTGCACCGGGCTGGCCTACCAGATGGGATCGCGCCCGGCCTGGAACACCAACTTCGTGTTGGGGCTGTTCCTGCTGACCGCGGCCGAAGCTGGCTCCATCGCAACCGTCGCGGCCTGCCTGCTCGCCGGATCTTCGGCACCGCTGGGGCTCTGGGTGCTCGCAGGCGCCTGCTTCGTGGCGTGCGCCGTCGTGCAGTTCGCCTACACGCGGCGCATGCGCTCGGTGGGCTACGGCGTGAACGTGGAGGCGAGCAAGGAGCCGTACCGCTCGGCCTATCTCGCTTGGATCGCGTTCGGCGTCGCCATCACGGGCATCTGCCTGGTGCTTTCGGCCGTGTTCGCCTCGGGTGCATGGGCGCTGATCGCTCTCTTGTCGTCCGCCGCGGGAATCGTCGCGTGGACGGTGCTGTTCTTCAAAGGCGCCCTGAAGGTGAAGATGTTCCCCATGTACCCCGTCGATTTGAACCTGGACATGTAACGCGTTTCGGAGCGCCCGCGCAGCCAGCGCCGCGCGGGCGCTTCCGAACCTTCGATCGAGGCGCTTCGCGCAAGCCGCCGGAGCGGCCGGATCCGGTTCGGCTCGATCCGGCACGCGCGCGAACGCCCAGAAGCATTCGGTTTAACCTTGAAAGGAGAACCTGAATGGAGCAGAGAAAGTTCATCGGATGGCGCGTGGCCGTGGCCACCGCGTTCCTGTACGCACTGCTCGGCAACTTCGGCCTTGCCGCCGCGCAGCTCGCCATTCCCGCCATGGCGCTCGATCCTGCGGTGGCCATGAACCGCAGCATGATCGGGCTCGGTTTTACCGTGTTCATCCTCATGCAGGGCCTGCCGGGTCCGCTCATCGGAAAGTTCATCGCGAAGTACGGCGCGCGCAAGGCGTTCGTCGTCAGCTCTCTTCTCATCATCCTCACCGGCGTGCTCATGGGCTTGTTCGCCGGCGTCAGCACCGTCGCCTACGTCGTGCTGTTCGGCGTGCTGCTCAGCTTCTCGTGCACGCTCGGCGGCCAGATAGCGACGCAGACCACCATCGGCAGCTGGTTCGTGCAGAAGCGCGGCCTTGCGATGGCCCTCACCATGGGCCTGGGCGGCCTGGTGGCCTTCTCCTTCCCGCTCATCACCAACGCGGCCATGGGAGAAGCCGGCAATTGGTCGATGGGCTTCTACCTCATCTCGATCATGGCCGCCATCGCGCTCGTGATCGCCCTGCTGTTCATGAAGGACACGCCCGCGCAGGTCGGCCAGGCTCCCGACGGCCTCGCGCCCGGCGCCGCCGCAGGGCCCTCCGAGGCGGCCGGCGCGCCGGCGCCGTCGAAATCGAGGGTGTTCAAAAGCACCGTTTCGAAGACGAGCGGCGAAGCGATGAGGAGCCTGCCGTTCTGGCTGATCTGGGCCGGGTCGTTCTGCATCTTCGTCGCGTTGAACATGGCCGTGTCCTCCGGCGTGCTGTATTTCTCCGGGCTCGCGCTCGACACGGGCGTCATCGCCGGCGCGGTGGCGGTTCAGGGCATCGCGGCGGTTGCCGTGAACCTGGTCATCGCCCCGCTCGCCGACCGCATCGAGCCTGCCCGCATCCTCGGCGTGTGCGGGCTCGTCGCAGGGGTGGGCGCGTTTCTGGCCTTCATCTGCGATCCCGGCAACATCGCCATCCTGTACGCGTACTACATCCTGCTGGGCATCGCCTTCGGCGGCAACACCAGCGTCATGCCGACCGCGTTCGCGAACTACTTCGGCATCGAGCAGTTCCCGAAGATCATGGGCATGGTGCTGCTGCTCCTGTCGGTGTTCTCGGCGCTCGTCCCGGTCATCGCCGGGGCCGTGTTCGACATGACGGGAACGTACACCGTCATGTTCATGGCGGTCGCCATCGTATGCGTGGTGGGCGGCATCGCCTCGCTGCTCGTCCGGTTCCCGAAGCACTAGGTTTTCAGAGGCCCGCCTGCCCCCAGGCGGACGGGCCTTGCAACCGAAGCGGGCCCCGATCGTCTCGTCGATCGGGGCCCGCTTTTTCTCTGCATGCAGCGCCGCGAGTCAAAACCATACAGCGAAGCCCGCTGTTAAACCGCCATCGACATGCACCTGGCCAGGTTGTCATCCTGAGCATGCAACAGTCCAGTGGACTGTTGCACTCCCGAGCACGCGGAGCGGGCGCAGGGAGGCATCGCGAAGCGATGAGCGGCGCGAGCCGCCGGAGCCGAAGGATCCCGCGCGGCCAGGAGACGGCCGCCTAAGCCGTTTCGGGAGCGTCCGCCTGCAGCGCGCCCCCCTTGAGCAGCAGCTTCACGCACGTGCCGCGTCCCAGCTCGCTCTCCACGTCCATGTGCGCATCCGATCCGAAGTAGCCGTGGATGCGGTCGTGCACGTTCTTCACCGCGATGCCCAGCCCTGTGGACGATTCGGGATGCAGGATGTTCTGGCGCGACTCCTCCGTCATGCCCACTCCGTCGTCGGCCACGCTCACCACCACATCGTCGCCCTCGATCCTCCCCGTCACCGTGATGGTGAGCTTCCCTTCCGAGGGCATGGCATGGCGCACCGCGTTCTCCACGAGCGGCTGGATGAGGAACGGCGGCACCAGCAGCTCCTCCACCTCGGGATCGATGTCCACTCGCATCGCCACCCGCTCGACGCCGAACCGCGCGACCTCGAACGTGAAATAGCGCTGCGTCTGCTCGATCTCGCGGGCGAACACGATGAGGTCGGCCGAGTCTTCGAGCGTCCTTCGGTAGAACACGGCGAACTCGCGCAGCAGCTTGCGCGCCGTTTCGGGATCGGTCCGGATGAGCGAGGCGATGGTGTTGATGGTGTTGAACAGGAAATGCGGGTTGATCTGGCTTTGCAGCATCTTCAGCTCCATGCTGGTGGCCAGCTTCGTCTGTTCCTCCAGCGCGGCTGCCGCCATCTGCGTGGAAAGCAGCTTCCCGAACCCCTCGGCGATGGACTTCTGCGTTTCGCTGATGTTCTTCGCCCGGCGGTAGTAGAACTTGAGCGTGCCCTCCACGTTGCGCCCGATCTTCAGCGGCACGATGATGGCGGCCTTGATGCCGGGCGACGAAGTGGAGAACCCGATTTCCTCGGGGGTGAGCAGGATGCGCATCTCGCCGTCGGTCAGCGTGGCGTGGGTGGCGTGGGTTTGGATCACGCTCCCGGACGGGTTCGACTCCGCCTCATAGCCGGAGTAGGCGAGGATCTGCTTCTTGTCGGTGATCGCCACGGCGATGGCCGCCGTGGAGGGAAGCAGAAGGCCGCATATCTTCTGGGCGGCCTCGCGGTCCAGGCCCTCGCTCATGTACGCAAGCGTTTGGCTGGCGAGCTTGAGCATGGCGTCGGACTGGCGGGCGCGCACGGAATCGGGATCCATGAGCAAGCGGATGACCACCACGATGGACAGCGTGAACGTGAGCCCGGCGGCGAACAGCACGAAGAGATTGATCTGGGCGGTCACCAGGCTGTACAGCAGCACGACCCCCGATATCACCGCGATGGTGAACATGAGCATCTCGAGCGTGAAAATACGGGACGGATGCTCCCTCTTGCTCTCCTCCATGCTTCCTCCTGCAATGCGCCGCCGTCTTTTCCGGCGGCGTGGGCACCTCGTTCGGCTTAACGTGAACGCGAAATCGCGAGACCGCCCAGGCAACGGAGGGAACCCGCGAAGCGCTTCCGCATCTTACCCCAGTATACCGAATTCGTTGAGCACGAGGAGGGCGGCGGCCACAATCAGAAAACCGCCGAATATGAAGCGCAGCATGCGCTCGGGCACGTGGCGCACGAGGTGCGCGCCGATGGCGGCGCCGGGGATGGATCCGATGGAGATGGCGAGGCCGGCGAAGTAGTTGATGTTGCCCAGCAGCGCCTGCTCGACCACGCCCGGAACGGCCAGTATCATCACGGCGATGAGCGAAGTGCCGGAGGCCAGCCGCATGGGAATGCCCACGAACGACAGCATGAGCGGCACCATGATGAAGCCGCCGCCGACGCCGACGTACCCCGACGCCACGCCCGCTCCCAGGCCGATGGCCGCGCCGATGAGCAGCTGCTTGCGCGTGAGCTTGGGAAGCGCCGAGGCTGTCGCCGCAGGCACCGCACCGTCGGCTCCTTCCGACGGCAGGGAAGCCTTCGGAAGCTTGATGGCCTTGGCCAGCATCTTCACAGCCGACCATCCGATGATGAGCGCGGCGACCACCATGATGAGCCACGCAGGGGACAGCGTGGCCAGCCACACGCCCAAAGGCGACGTGACGGCTCCGCCGATGCCCGCGGCCAGGCCGAGCGACGGGATGCACGTCTTGTGCCGTACATGCGACACCGCGCCCGAGATGGACGTGGGAATGATGGCGAACAGGGAGGTTGCCGTGGACATGATGGCGCTCATATCGAACAGCAGGCGGAAGACCGGCACCATGACCGTGCCGCCGCCGATGCCGAGCAGCCCCGACAGGATGCCGATGCCGATGCCGACGATCGCAGGTATGACCAATGCGGTGATAGGATCCATGAAACTGCCAGCTTCTCCCGATTCAAACCACGGACGACGCACCCAGTGTAGCGGAAACCCGGCTGCACGCTTGTACGAGATTCGTCAATTGTGAAAGCGTCACGCGCGCGTTTCCCGAAGGCAACGCCGTGCAGGCCGCAGCCGGTCGAGGGACGGGCGAACCGCGCTCCCCCCCCCAGACCGCGTCACTCGGCGATGTTCAGGCGAATCTCGCTCGTCACGCCGGGATCGATGCCGGACGTCCTCGTCGGCTTCTGCGGAGCGGCCGGACGGTCGGATCCGACGCTCGCCTGGCGCTGGGCGGCCGATTTGATAAGCGCGGTGCGCAGGATCTGGTCGTTTTCCATGCGAGCCATGAGCTCGGGCCAGACGAACTGGAACTCGAAGTACTTCGAGCAGTTGCGCTGGGCGTACGTCGTCGCCTCGCCGGTAGCCGCCTTCGCGGCCTTCCGGTACGCCCGTTTGTCGGGCCGTGCGAGGCTGCGCAGAAACGCCGTCATCCTGATGCGCCGCGTGATGCCCGGCTCCAAGAACGGTCCCGGATACGGTTCGAGCGACGAAGGCTTCACCTGCATGAGGTCGATCTGCGTGCGGCTGTACTCCATCTTGCGGAACTCGTAGAGCCAGCGGAAGATGTCCTGGCGGAAGCGCGTGCCCTCGCTTTCGGTCTCGGGCGGAAGGTGGCGCAGGCTCCATTTGTTGTCGAACCAGATGTCCGAGCCGTACATGCGCAGGTCGAGCATGTAGTCCAGGTCCTCGCCGCGCGCGATCCACGGATCGAACGACAGACGTTTGAACGCCTCTTTGTGCAGCGCCAGGCAGCCGCCGCACACGTGGTTGGAGCGCGACAGGCGCGGGCCGCGCATGGCCTTCTCTATCCACTTGTTGAAGGCCTTGCCCTGCTGCCAGAAGTGGTTGTACCACTTGTCCTGGCTCCTCGACAGGTACGATCCTTCGGAGTTGAAGTAGAATCCCGTTTTCGCCAGGATGGGAATGCCCTTCTTCGTGAGCTTCCCAAGCCCGTACATGGCCTTCTGCAAGAAGTCGGCATCGTCGACCACTTCGTCGTCGTCCAAGAACACGGCCGAGTCGAAGCCGAGCACGTCGGCCACCACCAGGCCCAGGTTCCGCACGGCACCGTACCCGGACAGGCCGATTTCCTTGGAAAGCTTGCCAAGGCCCAGCTGTTCCATGCGCTGCTGGATGAGCGCAAGCTCCGGCGCGCCGATGACGACGGTGTTGAGCGACGGGTAGTTCGAGACGGCGGACTGGATTTTCTCAGCGGCCTGGATCTCGATGGACGGCTCGCTCACCACGAGGACGACGATCTGCCCGAGGCCGCGCACCTTCTGCAGCGAAGCGAGCAACCGGGGGAGCTCCCCGGACTGCGAGACCGGAGTCATATGGTCGTACGTCGTGGTCACGCTCCCGCCGTCTTTGCGGCGACGCGCGGATACGAACGTCGGAACGATGATAACTGGATTCATGCACGTCCTTCGATTCGGCCAACAGGTGCCGGCCCCGAACCTGCTCGCTGCGTTTTCGCGCTCGCACGCAAACGCCGTTAAGACCGGCCCATGTATTGTAACGGTTTTGTCAACAGACGGCAGGCGCTTCACTGAATCAGTGAAGCGCCGATGCTGGACGGGGCTGCGCTGCGCGGCTGAGGCAAAGCCGGGTGATGCAGCAGGCGAGGCGCGCCTAGGCGGCGGCCCGCTTCATCACGCCGGATCGCTTGAGGGCGGCGAGCAGCGGCAAGCCCAAAGCGTACATGACCAGCGCCTCGCCCAAACCCGTCGCCACCACACCGAACAGGTACATGGGCACGTACAGCCCGTCCAGCGCGATGGTTGTGAACGGGATGGTGTAGTAGCCCAGGCCCTGCAGCAGGATGGGCAGATACGCCGGCACGATGAGCGCGTTCGCAAGCACGGGGCCGAGCAGCGCCACCTTCGGCCGCTCCCGCATCTTCCAGCACCAAAGCGATCCGAGGAAGGTCGCCAAGCTGCCGAAGACCACGTCGAGCAGGCCGAGCGCGCCCGTTCCGTTGACGGCGAGCGCGATGAGGTTCGCGATGGCGCATCCCACCGTAAGGCCGGGCACGGCGGCCGGCGTGAGCACGGCGAGCACGCACACCGCCTCCGAGATGCGGAACTGCACCGGTCCCCACGCAAGCCCCTGCAGCAGCAGAAGCGCCACCAGCGTCGCCGCCGCGTACACGGCGGCGATCATGCCCGCTTGGGCCACGTACGTCGTCTTCTTGTTCTTGTTCATCGAAGGCTCCTTGTCTCCACGCGACGCAGGAGCGGAGACGGGCGGCCGTTTTCGCAAAAGCGGCTTCCGCCAGGAGCCGCCGCACGGCTCGAGCGCCATGCGCTGCGAGCGAGCTGCGATACCGCCGTACGTCCACACGGCCGTGCCGCGGGCAATGGGCAACGTATACGCCGCGAGTGCAGGGCCCAACGATGCAAACGCGGGGCTGCGAGCACCGTGTGCGCAGCACGGCTCGGAGCCGCTGGACAGTATAGCAGATATGCGCCCCCTTCCGACGACGCCAGGCAAAACGCGGCCCGCGCACGAGAAAGGCGCCTCCGCCGTTACACCACCGACACCGCAGATGACAGAAAACACGGTCGAATGTGCACTCGCCGAACGCGAAACCGGGCACGCGAATTCCGCGACCAGGCGTTTTGCGCGGTCAAGGCGCGCAAAGGGCGCGGATCGGCCCCGCAGACTGCACATTCGACCGCGTTTTCTGTCATCGTCGGTTCGGCGCGCGCCGCGCCCGCCCGTGGGGCGCATGCGCCCGGCCAGGTTGACATCCTGAGCATGCAACAGTCCAGCGGACTGTTGCACTCCCGAGCACGCGAAGCGGGCGCAGGGAGGCATCGCGAAGCGATGAGCGGCGCGAGCCGCCGGAGCCGAAGGATCCCGCACGCGGAGACGACCAGCCGGCCTGCCTCGATCGGACGCAAGCGCAAACGCGCCGCCGATGCCCGTCGCTGTGAAGAGCCTATCCGCGCTTTCTGCCGCCGGGGCGCTTTTTGCGTCCCTCTTTCGCGCGATCGGAGGCCTTCTCGCCACGCATGCGGCGCGCTTCTTCGCGGCGGCCGCGCACGTCCTCGGTCTCCTGCTTGAGCGCGCGGTACGAAGCGAACCGCTCGGGCGCGATGTCCCCCGCCTCCACGGCGGCGCGCACCGCGCAGCCAGGCTCGTTCTCATGGCGGCAATCCCGGAAACGGCACTGTTCGGCAACCGCTTCCACATCGGCGAACGCCGCGCCGATGCCCGCATCGGCCTCCCACATCCCCAGGCCCCGCACGCCCGGCATGTCCACGATGCAGCCTCCCCGGGGAATGTCCACCATCTCGCGGCTCACGGTGGTGTGGCGCCCTTTCCCGTCGCGGTCGCGCACGGGCGTGGTCTCCTGCACGTCGGCGCCCACGAGCATGTTCACCATGCTCGACTTCCCCACGCCGCTCTTCCCGATGAGCACCGCCGTCGTGTTCGGGGGGACGAGCGCGCGGACCGCCTCCACGCTCGACGGATCGTCCTCGGAAACGACCAGGGTCTGCACGTCGGGGCCCACGAGCGAGCGCACGCGCTCCCGCACCGAGGCGACCTGCTCCTCGCCTTCGGCAAGGTCCGCCTTCGTGAGCACCACGGTTACCGCCGCGCCCGTCTCGTACGCCAGCACGAGTTCGCGCTCAAGGCGCCGCACGTTCACATCGGCCAGCGGCTGAGCCACGAACACGCGATCGAAATTGGCCGCAAGCACCTGGGACACCGCCCGTTCGGTGGGATCTTTGCGCACGAATGCGCGGGAGCGCGGCTCGATGGATTCGATGATGCCTTTGTCGTGGCCCTCCGGCACCGTGACCTCGATGAAATCGCCCACCACGGCGCGCATGCCCTCGCCCTTCACCAAAGAGGCCGCATGCTCGCAGCGCACGAGCCTTCCGTCCTCCAAGCGTACGAGCGGATACCCGCGATCGAGCTTGACAACCTGGCCTTTCCGCAAACGTCCTCCTTAGCCTTCGGTCCGCAGGGCGGCGGCGCGGGCGGCGCGCCCGCCTGCCGCAGCCGTTCGCCGGGGGCGGCTCAACGCCGCCGCTCCCTCATCCAGTAGAAGACTACCATCATGCCGATTCCGACGGCAACGGCCAGAATACCGGGAATGAACTTCTCGAACTCGAACGCGTCCTCATGCTGAGAGCCCCGTTCGACGACGGTGACCACCTCGGCGTGCAGGTCGGTGACGCCGTCGTGGTCGGGGCATACCAGATGGAAGGTTCCGCGAACCTGCAAGGTGGTTCCCGTGGTGCCGTACTCGCCGTACGAATCGATCTTCGCCGCCGATTCGCTCGACATGTACACCGACAGGGTGGCGGTCCCGTCCTCGGATGCGAGCGTGATCCAGCGGTGCCCGCCGCTGATGCCGGCGCGGATGCTGTCTCCCACGACCTCGCCGACCACCTGGACGGTCTGGTTGTCGTAGTACGTGTCGGCCGTGCCCAGATCCACGATGGACGTGTCGTAGATGAACGAGCTGTCGGGAAGCTGCTGGGTGTTCACCTCGTTGTCGCCGGCCCCGTCGTCTTCGTCCGCGTACGCGGCGGGAGGGGCGCCTGCCCATGCCGCCACCAGCACGGCCACCAGCATGCATGCGGCACGGCGCATCCAGCGCGCCCGCGCTCCGCGAATTCCCGTCATCATCTGTTCACCAGCCTTCGCGGATCAAGCGAGACCACGATCTCGACGACCAGGGCAAGCAGCGTGACGAACTCAAGGCGGCCCGCCCACATCTGCAGGATGTAGAACAGCTCCAGCGTGGGGGGCATGCCCGGCGACGCAAGCCCCGATGACAATCCGCCGTTGCTCGCCATGGCCACCGACTCGAAGATGGCCTGGGTGGCCTCGTAGCCGTGGGCGATGCCGACAAGCGCTCCGATGGCGTAGGTCACCACGTAGAGGATGAACACCATCATCGCCTCTTTCACGATGTCGGGCGCAAGGACGCGGCGGCCGACGTGGTTGTACGACACCACCACGCGCGCCGAATCGGGCGCAAGCGCCTCCTTGATGGCGGCGGCGACCGACTTCATGATGATGCCGATGCGGCTGAACTTGATGCCGCCGGTGGTGGAGCCCGCGCTGCCGCCCACGGCCATGAGCACGGCGATGACCAGGAAGGCGCCGGACGAGAAAACCGTCGTCATCTGGTTCGACGTGATGTTCTGAAAACCGGTCGTCGAAAACGAGGCGATTATCATGAACAGGCCGCGCCTGAGCATGGCCGGCAGGTTCGAGAACTCGGCGCTCGCGCTCAGCGAGGCCGCGAGCACGCACGCCATCACCCCGAGCCACAGCACCATCGTGCGCGTTTCAAGATCGCGGAAGAACACCGCGACGCGCCCTTTCCACACCTCGGAGTGCAGCATGAAGTTGATGGATCCCAGCAGCATGAGCAGCATGAGCAGCAGCTCGATGGGAAACGAGTGGTAGTACATGACGCTCTGGCTCATCGGGGCGAAGCCGCCCGTCATGAAGCCCGAGATGGAGAGCCAGAGCGCATGCAGAAACGCGCGCAGCGGCTCCATGCCCATGAACGCGCACAGGCCGGTGAGGATGGCCGTGGCGATGAGGATGATAACGACGGCGATCTTGGCGATGAGCCGCGCCGTCTGCACGACGTTGGGGACCACGTGCTCGCTGCGGCCCTCCGATGCGTACAGGGACCCAGCGCCCCTTCCGAAGAGCCCGAACGAGAGCGCCACGACGATGAGCCCCAAGCCGCCGATCAGGTGCATCATGAACCGCCACATGTTGTCGGCGTTGGAAAGGTGGTCGAGGTCGAGGATGATGCTGGCTCCGGTGGTGGTCAATCCTGACACCCCGTCGAACAGCGCGTCCAGATAGCTCGCGTAATGTCCCGACAGATGCAGCGGAACCGTAGCGATGAAGGCGAGAACGATCCAGGCGAGCCCGGTGACCGCCAGCGCCTGCTGCCGGTTGAGGCGGCCGGGATCGATGCGGAGGAACCGCAGCCCCGACCCCACGATGAGCGCGATGCCGATGGTCAGCAGATAGCGGGCGGCCGGCTCCCATTCGCCGCAGGCAAGCGCCGTCACGAACGGAACCATGAGCACGAGCGACGAAAACAGCGCGAGCATGCCGAGGTAGTGCCCGATGACACGAAGGTCGTACAACGTGAATCGCTGCCACATGCGAGCGCCCTACCTGCAATCCCGGCCGAAATACCCTATGTCTTCGCGCCCGGTCAACCCACCACGATCCTGGTGACGATGATGAGCGCGGCTAGCAGCAGCAGAAAGCAGACGAGCGCCAGAAGTATCACGCCAAACCCTAGCAACGGCGTCTCGATGGCTTGGCGTATATTCTGGTTTCTTTTGCGCATGCAGGTATTCTAGTACAAACGAACGTCGTGCAACATAACCGTTATCGAGCAATATGCAGCGGACGCAGGGGGCCGGGCCCCGAACCGGGAGGCCGAGCCCCTGCGTTTTCCCGCTCGGCTTTCCTAGCCGTAGATGCGCTTCATCTCGCTGTACGCCTGGTCAGCCTGCGCCATGACGTCGCGGATGATGGCGGCGACCGGCTTCTTTTCTTTGATGAGCCCCGAAATCATGCCCGCGGAGAACGCGCCGCGCTCGATGTCGCCGTTCTTGGCGCGGCCGATCGAGCCGGTGCAGTACGCGTCCAGCTCTTCGCTGGATGCGCCCTTGTCGTACAGCTCCCAGTAGCCGCGGGTGAAGGGGTTCTGCAGGCAGCGGACCTGCTTCTTGCCCGGCTCGCCGGTCAGCGTCGTGGAAGCGTCGTCGGCGTCGATGATCAGCTGCTTGTAGGCATCGTCCACCGGGCACTCCTCCGCGACCAAGAACGCGGTGCCCATCTGCACGCCCACGGCGCCCAGCGCCAGCGCCGCCAGAAAGCCCCTTCCGTCGGCGATGCCGCCGGCGGCTATCACGGGAATGTCCACCGCTTCCGCAATCTGGCGGACCATGGGCATCGTCGTCTGCTTGCCGATGTGGCCGCCGCCCTCGATGCCCTCGGCGACGATGGCGGACGCCCCCAGGTCCTGCATCTTCTTGGCAGCGCGCGCGTGGGGAACCAGGCACATCGTGGTGACGCCCGCTTCCACCAGCAGCGGAACGATCTTCGCGGGGTTGCCGGCGCTCACCGTGACGGCGGGAACCCGCTCGTCGATGACGGCGCGCGTCACGTCCTCCACGCACTTCGACTCCATGATCAGGTTCACGGCGAAGGGCTTGTCGGTCTTGCTCCGGGCGATCGCGATCTGTTCGCGAACGACCTCGGGGGCGTCGAAACCCGACTGGATGACGCCGAGCGCGCCGGCCTCGCTCACGGTGCCGGCGAACGCACCGTCGCTGATGTGGGCCATGGCGCCCTGGATGATGGGATACTCGATGCCGAGCAAATCGCAGAGAGCGGTTTTCATGGGCAGGGCTCCTCTCGCATGACAATCGATATTCCGTTATCAGTGCTTGACCTTCACATGATAGCGTATCGGCCGAAGGGCGGTTCGCAGCGTCCCATTTCGATTGGCCCCGCCATTCATTGGCGCCGGCACCCCCCCCTGGCGCACGGCCGGAACCGCCGAGCGGCGCCCCACGCCACGCCTCTTTTGCACGTGCCGGCCGGGCACGGAAAAGCGCCGGGTCCCGTTGCAGCAGGACCCGGCGCTTCGGCATGGGCGCTTCGATGGACGGGGCGGCCCTAGTTCTCCACCGGCTCCGCGTCCAGGGTGAGCCCTTCGAAGTCAAGCGGCTCCTCGACCCGGCAGCTGTAGTTGCCGTCCTGGTCGATGTCGATGAGCACGTGGCTGCGGTCGCGCAGCTGGCCCTCCACCACCTTCTGGGCGATGCGGTCCACGATCTCGCGCTGGATGAGGCGCTTGAGCGGGCGGGCGCCGAAGATGGGGTCGTAGCCGTCGATGGACAGGTGCTCCATGGCGGCCGGGGTCACGTCGAGCGTGACGCGGCGGTCGGCCAGGCGGTCGCGCACCTCTTCCAGCTGCAGGTCCACGATGGGCTCGATGTTCGTCATGTTCAGCGCGTTGAACACCACCACGTCGTCGATGCGGTTGATGAACTCGGGGCGGAACGTGGCGCGCAGGGCGCCGTCGATGGCCTGCTTCATGGCCTTCTCGTCGTTGTGCTCGGCGAACTCGCGGATGAACTGCGAGCCCACGTTGCTCGTCATGATGACGATGGCGTTCTTGAACGACACCACGCGGCCCTGGCCGTCGGTCAGGCGGCCGTCGTCGAGCACCTGCAGCAGGATGTTGAACACGTCCGGATGCGCCTTCTCGATCTCGTCCAGCAGGATGACGCTGTACGGCTTGCGGCGCACGGCCTCGGTGAGCTGGCCGCCCTCGTCGTAGCCCACGTATCCCGGAGGCGCGCCGATGAGACGCTGCACGCTGAACTTCTCCATGTACTCGGACATGTCGATGCGCACCATGGCCTTCTCGCTGTCGAACAGGTACTCCGCCAGCGCCTTCGCCAGCTCCGTCTTGCCCACGCCCGTGGGGCCCAGGAACAAGAACGAGCCGATGGGGCGGTCGGGATCGGACAGGCCCGCGCGGTTGCGGCGGATGGCGCCGGCCACGGCCGACACGGCCTCGTCCTGGCCCACCACGCGCTCGTGCAGCTTGTCCTCCAAGTCGACGAGCTTGGCCATCTCGCCCTGCATCATCTTCTGCACGGGGATGCCCGTCCACGTGGACACGACCTCCGCTATCTCGTCGGCGGACACCTCCTCCTTGAGGATGGCGCCGTCCTGCTGCTTCAGGTTGAGGGCCTCCTCGGCGGCATGCAGCTTCTGCTGCAGCTCGGGAATGCGGGCGTAGCGGATCTCGGACGCCTTCACCAGATCGCCCTCGCGCGTGGCGCGCTCTTCCTCAAGCTGGGCGCCTTCCAGGATGGACTTGAGGTTCTGCACGTTCTCGATGACGTCCTTCTCGTTCTGCCACTCGGCCTTGCGCTTGTCCAGGTCCTCTTGCGCGGCGGCGATGTCGCGGCGCAGGGTTTCAAGGCGCTCCTTGGAGGCTTCGTCGTTCTCCTTCATGAGCGCCTGCTCCTCGATCTGCATCTGCGTGAGCTTGCGCTCGGCCGCGTCCACCTCCTCCGGCATGGAGTCGATCTCGATGCGCAGGCGGCTTGCCGCCTCGTCCATGAGGTCGATGGCCTTGTCGGGCAGGAAACGGTCGGAGATGTAGCGGTTCGAAAGCTCGGCGGCGGCCACGATGGCCGCGTCGGTGACGCGCACGCCGTGGTGGATCTCGTACTTCTCCTTCAGGCCGCGCAGGATGGCGATGGTGTCCTCCACCGAGGGCTCGGTGACCAGCACGGGCTGGAAACGGCGCTCGAGAGCGGCGTCCTTCTCGATGTACTTGCGATACTCGTCGAGCGTGGTGGCGCCGATGGCATGCAGCTCGCCGCGGGCAAGCGCGGGCTTGAGCATGTTGCCGGCGTCCATGGAGCTGTCGCCGGTGGAGCCGGCGCCCACGATGGTGTGCAGCTCGTCGATGAACAGGATGATCTGCCCCTCGCTCTGCTTCACCTCGCGCAGCACGGCCTTCAAGCGGTCCTCGAACTCGCCGCGGTACTTCGCGCCGGCCAGCATCGAGCTCAGATCGAGCGAGATGATATCGCGGTCCTTCAAGCTGGAGGGCACGTCGCCCGCCACGATGCGCTGGGCCAGGCCTTCCACGATGGCCGTTTTGCCGGTGCCGGGCTCGCCGATGAGCACGGGGTTGTTCTTCGTGCGGCGGCTGAGCACCTGGATGGTGCGGCGGATCTCCTCGGCGCGGCCGATGACCGGGTCCAGCTTGCCCTCGCGGGCCTGCTGGGTGAGGTTCTGCCCGTACTGCTCCAACGCTTCGAACTGCACTTTGTTCTGCGGATCGGTGACGCGCGTGTCGCCGCGCAGCTCGTCGTAGGCCGCCTCGATGCTCTTGCGGGTGACGCCGGCCACGTTGAGGATCTTGCCCGCGGAACCCTTCTCCTCAGACAGCGCGATGAGCAGATGCTCGCTTGTGGCGTAGCTGTCGCCCAGCTTCTCGGCGATCTTCACGGCGTTGTCGATGAGGTTCATGAGTGCAGGTCCCGGCACGCCGCTCATCATCATGCCGCCGCTCGCGCTCACCTTCGGCATGCGCAGTATCTCGTCGTCCACGTTGGCAAGCAGCTGGAACGGCTCGGCGCCGATGCGCTTGATGATGGCCGACAGGTTGTTCTCCTTCGATTCCAGCAGAGCCTTCAGCATGTGGATGGGCTCCGCTTGGGAAGCTTCGGATTCAGAGGCGATGGTGATGGTCTGCTGAAGGGCTTCCTGCGCGCTCAGGGCCAGTTTGTTCAAATTGCCCATGTTCATAAAACGTTCCTCCTTCAAACAATACAAGGTTTCGTGCTCTTCGTAGGGCAAGGGCTCTGCCCTTGCCGTTCCGCCAGATGCGACCTTGCAGAACCGCGGCAAGGGCAGAGCCCTTGCCCTACACGACCAGCAACAGAATCGTTGTCTATGGCAGGCGCCGCAGGGCCATCGGCATGTCCGAGGCGCGCACGAGCGAGTTCACGCTTTCGCGCGTTTCCAGCTCGTGCACGCGGTCGGCCAAACGGCGCACGCGTTTGTGCAGGTCGTCGAGCTCGGTGTCGCGCTCGTCCAGCCTCCCCTGCAAATCGAGGATGCGGATGACGCCGGCGAGGTTGATCCCTTCGCCCGTGAGCTCGTTGATGAGCTCGAGCCGCTCGATGTCGGCCTGCGAGTACATGCGCGTGTTGCCGCTCGTCCGCTGCGGCGTGACGAGGCCTTTCTGCTCGTAGGCGCGCAGCGTTTGCGGATGGACGCCGGCCAGCTGCGCGGCCACGCTGATCATGTACAGCGGGCGGTTGCGGTCCGTTCGGTCGTTCATGTCCAGCTCCTCACGTCCTCGGTCGTTGCTGCCAGGTAGTCTTCCATGGCCTTCTTCTGGCCGTCGTTCATGGCCGTGGGAACGACCACGTTCACGGTGATCTTCAAATCGCCCGATCCTTGGCCCTTCACCTTCGGCGCGCCCTTGCCCTTGATGGAGAGCACCGTGTTGTCCTGCGTGCCCTTCGGAACCTTGACGCGCACCTTCGTGCCGTCCGGCGCGGGCACCACGATGCTCGCGCCCAACGCGGCTTCGGCCACGCTCACCGGCACGTCCATGAGCACGTCGGCCCCCTTGCGGCGGTAGTGCGGATGTTCGTCGATCTTCGTGGTGATGAGCAGGTCGCCCGCGGCGCCGCCGGCCTCGCCGGGGCCGCCCTTGCCCTTGAAGCGCAAACGGCCGCCGTCCACGGCGCCCGCCGGGATCTTCACGGTGAGCGTCTCGGATTCGCCGCGCCCGGGAACGCGCACGGTCACGCGCTTCTCGGCTCCTTTGAACGCTTCGTCGAACGACACGTTCAGCGTCACGTTCATGTCCTGGCCCTTGCGCGGGCGCGGCTGGCGCGCGCCGCCGCCGAAGCCGCCTCCGCCGCCGAAGTCCCACTCCGTGCCGAAGGCGCCTTCGCCGCGGCGGATGCTCTCCAGGATGTCGGCCCAGCTGCCGAAGCCGCCTCCGCCGCCGCCGAAGATGTCCTCGACGTTCACCGCGCCGCCGCCCCAGCCCTGGGGTATCTGGTTCTCGTTCGCCGTGCCGTACTGATCGTAGAGCTTGCGCTTCTTGTCGTCGGAGAGCACCTCGTAGGCCTCGTTCAACTCCTTGAACTTCGCCTCGTCGCCGCCCGCATCGGGATGGTGCGTGCGCGCGAGCTTGCGAAACGCCTTCTTTATCTCGTCGGTCGACGCCGTGCGTGGAACGCCGAGCGTCTTGTAATAGTCCGGAGTCGCCGCCATGCGCTCCACCTCCTTCGTCTATCGTGAAACCAAAAGCGGGCCGCCCGTGTGGTCCTGCCCGCTCGTGGTTGCTACTTCTGTTTCTCTTCGTTCTCCTGGGGTTTTTCCCGCTTCGGACCGCCGGTGGTGACGGTTACCATGGCGGGTCTCAGGATTTTCGTTCCCAGTTTGTAACCTCGCTGGTAGACCTCGGCCACCGTCTCGTCCGGAACGTTCGGATCGTCGACGGTGGCGACGGCCTGCGCCTCCAAGGCGTCGAAGGCCTCGCCGCCCGGGTCGATGACTTCGACGCCGTCTTTCGTCAGCACGTCGATGAGCTTCGAGTGCACCGCCTTCACGCCGTCGAACAAGCCGGTTTCGCCGTTGGCCGTGGCGTAGTCGATGGTGCGCTCGAAGTCGTCGATGACCGGCAGCAGGCTGGTCACCAGCTTCTCCGCAGCGCGGGCCTTCTCGGCTTCGCGCTGCTCGGCCGTGCGGCGGCGGTACGTGTCCCATTCGGCGTGCAGGCGCATGAACTTGTCCTGCCACTCCGCAGCCTCGGCCTTCGCGGCAGCCACCTGCTCGCTGTCGGTGGGCTGGGCGTCCATCGGCTCGCCTTCCAGGGCCGCTTCCGCCTCGGCCACGATGCGCTCGGCATCGGTGCCCGCGGCCGGCCCGTTCGGGTCGGCCGCCTGGGCGTTGGAGCCGGGCTCGGAGGAGGGGGAGGATGAGCCGGCGTCCGCGTCAGCGGGGTTCGCGGAGGGCCGAGGCTCCTCGGCCCCTTCGCGCGCGTCTTCGATCGGGATGTTCTTGCCTTCGCCGCGCGACGAGCGCCCCGGCGAGGGTGTGCTCGGCTTGGCCATGGCCTACTTCCCTTCCTTCTTGTCGTCCTCGTCGTCCACGACTTCGTAGTCGGCTTCGATGGTGTCGTCCGCCGGAGCCGTTTCGGCGGCGGCCGCAGCCGCGCCTTCAGCTGCACCCTGCGTGGAGTACACGACCTCGGCCAGCTTGTAGCCCGCCTGCTGCATCTTCTCGGTAGCGGCCTTGATGGCGTCGATATCGCTGCCCTCGAGAGCGCTCTTGGCTTCGGCGATGGCCTCTTCGGCCTGCGACTTCACGTCGGCAGGAGCCTTGTCGCCCACTTCCTGCAGCGTCTGCTCGGTGGCATTCACCAGCGCGTCGGCGTTGTTGCGGACCTCGATCTCCTCCTTGCGCTTCGCGTCTTCCTCGGCGTGCGCCTCGGCGTCCTTCACCATGCGCTCGACCTCGTCGTCGTTCAGCGCGGTGGAGCCGGAGATGGTGATCTGCTGCTGCTTGCCGGTGCCCAGGTCCTTCGCCGACACGTTCACGATGCCGTTGGCGTCGATGTCGAACGTGACCTCGATCTGCGGCACGCCGCGGCGCGCGGCCGGGATGCCGGTGAGCTGGAACTTGCCCAGCGTCTTGTTGTCGCCGGCCATCTGGCGCTCGCCCTGCAGCACGTGCACTTCGACGGACGTCTGGTTGTCGGCAGCCGTGGAGTAGATCTCGGTCTTGCGCGTGGGGATGGTGGTGTTGCGGTCGATCATCTTCGTCATGACGCCGCCCATGGTCTCCACGCCCAGCGACAGCGGGGTCACGTCGAGCAGCAGGATGCCCTCGACGTCGCCGGCCAGCACGCCGCCCTGGACCGCCGCGCCCATGGCCACGACCTCGTCGGGGTTCACGGACATGTTCGGCTCTTTGCCGGTGAGCTTCTTCACCAGGTCCTGCACCGCAGGCATGCGGGTGGAGCCGCCCACCAGGATGACCTCGTCGATGTCGCCGGCCTTGAGCCCGGCGTCCTTGAGCGCCTGCTCGACGGGTTTCTTGCAGCGGTCGAGCAGATCCTTCGTGATGCGCTCGAACTCGGCGCGCGTCAGCGTGTAGTCCAGGTGCTTCGGGCCGGAGGCGTCGGCCGTGATGAACGGCAGGTTGATGTTGGCCTGCGTGGTGGAGGACAACTCCATCTTCGCCTTCTCGGCCGCTTCCTTCAGGCGCTGCAGGGCCATCTTGTCCTGGCGCAGGTCGATGCCGTTGTCCGCCTTGAACTTGTCGGCCAGCCAGTCGATGATGCGCTGGTCCCAGTCGTCGCCGCCCAGGTGGTTGTCGCCGGCCGTGGCCGCGACCTCGAACACGCCGTCGCCCAGCTCCAGGATGGACACGTCGAACGTGCCGCCGCCCAGGTCGAACACGAGGATCTTCTCGTCCTTGTTCGTCTTGTCAAGGCCGTAGGCCAGCGCGGCAGCCGTGGGCTCGTTGATGATGCGGAGCACTTCGAGGCCCGCGATCTTGCCGGCGTCCTTCGTGGCCTGGCGCTGTGCGTCGTTGAAGTACGCGGGCACCGTGATGACGGCCTGCGTGACCGGGGTGCCCAGCTGCTTCTCGGCGTCGTTCTTCAGCTTCTGCAGGACCATCGCGGAGATCTCCTCCGGGGTGTAGTCCTTGCCGTCGATGTCGACGACCGCGCGGCCGTCCTTGCCCTTCTGCAGCTTGTAGCTGACGGTCTTGCGCTCTTCCGGCGTCTCGTCGAACGAGCGGCCGATGAAGCGCTTGACGGACGACACGGTGTTCTCGGGGTTCGTGACCGCCTGGTTCTTCGCGGCCTTGCCCACCACGCGCTCGCCGTCCTTGCGGAAGCCTTCGACCGACGGGGTGGTGCGGTCGCCTTCCGCGTTGACGAGGATTTCAGGCTCGCTGCCCTCCATGACGGCCATGGCGGAGTTCGTCGTGCCCAAGTCGATGCCCAGAATCTTGCTCATTATGCTGCTTCCTCTCTGTCGGAGTTCGTTGCCTTGTTCAGGTTCGTCTGCTTCATGGTGTTTCGCGCTCCGCCCGTCGGCGAAGCCTGTTCGGAGGGACGGAGCCAAGGCGGCGATGATGCAACCCGAAGGCTCAATCTCCTTTCGATGATTTGGAATATATAATCTAAGTCTGTGATTGTCAAGTTAGTTACCGATTTGTCATATAAGTTATGTTCACGGACACAACTATAGTCAGTGCATCCGGAAAAACCGCGCAACCCGCCCCGATCGTTACGGGCACTGCACGGCTTCGTTTCCCCCGCGATGCCCCCGCGGCGCTCTATGCGGAAACGATGGAGGCGCGCCCGTGCGAACGATGCGCGCGCTTGATGCGGGCAGCCGGCCGGCGCAGCCCGCCCAAAGGAGTTGCAGGCCCCTGAACGGCGAAGAGCCCCGCCTGGGGGAGGCGGGGCTCTTCGAATCGTTCACAGGGAATCGCGCTCGGCGAAGCTAGTCCTCGATGACCTCGGGGATAGCGCCCATGGGGCATTCTTCCACGCAGTCGCCGCATGCGATGCAGGCGTCTTCGTTCACAACGTCCGCGACGCCGCCGACAACTTCGAGCACTTCTTGCGGGCAAGCATCGACGCAGATACCGCAGCCGATGCACTCATCGGCTTCAATAACCGGGTGAGCCATGTCAAACTCCTTCTCGTCTGAAAGCATCCCGGCCACAAGCACGCGGGAAAGCTTCCCCTAAAATGTTCTGCCCGCAAGATACCATGCTTCCTTGCAAATGCAAGAAAAAACGGCGAATTTCTCAGGCGGCGGTAGAAAATGGCAATCGCCGCGCGACCGCCTTGTCAGCAGATGCGCGGCAGCTGCTCGCCCACGAGCATGTCGAGGATGCGCGTGCCGCCGAACGCGGTGCGCAGGAACACCTTCGATCCGCGTTCGGGCTGAGCCTCCGACACCGTGCCGATGATGGCCGCGTCGGCGCCGTAGCGCTGGGCGCGCATGGCGGACAGCGCCGCATCGGCCTCGTCCGCCGGCACGACGCACACCATCTTGCCCTCGTTCGCAACCTGCAGCACGTCGTAGCCCAGCATCTCGCACGCCCCCAGCACGGCGGGCTTCACCGGAACGGCATCCTCCTCGATGACGATATCGGTCTGCGACTGGGCCGCCAGCTCGTTGAGCGTGGAAGCCAGGCCCCCGCGCGTGGGATCGCGGAAACAGCGCGTGTTGGGCGCCGCCGCCAGCACGGCGGCGATGAGGTGGTTGAGCGGCGCGGCATCGCTTTCGAGGTCGGCCGAAAACGACAGCGACTCGCGGCAGCTCAT
This sequence comes from uncultured Eggerthellaceae bacterium, assembly GCA_958454405.1. Taxonomy (GTDB): domain Bacteria; phylum Actinomycetota; class Coriobacteriia; order Coriobacteriales; family Eggerthellaceae; genus Enteroscipio. Next base: position 8,128 of record CAUEBO010000021.1, on the reverse strand, counting down.
GATGGTGATGCCGTGGTCCCCGAGCGTGCCGGTGACCAGCACGGCGTCGCCGGGGCGGCAGCGCGCGCCGCCCAGCTCCACGCCGGGAGCGAGCGTGCCGACGCCGCTCGTGTTGATGAACACCCCGTCGCCATGGCCCCGGTTCACCACCTTCGTGTCGCCGGTGACCAGCGCCACGCCGGCTTCCCGCGCGCACGCGGCCATCGAGGCGCAGATGCGCTTGAGGTCGTCGATGGGATAGCCTTCTTCAAGGATGAACCCGCAGCTCAAGTAGCGGGGAACGGCGCCGCTCGTGGCAACGTCGTTCACCGTTCCGCAGACGGCGAGCCGCCCGATGTCGCCGCCGGGGAAGAAATGGGGCGTGACGACGAAGCTGTCGGTGGAGAAGGCGAGCCGCTCCCCCGGCGCCGGCGCCGGCAGAACCGCCGCGTCGTCGCCGCGCAGCAGCTCCTCTCCGGCGTACGCCTCGAAGAACACATCGTCGATGATGCGTTTCATCATCGTTCCGCCGCTGCCGTGCCCCAGCATGACCGTGGTGTCCATACAACTCCAATCTAATTATGTCCGCCAGCAGCCTCTTGCCATCCTTGGTGAGAGAAGCCGCCAATCCGTCATCCCGAACGAACGTCTTAGGTTGTCATCCTGGCCGAGCGAAACTGCCAGATTGTCATCCTGAGCGGAGACCGTAGGCCGGAGCCGAAGGATCCCGTGCGGCGATAGCAGGGAAGCTTCCCGCTGTCGCCGCACGGGATCCTTCGACTCGCTTCGCTCGCTCAGGATGACAACCTGGGCCTCTCCTCAGGATGAATGCCTACTATATATACTGTCCGGTCGTGGTGACCACCAGACGGCCGTTCTTCACGCCCTTGGTTCCCAGGATGAGGTTCGCGATGTCCTGCACCAGGCCGGTCTCGCCGCGCAGCACGATGACCTCGAGGCAATGGTGCGCGTCAAGGTGCACGTGCATGGAGGAGACGATGGACTCGAAGTACTCGTGCTGGATGGCGTGCAGCTTTTCCTGCAAGTCGTTCGCATGATGGTCGAACACGATGGTGAGCGTGCCGACCACTTCGGTGCCGGGCGTCGCGCACTCGTCTTCCACGAGCGCATCGCGCACCAGATCGCGCACCACTTCGCTGCGGTTCTTGGCAAGGCCGCGACGGGCCACCAGCCGGTCGAAGCGCATAAGCAGGTCCTCGGGCATGGCCACCGAGAAGCGCATGAGGTCGTTGCCCATGTGCAAACGCCCTAAACCAGATTGACCGTGACGTTGCTGGATGCCTGCGCGTCGTCGTCGAGCGCGTCCTTGGCCTCGTCGAGCATGGCGCGCACGTCGTCGAGCAGGGCCTGGGCCGCATGCATCTTGTCAGACACCGTGGCGAAGCCGGCATCGCCGGCCATGTGCGCAAGCGTGTGCGCCCAGCGGCGCTCAAGCTTCACATGGTCGTCAATCTGCTCGATCATCTGCTCGAATTGCCCCGTGTTCACGCCGTTCGTGCACATAGATTCCTCCTGACGTATCGCTTTCGCCCGCATCGCTTGGCTCTTGAAGCTGCGGGCGCCCGTTGCTTGCTGGTATGATGGTTATACGGCGAATGCCAGGCAACTGCAAGGGGTCGTGTGAAAATGTCCGTGAATGGTAACATGTACGAGGTCGCCCTCGATGAGACATGGGGGCTGTTCGAGGCGCATCTGGACGGGGCCCGTTCCGCGCTCGTGTGCGTGCTGAGCGAACGCCCCTTGGACGACGAGAGCCGCAAGGCGCTCAACGGATCGGCGGCCGCGCTCGGGTACGGCCGCGAGGCCTGCGCGTTCGCGACCCTGCGCGAGCGGGCCGCAGACCGCGCGGAGCTCGACCGCCAGGCGCTCTTTCTGTTGATCGAGGGAATCGACCCGCTTTGCCTCGTGGCGGCCGACGAACAGGCCGCCCGCGCGCTCGAGCAGGCTTACCGCTGCGAGGTGCCGCTCGGGCGGTCGAGCCGCGTGTTCGGGCGGCCCTGCGCGGCGTTCCGGTCGTTTTCCGCCATGCTCGGCGACGGCCAGGACAAGCAGATCGCCTGGGCGCTCCTCAAGAAGCTGCCGCGGTTCGCAGACCGCTAGCCCTTCGCGGTCGGCAGCTTCGGCGATGCGAGCCCCCGAGCCCGGTGCTCTTGAAAACCCGAGCGGCGCGCGGCCCGAAAGCCTTGGCGGCACGTTCGACGCACGCGCCGCGCATTCGGACGCACAAAAACGCCCCGGGAACCGAATCTTGACCGGTTCCCGGGGCGGCGCGCATCTTTCGAACGAATGTTTCACGTGAAACATTCCAACCGCGAAACCACCTGCCGCGCTTCACCTGGCGCTCGGGCTCTCAGCACGGCGCTCGCGTTGCGAACCAACCTACTTGGCCAGGTACTCCTTGGCATGCTTCGCGGCGAGCCGCCCGGAGTTGAGGGCGAAGCCGGCGCCGGTGCCGGGGCAGATGAGCACGTCGTAGGAGTCTCCGAACAGGCCGCCCGCGTCCTTTCCGCCAGCGTACAGGCCGGGGATCACGTCGCCTTCCTTGGTCTTCACCTCGAAATTGGGCGAGATGAACAGGCCGCCGTCGGTGCAGTAGTACCCGCAGGAGATCTGCGCAACGTAGTACGGAGGATCCAAGCGGCGCAGGTGCTCCGGGCGCTTGCCGAACGTGGCGTCGGCGCCCGCCTCGCAGCTGGCGTTGTACTCCTGCAGGGTCGCCTCCAGCTTGTCGGCGTCAAGGCCGAAAGCCTCGGCGGCGTCGGCCATGGAGTCGACCTTGACCACGCTCTCGAGCGACTCGAACTGGCTGCGCGCCTTGGGGATGGGCTCTCCCACCCGCTTCCACGTGAACACGTTCACGTACGGGCCGTTCTCCTCGAAGTACTTCAAGTCGGCATCCGAGATGATGGTGAACGTGCGCTGCTGGCGCGCCTGCGCGATGCCCGCCGCGGCGAAGTCGTCGATCCAGAGATCCTCCGGGCAGTAGCGCTCGGCGTTCTCGTTCACCCAGAGCGTGGGCTGCACGGCGGCCGCATAGCCGTCCGAAGTCCATCCGCACCCTTCGATGACCGGACCGCACCACTGCACGGTGCCGGGGAACGGCGCGAAGGATCCGCCGGCGTCAAGCGCCATCTTGAAGCCGTCGCCGTTGCGGGGCTCGGCTCCCAGCGAGAATATCTTCTCGTTCTGCACGATCTCGCTCAGCTCGCGCAGCAAAGGCTCGTTGGTGGCGTAGCCGCCGGAAGCGATGATGACCACCGGGGCGTCGATCTGCAGGATGGACTTGTCCTTGCGCTCCGCCAGCAGGCCGGCGACCTTGCCGTCCTCCATGATGACCTTGCGGCCCCAGGTTTCGAAGTAGGGCTGGACGCCGGCGGCGTCGGCCGCTTCGCCCAGATGGTCCATGAACACCTGGCCCGGAAGATCGCCTTCCGTGTCCTCCGAATGGTCGAAGATGTGCACGTACGACGTGGACGTGGGGGTTTTCGCCGCGACGGAGAACTTGGCCCCGTGGGTCTCGCACCAGTCGACGGTTTCTCCCGACTCGTTGTAGAAGTTCATGTACAGCTGGTGGTTGGGAACCCAGTGGTGGTACTTCATGCAGTCGGCGACCACGGTCTCGACGTCGGGATCGTAATCGAACTGGGCCGTGTAGGACGTCTTCACGCCCGAAATGCCCTCGGTGTTCACGAACGATCCGCCGTACTTCTTGCCCGGATCCACCACGATCACGCTCAGGCCCAGCTCCGCGGCTTCGATGGCCGCCGCGGTGCCGGTTCCGCCGGCGCCCACGACGCACACGTCGGCCGATACGGTCTCGGACGGTTCCGCAAGGTCGCCGATGGCCAAAAGAGAATCCGTTCCGCTTGCACTGGACGGCGCAGCCGCCTTCTCGGCTCCCGGCGCGCAGCCGACGAGCCCCACCAGCGCGGCGCTCGCGCCGAGGATGCCAGTGCCCTGCAAGAACGTCCTGCGAGAAAGATTTTCCATGATGCTTCCCTTCCCTTGTTTGCCCATGGTGTTTTCTGCGGCTCTTATTGTGCCTTGAGGTGCTTTCACCACCCCTGCGAATCGCTCCACGAATCGTAGGGGCAGGAAACCGATCGTTCCCTATCCGTTAACCTGGGTCGATCGAAAGTATGAGATGCTGGAAGATACGTGCGGCAGCAAGGAGGTGCGTCATACATACGGAGCAACTCAGGTACTTCGTCCTCGCCTACGAGCTGAAGAGCTACGTCCAGGCCGGCAAAGAGATCCCGCTCACCCCGAAAGGCGTGGCGAAGGCCGTGCGCTCGCTTGAGAGCGAGCTCGGCGCGAAGCTGTTCGAAGCGGGGCCGCGCGGCGTGCTCAACCCCACCGTCCAAGGTGATCGCCTGTACCTGTACGCGGTGAACGTGCTGAAGGGCTACGATCAGCTGGAAAACGACCTGCTCCTGATAGGCCAAGAGCACAAGCACACCGTGAAGGTGGGACTGGCCAACGGCTCGCTCGGCCTGCTCGGGCGCTCGTTCTGGGAGCGTTTCGAAAAGCGCGAGCCGAATATCGTCTGCGAGCTGGAAGAAGTGCCCGACCTGGTGGTTGACGAGCGGCTGGAAGCCGGGTTCTACGACGTCGCGTTCACCACGGCGCCGTATTCGCCTGCGTTCGAAACCTCCGAGCTGTACTGGACGCCGCTGTCCATGTGGGTGAACCGGGACGATCCGCTCAGCGAGAAGCCGCTCGTATCCATCGAGGACCTCGCGGACCATGTGCTCGCCACGCCCGGCCAGGGGTACAAGGCCTACGAGCGCATTCGCGCGCTGTGCGACGAGCGGAGCGTCACCCCGAAGAAGATCATCAACTCAAGCCAGATGTACTGGATCTTCGAGTTCGTCCGCCAAGGCCAGGGAATCGGCACCAACGTGGGACCCCTGGTGGGAGAGCCGCTGTTCTCGGACCCGTCGGTGGTCAGCCTGCCGTTCGAGGACTTCTCCATCCGCGTGGGCGTCTCCTGGAAGCAGGGAAAGCTGCTGCGCGACTGCGAACAGAAGCTCATCGACTACGCGCGCAGCGCCTCCAGCGTAGCCGGCATCAGCGCCCGCCCCATCGCCAGCATGTGATCGGGCGGCCCGTTCGCGTTTCCCGCTGCGTTGCGCCGCTTCCGGGAGCCGGCGCGAAGGCGCGCGGCGGAAACAGACGCGGGTGTTTCACGTGAAACATTTTGCTGTCGGAGCGGTTCCGAAGACGGCGCGCCGCATCCTCTTCGCCGTCAAGCCCGGCGCATTCCCGCCAAGCCCGGCGCCTGCTGTGCCGCCGAGCCCGTCCGAGCGACAGGCGGACCCCCCCGGGGAGCGAGGCCCGGGGGCCAACCGTGGTCGGCTCCCCGGGCGCGCAGGGGCTAGGCCGTCACGACCGCCTTCGCGGCTTCCAGCAGATCGCGGACCTCGTCCACCGTCTCGGCTTCGGCGTAGATGCGCACGAGCGGCTCGGTGCCGGAGGGGCGCATCATCACCCACGCGTCGCCTTCCAGGTAGAACTTCACGCCGTCGCGACGATCCACGTCCACCACCTGATTGCCGCAGATCTCGGCAGGCGCGTAGTTCGGCACGATCTCGGCGCGGAAGTTCGCCATCTGCTCGTCGGTGATCTTCAGGCCCTGGCGCTCGAACTCCAGCTTGCCCACCTTCTGGAACATGTCGTCCACCAGCTGGCCCAGGCTCATGCCGCGCTGCGCCATCGTCTCGCACAGAAGCAGCGCCATCAGCAGGCCGTCGCGCTCCATGACGTGGCTGGGGATGCCGATGCCGCCGGACTCCTCGCCGCCCAGCATGACGTCGCCCTTCTCCATCTCGGCGTAGATCCACTTGAAGCCCACCGGCGTGCTGGTCAGCTCCAGGCCCAGGCGCTTGCACTGGCGCGCGAGCATGGCCGACGCGGTGATGGTGGACACGACGCGGCCGGTGAGGCCCTTGTCCTCGGCAAGGTGCGAGGTGAGCAGCGTGATGATGCGGTGCGGGTTCACGAAATTGCCGTGCTCGTCCACCGCGCCGATGCGGTCGGCGTCGCCGTCGTTGATGAAGCCGGCGTCAAAGCCCAGCTCGGGAACCTTCGCGATGCAGCGGTCCACCCAGGGCGGAATGGGCTCGGGGTGCAGGCCGTCGAACGTGGGATCCTCGGCGTTGTTGATCTCGCACACTTCCACGCCCAGATCGCGCAGCAGCTCGGCCAAGTAGATGCGGCCGGCGCCGTACAGCGGGTCCACCACCACGCGCAGGTTGGCGCCTCTGATGGCCTCGACGTCCACGCGCTCCTTCAAGGTGGCGAGGTACGGGGTCATGAGGTCGACCGGTTCGAAAGCGCCGCGCGCATCGGTGGGAGCGTCGGCGAACGCCGCCTCCACGCGATCGGTGAAATCCTTGCCCGCCGCGCCGCCGTCGCTCATGCGCAGCTTCACGCCCAGGTACTCGGCCGGGTTGTGGCTGCTCGTGAGCATGATGCCGCCCACCGCGTCGGCGTCCTGCGCCACCGACCAGCACAACGTGGGCGTGGGGCAAAAGTCCTGCGTCAGCAGCACGCGGAAGCCCTGCGCCGCGGCGACTTCGGCCGCCAGCTGCGCGTAGGCGTGCGCGTCCTGCCGGCAGTCGTGTCCGACGATTATCGTGCCCGGCGCATCCTCCGCACGGCCGGCCGCCAGCGCGTCTTCCTTGAAGATGCGGGCCGCCGCGTCGACGACCCGCACGAGGTTGTCGTTCGTGAAGTCCTCGCCGATGATGGCGCGCCATCCATCGGTGCCGAAGTGTATGCTGTCTGCCACGGATCGTCCTTTCCATAGGTTCGCCGAAGCGCCGGTTCGCGCCTGGCCGTTCGCAGGGTGCCGCGCTCCGTATTATAGTCAAACCGCGCCGAGAGCAACCGATCCGTCGCAAAAGGGGCAGAACGAACCGCAGCTCCCGCGCAGCACCCCGGCAGCCCGCCCTCCACGCAACCTCCTGGATCATGCCCGAAAAGCGAACCGCCCGTCGCAAGCCGAGGCTGCGACGGGCGGCGGGAGAGGGGTTCCGCGACAAGCCGAGATGAGATTCACCCGGCTCGTCAGGCAATGGGCTCGTCGAACGTGCCCATGATGCTTTTGACGGCCAGGATGCCGCCGGTGGCCGCGCGCGACAGGGAGAACCCGCCGAAGCCCACCACCGGATAGTCGTAGCCGAAGAACGATCCTTGCACATTGCCGGACACGTACAGGCCCGGGATGGGAGCGCCGTCCTCGCCGAGCGCCTGGCAGAACTCGTCGCTCTTCAAGCCGCCGCACACGGCCAGCTTGCCGGGCATGCGCTCGATGGCGTAGAACGGGGCGTCCTTGATCCCGTTCCATACGAAGAACTCGCTGGCCATGCCGAAGTCCTCGTCGTGTCCCTTGTCCACCAGCTCGTTGTACCGCTCGACGGTCTTCTTGAGCGCCGCGGCATCGAGGCCGGCTTTCTCGGCCAGCTCGTCCAGCGAATCGGCCTTCAGGATCTGTCCGGCCTCCACCGCGCCGTTGAGCGCCCTCTCGTCGGCCGGACGCCCCCCGTTCGTGTAATCGAACGCATGCTCCAGCAGGTGCGAGTCGATGATCTGGAAGGCGCGATGCTCCGGCTGCTGCGCCACCGCCGTGGCAAGCGCCTGGTAGCCCACGTTCTCATTGGTGAACCGCTGCGCGTTCACGTTCACATGCAGCCACGGCACGGCCGAGAACGGAGCCGCGCCCTGCGGCAGGGGCGTGGGGTCGAAGTGCATCATGAGGCCCACCGACGGGGTGTCCATCTGGGCGCCCGCCCACATGCCCATTTTATGGCCGTCGCCCGTGTTGCAGGGTACGGCGTGGAGCGTGGGCATATCGAGCATCACCGGGCAGTACGCTTCCAGCATTTCGTCGTCGTCGGAAATGTCGCCCGTGGCCAGCACCACGCCCTTGCGCGCGTTGACGCGCACGTACGCATCACCCGAGCGCTTGCCGAAGGCGCCGGTCACCGCGCCCGCGTCGTCGGTTATCAGCTGCTCCCCGGGCGTGCTGTACAAGAACTTCACCCCGTTGTCCGCCGCCTTCTCGCCCATGGCCTTGTACAGGTCGGCGAAGCCCTTGTAGCGCGTCGAAACATCGTCGTCGTAC
>CAUEBO010000020.1 GCA_958454405.1 uncultured Eggerthellaceae bacterium | reverse complement strand
CGGAGACGTTGCTGGCTGAGCGGCAAGGGCAGAGCCCTTGCCCTGCAAGAACGTCGAAATGCGACTTCTGACACAGCCCCCTCCGTTACCCTACGGCATCACGCCATCGGCTCGATCAGCGCCGCCTGCGCCGCAGCGCCCCCGTCGTGAGCGCTATGAGCGCAACCGCGCTGCCCATGCCGGCGATGGCGACGACCGTTGCAAGCGGATCGCCCGTGGGCGCGAGCGTCGCGCCGCCGCCGTTGCTGTTGTCACCGCCGTCCGGCACAGGTGCCGGGCCCGGTTGATTGGAAGCGACAGTAAACGCCGTCTGGGCCCTCCCGTCGGTGAACGTCGCCTCCAACACGTGCCTGCCTGCTGCAAGCGTGGCCAGATAGTCGGACGACAGCGTGACGACGGTGCTGCCCTCGGCCACCGCGTAGTCGCGATCGCGCACGAGCTCGACGCCGTCGACGGCTGCCGACAAGAACTTGTCGAACGGCGCGTCGATGGTGAAGGCAAGACCCGGCTGACCCGGCTTCCACGTGCCGTCGGCGCCGGCGATCACCGGGTAGGTTTTCAAAGCCAGCGTGGTGAAGGGTTCGCCGTCAGCCCACTCCGACGCCAACGCGTCGTCACCCTCGCCCACGGCCGCCTGCACGCGCCACTCGTAGCGCGTGCCCGGAACCAGGCCGCCCAGCACGTGCGAAGGGTCGGCCAACCCTGAAAGCTCCGTCCATGCAGCCGTCCCCGTCGCACGATACGCCAGCGTGAACGTGCTGCCGGCAACATCGGCAGGCGCCCACGAAAGCGCGGCGTCCCGGTACCCGACCTCGCCCACTGCAAGGCCGCTCGGCACGCTCGGCGCCACGCGCACGCGCGCCTGGTTGCTGACCACGACCACCGGCGCCGGTGCCGCGAGCGTCTCGGCCGCCTCGTTCGACTTAAGCGTTTCATTCGTTTCGATCGCTTCAGACGTATCGTCAGCCTCGTTCGTCTCGGCCGTCTCGTCCGTCCCCGTCACGGACGTCTCGATCGCCTCGACCGCGTCGGCACCCGGAGCCGCCTGCGTAGCCACGCAGCGCACGTAGCCAGTGGTGTTGGCATCGAGCGTCACGCGCTGACCCGTCTCGCCCTGGACAGGCTCCCATGAGCTCTCGTCGTCAACGGAACCGAACGCACGGTGCTGCCATGCATACGTTATGCCCTCGGCGTCCATCCCCCGGTTCGTGAATGCCGCGAAGCTCGCCTGCTCATCCTTCGCAACAGCCACGTCGGGCGGCCAAATGCGTGCGACCTTGAGCGACCCGCCCGAAAGCGTGACGAACCCGCTGGCGGCCCACGCGCTCACCTGACCGCCTTGCACGGCTTGCACCTGCCACTCGTAGGACGTGCCAGATGCAAGCCCCTCGACAGCGCAGGTCATGTTCGCAGCATCGACCCTTTCCGCAGGCACATCCGACCACTCCGAAGCGCCCTCCTCGCGGTACTGGACGTTGTACGAAGGCGCCGTGCCCGGACCCGCCCACGACCACGCAAGCGTCGCCGCGTCGGTCTGCACGTTTCGCGCCGCAAGGCCGCTCGCCGGCATCGGCGAAAGCACCAGGGTTGCCTCGTTGCTCTCGACCGTCTTCGGCGTGCCACCGCCCGCCGGGGTTGCGGTAACGGTGCAACGCAGGGCGTAGCTGCCCGCTTCCCAGCTGGCAACCGACAGATGGGTGCTCGCGCTCGTTTCGCCCGGCAGATCGGCCCATGTGCCGCCCACCTGGCTCTGCCACTGGTACGCGAGCGTCTCGCCCTCGCCGCCGGAAACCGAGACGGAGAAAGCGGTAACGAGGTTGCTATCGCCCGCCACAGCCGTGGTTCTTTCCGGAGCCGCCGTGGCACCGGTCAGCGTGCTCTCCCGCGAAACGGTGGTGAACGCCTCTCCGTCCGTCCATGCGGACGCAAGACCGCTGCCGGACACCGTGCACACGCGCCAGTCGTACAACGTGTTAGGAGCGAGGTCTTTCGCCATGTAAGACGATTGCTCGATATTGGACGCCACGGTCCAGTTCTCAGTGCCAGCCGGCCGGTACGACAGCACGTAGAAGCATCCCTGCGGCAGCGTGCCAGACCACGAGAGGGCAGCCTCCGTTTGGCCGACATCGCCGACCGTCAAACCGGTTGGGGCGTCGGCGGGACGCACGCGCACGCGCGCCTCGTTGCTGGGCACTGTCACCGGAGCGACCCCCGGAGCGGCCGTGTACGTCACCTGGCAGCGCACGTAGCCGTTCGTGTCGGCGGGAAGCTCCACCTCGCGCGCCTCCACGCCGTCGACCTTCGTCCACGCAGCAGGATCGTCGGGCTTGGAATCGAGCGCACGCTTCTCCCATGCATACGCAAGCTTGCCAACAGTATCCACGCCCTCCATGCCGTCCAGATTCGTGGCAGCCGCGAGCTTCGCCTGCTCGGCCGGCGCGACCTCCTGGTCGGCCGGCGCGATGACGACCGACTGGAGCTGCGGGTCGGGATGCTCCGAAAGCGTGGCGAACAGGTTCGTGAACGACGGAAGCGACGTTGCGCCGTTCTGCACGGCCTGCACATGCCACTCGTAGGCCGTGGCGGGCTTCAAGCCCTCAATCGTAAGCGTCTGCGCTCCGTCATCAACCTCGACCGTCGTCCAGTCCATCGTGCCTATTTCCCGGTAGAGGACCTTGAACTCGTCAGCGTTCCGCAAACCTCCCTTGTTCCATTGCCAGACAAGCGTGGCCTTGTCGGCCTTGACGTCCGACGTCTCAAGGCCGGTCGGAGCAGCGGGCGCCAGCGCCAGCACGGCCTCGTTGCTTGTCGCGTAGTACTGGTCGTCCACGCCGACCTCGCAGCGATACCTATTCGCTCCCGCTGCGGTCGCCTCGTCCGCCTTAACGTTCAGCGTGGGCGAGGTTTCGCCCTTCAGTTCCTCCCAAGTGTTGGAACCGGCCGCCTTGCGCTTCCACGTATACGTCACCGACTTCGCTTCCTTGATCATGGCGTCACTGGGCGTGGCTGTGAACGTGACGGTACGCCCGTTGCCGATGACCGCCGCCGCCCTCGTAGGCGTGACGTCGACCTTCGGCATGGTGAACGCCTCGCCGTCCACCCACTCCGTATGCGGGCCGCCGGAACCCCAACTCTCCTTTATGTAGTTGTTCAGCACGGTGCGCACGCGCCACTCGTAAGTCGCATCCGGCTCCAGATGAGCGGAAAGGGAGGACAACGTGTACGAATTGTTCGACCGATTGCGCTCGACCCACGGCACGTTCACCCATTCGCTCGCGCCAACCTTGCGGTAGTTCACCTCAAAGCCGAGCACCGAACCGCTCGTTTTACGCGAGTCGTCGCATTTCCAACGAAGAACAACGCCACTGTCGCCGTATGGACTACTGTACATCGACGTGGAAAGATCGTACGGCGGCAGCGGTTCAACGCGCACGCGCGCCGGATTGCTGACCACCTCCTTGCCCGTTTCGACCTGCGTCACCCGGCAGCGCACGTAGCGGTTCGTCCCCCCGAAGTCCGATCCCGGATCGTTCGGGGAAAGCGTTATCGTGTCCGATGTTTCGTTCTCGATTGTCGTCCAGGTAGCGGGCTTGCTGGCGCTTGTGCGAGGATCATCGGTGAGCTCGCACCACTCCCACGTATACGCGAGGGTGCCTTTGTTCTCCTTGTCGTCCACGTTCGTGGTCGCGGCAAGCCCCACCGTATCGGCCGCGCCCACCAGGCTGTTGGACGGCGTCACCTCCGCCCAACCGAGGTTCTCGGGCTCTTTCAGCGTGGTGTTGAACGTTTCGACCTCCGACCAGGGTGATGCCACGCCGTTCTGCACGGCCCGCACGCGCCATTGATAGGTGAGATCCTCATCTTCCAACAACTCCGTCACGTACGCCATGCTCTCGTCGTACTCAAACGTTAGAGATTTCCACTCTACCGTGGCGCCCCCTCCCGCAATCTTTTGATAGCTCACCTCGAACTGCACCTCGTCTTGCTGGTCGAAAACGCCGACCCACTTAAAGTGGAACGTGGCCGCAGTATTCGTATGATTAGGATCATCAGGGTAAAGCCGGTGAATATCGGAGACGGAAAGATCGGTCGGCGCGAGAGGCATCACCGTCACGATCGACTCGTTGCTGACAACCGTCTTCGGCAGAGGGGCGCCCTCGCGCGTGGCCGTGACCACGCAGCGATAGACGTGCGTGCCAACCGGCAGCGTGCCCGTGGAAAGCTCTAGCGCGGCATTCGTCGCGCCATCCACGGGCTTCCAATCGGAGCCATCGTAGCGCTGCCACTGGTATTCCAGCGTCTCGTGTTCAGCGTCGTTATCGGCCTTCGTCGCAAGCTCGATGATGCTGTCGGTGCCCACCACGACGCTCGGCGCGCTTGGCTCGACTTCGACCTTCGAGAACACGATATCGGCCGGCAACGTGCTGAACACCGGGCCGGCCACCCAGTCGGAATTCAGCGGGTCGCTGCCGGCGTATGCGGCCACGCCGCGCACATACCACTCGTAAGCGGTGCCCGGCGCAAGATCGGCCAGCGCGAGCTTCGCCTCGGCCAAGCCCGTCGCCTGCTGCCACCCCTCGGCGTTGACGGCGCGGTAGACCACGTCGAACGTGTTGCCCTGCGCCGTGCCGCCGGTCCACGAAAGGTCGGCCGACGTCTGGGTCAGCGTATCTTTGTCCACCGTCGAGTCGGCAGGCAGCGCGGGCATGACGCGCACGCGCGCCTCGTTGCTTGTCACCGCAGTGCCAGCCAGCGGCGAGGGCGCGAGCCCGTTCGGCTCGTACGTCACCGTGCAGCGCACGTAGCTTGTGGTGTTGGCATCGAGCGTCACCGTGTTGGCGTCCCCGCCAACCGTCGACCACGCGTCGGAATCGTCAGGGTCGGAATCGAGCGCGCGCACCTGCCACTGGTACGTCTTCGTTGCAAGCGAGCTGTCGACATCGTCCACGTTCGTGAACGCCTTGAGCGTAGCTTGCGCGCCGTACGCGGGCGTTTGATCAAGCGGGCCCGCCACCACGCGCGTGAGCTGGGGCACGAGCGGCAGCGACTGCGTTACGAACAGCGACGTCGCCGATTTCACCGAGGGCACGCCGTCGTTCACCACCTGCACGTACCACTCGTAGGTCGTGGCCGGCATGAGGCTGCTCAGCGCGTGCTTGGCCTCGCGTCCGCCGCTCGCGCTGCTCGCGCTCTCCCAGCTTTCGGTTCCCGATGCGCGCCAGAACACGCGGTAGGTTAGGCCGTCGCCCTCGTTCAACGCGGGCGACCATGCAAGGTTCGCCGTGGCCGCCGTGACGTCGCTCGCCGTCAGATCGAAGGGAACCTTCGGCTCGGATGAGAAGCCTACCGCCTCGCTGGTTGCGGTTGCCGGCACGCCGTCCACGGTGGCCGTCACGATGCAGCGGTACCGGCACGTGCGCGGCTTGGGATCGTCGGCAGGCGCCGTGAACGTGGACTTCGTTTGATCCGCTATGTCCCGCCACTCATCGCCGGTCGCGCTTTCCTGCCACTGGTAGGCCAGCGTTTTTCCGGCTTCGGTTCCGTCGATGTTCGTAACAGCCGTGTAATCGACGCTGGTCGCGGCGTCGCCCGCAACGGCCGTGCCCCAGCGCGGCGTCACCGACACGGTGACGAGCGGAGTTGGTTCCGCGAGCGTGGTGAACGCGCTGCCCGAGGCCCACACGGAGGGGGCCAGCAGGTCGGACACCGCAGCGCGCACGCGCCACACGTATACGGTGTTGGGCGCGAGGCCCTCCACATCGCACGAGGTGGCGGCGCCCACGTTCTCCACGGTCGTCCACGCGGCGTCGTCGGCAGGCGGCGTGGGGCCTTCCGCGTACTGCACCTCGTAGGTGGCGGCCCGCGCGTCGGCACTCGCCCACGAAAGATGCGCCGAGGTGATGTCCGGCACCGCCTCAAGCCGCACCGGCGCCTCCACGGGAACGCTCGTGGCCAGCAGCCCAACGGAGCTGGTCACGCTCTTCTGGCCGGTGCCGTCTTTGCTTGTTTTGACAGAATCGACAATGCAGCGGTAGCCTTCCACCGTGCCGCCCTCGGGCGCCGTGACAGAGAGCGTCGCCGCCGTCCCGCCCTCCACGTCGTACCAGCCCTCACCGAAGGCGTTGCGCTGCCAGCGGTACGTCAGGCTCTCCGACGCGTCGCCGTCGACATTCGTCTTCACCTTGAACTCCACCGTTTCGCCGGGCTCCACCAACTTCTTGTCAGGCGAAACCGCAGCCGTGTCGAGCGCGCTCGCAAGCGGCGTCGTGAAAGCCCCTACATACACCCTCCCCGACCAGAAGCCGGCCTGCGGCGCAGCATACAAATCCACCGCGTAGATGCTGCCGGGCAGCAGTCCGTCGAGCTGGCAGAGGCCCGTCGTCGCGCCGTCTTCGAGGGTGACGAACTTCTGAACTTTTTCGCTTACAGGGTCTATGCCCTCATACGTCACCAGGTAGCGGCGCACCGCTTCGTTCGGCGTCCACGTGACTTCGGCCGTGGTCGGGCCCGTGGCGTATGTCTTCACATCCGTCGGCATGGGGGAAACCACCGACAGGTAGGCCGCCCCGCTGGCCGTCTCGGCCCTCTGGTCGCCGTACACGTGCACGGCCACGCAGCGGAACGCCGCACCCACTTCCGCCGCGCCCACGTTCTTCACCGTGAGCGCCGTCACGCCGGTGTCCGGATCGGTGCCGATATCGTACTTGTCGCCGGCCGCGATGTCGGCGAACGCTTCTTCGCCTGCGCCCTTGCGCTGCCAGCGGTATTCGACAGTACCCGCTTCGTCGCCGACGCTCGCCAACCCCGTGAACACGGCGTCCGCGCCCGCTTCCACCCGCACCGACTTCGGAGCTTGCGTGAAGGCAGGCGGATTGATGGTGGGCTCCAGCAGCGTCTTCACGCTGCTGGATATCCCGGAAACACCGGACGCCCCGTACGCGAACGCCGAGACGAGAACCCGGTACGCCGTGTCCGACTTGAGGCCAGTCAGCTGGTAGTGCAGCCTGCCCTCGGCGTCCGCCTCCAGCTCGCTCGCGTTCACCTGGCGCGTAACGGAACGCACGATGTAACCGTTGTCTATCTCCTCGTGCGTGATGGTGTACCCGCCGCCGGCGTCCTTGATCCCCTCGATCTCCGGGAACGTTGCCGTCAGGCTGTCGGTGGTGGGCTCGCCCAATTCGACCTTCTTCATCTGCGGCGGCGTGAGCGTCACCGTGACGGCGTTCGAGTTGCCCGTGACCGATTCGTCGATCGTGTTCGCCTTCACGCCCAGCTTCCACTGGCGCCCGTAATCGCCAGATGTCGTCTCGCGCGCGAAGGTGGCGCTCAGCGCCTGCTCGTCAACGGGCTTCTCCCCTGCCTTGTCCTCGTACACCACCGGGTCGCCCTCGGGCTGCCACGCACCCTCCCCCTCGCGCCAAGAGTACCATTGCAGCTCAACCTTCGAGAACGTCCCACTCTTCGCCTCGTAGGCGCCCGCGAGCGTGAGCGTGTCGCCCACGACCAAGTCGTCCTTCTCGAAGCTGGCCGAGGCCGTCCATGCGCCCGCCTCGGGGTGGGACAGCAGATAGAAGTAAGGCCCTTCCGCCGTGCTCACAACGCCGTCGCGCTTGCGGGGGTCGACGGTGCAAACATACAGCCGCGCGGAGCGGGCATTGTCCAGCCCGTCCACCTTCAGCTCGTAGTGCGTCTGGCCCTCTACCGCCGCGACGATTATCTGGCGATCTTGAATATCCACCCGGTATTCGCGCACGAAACCTTCGGCAGGTGCGTCCCAGCATGCCGTTGCGCTGCTCGATCCCACGTCTTCTATGCGCAGGTTCTGCGCATCGGTGGTGCTGTGGATGACGGGAATGACCGCCGAATCCACCCTGGTTTCCTCAAGCTCGCGTTTCGGCTCGCCCTGCTCGTCAAGCTCCCATACCGAGGCGCTCACCTGCACCCACTGCGTCTTTTCGATATCCCACGGCTGCCCGCCGCCCTCGAATGCATCCGGGAACGTCACTTCGTCGGTTTCGGTGGTGACGAACGAGTCGAACTTCTTAGGGTTGTCCATCTCGCTGCTGAGCTTCCACGTGTAAAGGGCAACGTGCTTGCCGTCTTGGTAGTCCGCCCAGCCGTAGTCCACGTTAAGGGATGAGTGCCGCTTCTCGATTTGTTGGGAGGGGGCCCACAGATTGCAATAGGCAATGCCCCAGGTAAGCGTCTGCGTGCCGGTTGTGGAGAACTCCCGTTCCGCCGACGCCCCCTGCAGGCCGCTCGTGTCGGCGCGCACGTACACGCGGTAGTTCCGCTGAGGTTCGAGAGTGGCGTCGTAGGTGGGCGTGAAGACGCGCCCGGAATCCACCAGGTCGCCTTCACCCGAGCCGTCAGGGCTCTCGCGGCGGATTTCCACATAGTAGCCCTCGCTCGGCGCCGTCTTCCCCGCGCCGTCTTGCCACGTCCACGAAACGCTCACGTGCGTGTCGTTCGTCACCTTCGGCTCCGTGAGCTCCGGCTGGGGAACGAACACGGTCAAGCTCTTCGCCGATTCGTCGCTTATCGCGTCGGCGGTTGCCGGCGGTGCGGACAGCTTCACCCGGAAGCGCGCGGTGTCGAGAGCCGCCTTGGCGTCCAGCGAGGCGTACAGGCGCGCCTGCTTGCGGTCGTCGGTCCACACCATGCCCCTGATCGGGTTGCCGTCGGCGTCCTTGGCGAAGTAATCGTCGGGCACGTCGACCCAGCGCCCACTTTCGAGCCTGTACTGCCACTGGCCGGCCACCTCGTAGGAGACGGGTTGCGCCCAGCTCGCGTCCGCCGCCAAGTTGAACGTTCCGTTGACGGGCACCGAGTAGTCTGCGTTGAAGTCGACCGCTTTGCCGCCGTCCACCACGGGCTCGCTCGACACTTGCGCCGCCGTGATGCTGGCCGCCACCTTGTCGGCATACGGCACGACGAACGGCACGCGGTACGGCTCGCTTTCGCCTTGGTAATAGCGGGGTTTGCCGTACTGGTAGGATGCGCGCGCCACGCACAGCGTGTAGGACTGCCCCTCCTGCAGGTGCTGGTTCTCCAGCTCGATCGTTCTGCCCTCGATAGAGCGCTTCTCCGTGACGATGTTGGCGGGGCCGCCTTCTATCCACACCAGATGGCCGTAATCGAATTCGTCCTCTTGGTCCATAAGCACGGGCACGTCGCCGACGAGTCTCGCGGCGATGTCGTAGGAGTGCCTGCCCAAAATCTCGTCTTCAACCGTGTCGTCCTTCAGCTTGACGGAGGAGACTTCCGCCGCCGTCTGCGGGATGTCCAGCACGATGCGCGCCGAGCCGGTGTAGACGGTGCTGCTGTACCACGCGTCGCGGTACTCTATCTTGAAACGGTAGTCGTAGCGGGCCTCGTCGGCCGATTCGATGTCGAAGCTGCAGTAGGTGCCGTTGAGTCCGACGCCGTCCACGTCCTCCCACGTGCCGCCCAGGACGCCGTCCTTCTTGCGCTGCAGCGTCGTGTCGAAGTTGGAGGTGTCGTACACGGGATAGCTCGTGGCGAAGTCGAACCAGACTCCGTGGTCGCCGTCTGCGAGGGCGGACGTGTACGGCCAGTCCTCGGGCTGCCGGATGATCTCGAACTGCTTGAGCCTTTCGGTGCCCCATTGCGCGTACAGCGTGACGGAGTTCGTTTTCTCGTCCAGATAGTCGGAGAGGTCGGTGGTGCCCTCGTTCACCCAGTCCGCCGTGGGGTTGTTCCCGTCGGGCTTGGTGGCCCACCCCAGGAAGGGGCAGCCCTCGTTGGCGGGCGTGCCCGTGTAATAGCAGACGGGCAGCGCGCCGAGGGGCTCGCCCTTCACGACCGTTTTGGCCGTCTTCCCGGTCGTCTGTTCTTTCGACGGGTCCATCTTGTAGTTGTCTCTGGAGGGCGCGTTCAGGTCGAACTCGACGGTGTAGAAGTTGGGCACGCAGTAGGCGTAGAAGACGGGCGTGCCGCCGTAGAGGCGATCATGGATATCGTCGTTGTCCATCCGGTACTCTTTGGGCGGCGCGTCCCACGTGCCGTCGGCCTTGGGGGCCTCGCGCGTCCAGTAGGCAAGATGATAGCCTTCGGGCACGTTCATGGAGGGACTAGCGGGGACCGTGTTCCAATAGCAGGTGCCGTCCACCGCTTCGCCGGTCAGGGGCATCACCCACGACGTGGTGACAATCTTGCCGGCACCTGCGTCTTTGAGCAGCGGATAGGCGTAATTAGGATAATCCAAACAGCTTTCGTGGCTGTTGCTTCTCTCTGTATATGCTTCATAACCCAAATCATAAGCCACACCGGCCAAGAACTCGATCTCGCCTATGAAAGTGCCGTTGAGATCGCTGCTGGCACTATACCAATGCGGCACGCTTGCGGTGCAGGTGTAGCAGCGGGAAAGGCTCACCGTGACGTTGCGACCGCCGAAGATGCCGCCGGCGTTCGCAAACGAAGCATCGATGGTGCCCGTGTTGTAGCATGCCGTGTGGGTGATGGGGAGGACATCGTGCCCTTGGCCGTCAAGGAAGCCCACCATGCCGCCGGCGTGCGGGTTGCTGTTGTCGGAAACGGAGATGGTTCCTTGGTTGAAGCAGTAATCGAAATCGTACGCTGGGTTCTGCTTGACATATACATACCCCGTCAGCCCGCCGGCGTCACCGCCGCGCGCCGTGATGGTGCCGTTGTTGGAGCAGTGCTGCATGGTGCAAGGGCCCCCTGCGCTCATCGTTTTGATGTAGCCCACTATGCCGCCGGCATTGCCGGAAGTGGCTCCGTATCCGCCGCCGTTGGCGGTGACGTCGCCGAAGTTCGCGCAGCGCGTGATAACCAGGTTGCCCTGCTGGTTGTCGTAGTACTTGCCGATGAAGCCGCCGGCGGCGTCATCGCCGATCACGGACGCCTGGTTCGTGCAATCGCGAATTTCGAGGCTGCGGTCGTCTTCGGCTCGACCGTTTTCCTCGCCGACGACCTCGAACAGGGTGGCGGCGCAGCGAGAGCCGCCGTGGCCGCTCGTGTACTGCACCTGGCCAACGAGGTGGAGGTCCTTGATGACGGTGGAGCTGGTGTTGCCGCCCTGCCCGTACGGCTTCCCGCCGGTGTGGAACAGGGCGCCGCCGTTATGGCCCGCAGTGAGCTGGAGTTCCATGAGGTGGTGGTTGCCGTCGAGCTCGGCTGCTTGCAGGTCGAGGTGGTTCATTTTGTCAGCGATGTCGTCGGTGATGGCGCCTCCGTAGCCCTCGCCGCTGGTGAGGTCGGCCATGAGACGGGCGTGCTGGTTGTGCTCCTGTTCCCTGCCCATGGTGCCCAGGCTTTGGCACCATGTGGCGAAGTCCTCGGCAGTGTAGATGAGCACGGGGTCGTCGGCCGTGCCCGAGCCTTGCAGCTCGGCCGCGTAGGCGGGCGCCGGGGCCGCGAGGTTGGCGAGCGCGAGCGCCGCTGCCAGCAGACCCGTTGTGAGCAATGCCGCGAACGCCGCCCGCTTGCTTCCATGTTCGCACTTGCATATCTGACCCATTCCGCACCTCGTTCTCGGGGAAAAGCACGCCTCACATGAAAGTTTACCGAGGCACGAGGCCGAAAAACGAAGCCTGGCACGAAACGGGCCGGTATGGCACGAAAGCATGGCGGCCAAGCGGCGGGCGGCGCGACGGGGCCGATGCACGAGGACCGCCCAGAATCGCACGAAAGCACCTGAACCCTTTTGGAGCATTCGGCTCCGCTGTGCACGTGAAATCGAGATTCGTGGCAGAAAACGGCGTCAGTTGATCATTTCAGAGGAAGCGCGAACATGCTTCAGCGCCCATTTTTGCCAAGCTCTTGCGAAGGACCTGGTCGCAGCAGCGCCCCTTTCAACGGGCTCGCGAAGGCGGGGCCTCCGACGATAAACTAACGCCGTTTTCTGTCCCGAACGGGCTTTTCATAAACGCAGCCCCACCTTCGCGAAGACTGCAGAAATGCTCCAATCGGGAAATGTCCCCAATCAGAGCATTCGCAACGGCGTCCCGTGCAAGCTGGCATGAAACACGGTATTCTGGCACGAAAACATCTGTCGATGTTCGACGATACCGCCAAAATGGAAAGGAGGCTCGATGACGCCCCGCACACGCGACGCGCACCGTTCAAACGAGCCCCTCCCTGCCGGCTTGTACCGTAGAAAGAGACCGATGAGAATCGCCATCGTCGACGATTGTGCTCGCGACGCCGAAACCCTTGAGCAAGCGCTCCGTTCCCACTTGGAGAAACGGGGCCGCACCTGCGAGACCAACCGCTTCCATAGCGGCGAAGACCTGTTCGCCACAACCGACGCGCTCGCCTTCGACCTCGTATTTCTGGACGTGTTCTTGGACGGTGCGAACGGCATCGAGATAGCCGAGCGGCTGCGGCGCGAGAACTATCCCGGCCTCATCATCTTCACCACGGTTTCGAGCGAGCACGCCGTCGAGGGCTTTCGCGTGCGCGCCTTCCATTATCTGACCAAGCCCTTCTCCCCCGACGACATCGCCCAAGCGCTCGACGAGGCGATCACCCGCCTTGCCGGCGACGAAACCGTGCTGCGCGTCCACGACGGCTCCGCCGTGGCGAACGTGCCGCTGTCGCAGGTGCGCTCCATCACCGCCGACGGGCACTATCTGAACATCAGCACCGTGAACGGCATGCTGCGATGGCGTCAATCGTTCGGCCGGCTCGCAGACATGGTGGATCCCTACCCGCAGTTCTTCGTCTGCAACCGCGGCATCATGGTGAACTTCGCGCACGCCGATGATCTCACCGACGACGGCTGCTTCCTCATGGACGACGGCACGAAACTGCCCGTTCGGCAATCGTCACGCACCGAGGCGCGCAACCACTACTTCGACTATCTGTTCTCGAACGGCCGGAAGTAGGGGCGAGCATGCCGGGCGACGTCGTCATGGGAATCCTCTGGTACGTCGTGCGCAACGCGCCCACCTGCCTCGTGATGTTCTTCCTCGTGCTGCTGGCGGTGCGCGGGCGGCTGCGCTTCTCGTTCAGGGCGACGGTCGGCATCGCGGCGGGCATCATCGCCGCCAGCTGCCTTGCCGCCGGCGCGGGGGTGGTGCTTTTCGCCGGCGAGGAGGGTATCTGGGCCACCGTCCCTTTGCTGGCCGTCTCCCTCGCCTCGCTCGCGGCGCTCACGCGGATGCCGTGGAGCAAGCGGCTGTTCGTGCTCTTCAGCGCCATGGGGGCGGCGGCCATCGCCGTCCTGGCCTACGACGTGCTGCTGCGCACCGTGGCGCTCGAATGGAGCTTCGGAGCGCGGCGCATGCTGGACGCCGCCGTGTGCTCCTTCGGCCCGCTTCTGCTGGCGCCGCTGTTCGCCCGCACGATACGCTGGGGCATCGAGCACATCGAGGACAACGCGCTCTGGCGGCGGCTCGCCGCGGTGCCGGCGGCGTTCTTCATCGTGGCGAATGCGCTGTACGCACTGGCCTATTCGGTGGAGTTCGGCTCAATCTGGGCGGACGCCCTCTACGCACTGGCCGTGGCCACCCTGGCCTTTTTGCTGGTCGCATCCTACGTCGTGCTGTTCTCCGCGCTGAGCGCCACCATGGAGAACGCGCGCTTGCGCGAGGCAGCCCAGTTGGAGAGCATGCAGCACGCGCGCTACGAGGATCTGCGCCGCATGCTGCGCGAAACGGCCCAGGCACGCCACGACTTCCGCCACCAGCTGCTGCTCATCCGCTCCTTCGCCGACGAGAACGACCTGGAGGGCCTGCGCGCGTACCTGGGCGAGCAGGGCACGCGAAGCGATGGCGGACAAGGGCGCTACGCGGCCAACTTCGCCGTGGATTCCGTGGCCTCCCATTTCGCCGAGCGGGCGCGCGCCTGCGGAGCCGAAACGTCGTTCGAACTCGCTCTGCCCGAGCGCTTGCCGCTGCCCGAAACGGATTTCTGCATGGCGCTGGCGAACCTGCTGGAAAACGCGGCGGAAGCCTGCGAGCGGGCAGCCGCGTGCGGTGCGGCGGACGGCGCAGCCCGCGCTCCGGACGCAAGCACGCCAGATGCGGCGAGCGGCCAGGGCGCGCCCGCGGGATCTGCGCAGACAGGCACCGCGATCGGGAAACCGGGTGGCACGCATGGAGAAGCGGGCGCGCTGTTCTTGCGCGCCGAGGCCCGGATGGCAGGCAGCGCCGTGTTGGTTGCGGTGCGGAACAGCTGCACGCCCGCCGACGCCCAGGCGCTCGCCGCGGCGGCGCCCGGCGGGGTGCTGGCGCATCCTGCTAAATCGACCAAGCGAGCAGGCGACGGCACCGGACTGGCCTCGGTGGCCGCCCTTGCCGAGCGCTATCGAGGAGAGGCCCGCGCATCCTGCAGCGACGACACCGCCGAGATGCGCCTGCTGCTGCGGTCGGAACGCGCTTCTCCGCCTGCACGGCGCTGAGCCCGCCGCGACGGCGAAGGAGGAGGAGCCATCGCGGAAAGCCGCAGAGCATGAGCGCCCGCGCCCGAAGCGCCAGGGAGCTGCAAGAAAAAACGCGCCGGCCGCTCATTGCGGCCGGCGCGTTCGCCGTCGGATGGGAAGCAGGCGCTTTACGCCAGCATCGACAGGATGTTCTGCTTGGGCTGCACGCCCACGGCCTGGGTCTTCACCTGGCCGTTCTCGAACACCATGAGAGTCGGGACGCTCATCACGCCGTAGCGCTGGGCGATGTCGGGGCTCTGGTCGATGTCGAGTTTGTACACGGCGACCTTGCCGGCCTGCTCGCCCGCGATCTCGTCGATGGTGGGCGCGAGCATCTTGCACGGGCCGCACCACGTGGCGAAGAAGTCGACGAGCACAGGGCCTTGCGCGTCGAGCACCTTGGACTGGAACTCGGAAGAAGATACGACCTCGCTCATGAAAAGCCTCCTTTGATCTCGACCGCCCATGCGGCCGGGCCTGCGGCGCACGCGCCGCTTCTCGCTGCGCCCCTTCGGGACGCGTTCCGTTTGCATGAGGCGATTATAAACCATTTCGCAAACTGTATATCGAATTGTTACCGTTTGTGGGCTTTCCCGGCATATCGGTCCCGCGAGCGGCGCATCCGCCGCCGTCGCCTCCACGGTTGCTCCACAAAGCAGCCTGCGGGAAACGGGCCGATGCCATCCCGAACCGTCCGTCGCCCCGCTGCTTCCACGTCCGGCCGGCGAAGCGATATACTGGATCGCGAGCGAAGAAAGGAACCGTCCATGAGCGAATCCGTCCAGCACGTCACCGCGGGCGTCTCCCCCGCGAGCAAGCAAGCCTCCGTCCACGAGCCCGCCTGGCTCGGCTGCGCCGCAGAACCGGTGAACCTCGTGCTGGAAGGCGGCGCCATGCGCGGCCAGTTCACCGCCGGCGTGCTGGACTTCTTCATGGACCGGAAGCTGTTCTGCGAGCGCGTGATAGGCGTGTCGGCCGGGGCCCTGTGCGGCTACAACTACGTAGCCGGCGAAGACGGGCGCACCTGCTACCTCAACACGAAGTACTGCACCGACTGGCGCTATCTGTCGCTGAAGAGCTTCGTGCGCACGGGCAACGCCTGCGGACGCGAGTTCGCCTTCGACGAAGTGCCCAACAAGCTTGAGCCGTTCAACTACGCCGCCTTCGACGAATCCCCCATGCGCCTCGTCGCCGTATCGAGCGACCTCGTCACCGGCGAGGCCGACTACCACGAGTTCGCCGATTCGCGCGCCGACCTGCCCTACCTCGTCGCGTCGTCGTCCATGCCGCTGGTGAGCCAGATCGTGGAGGCCGACGGCAAGCTGCTGCTGGACGGCGGCACCTGCGACAGCGTGCCCATCGTCTACTCGATGCTGACGGGAGCGAAGAAGCACATCGTCGTGCTCACGCAGGCGGCCGATTACGTGAAGGGCGCCAACAAGCTCATGGCCATCCTGCGCCAGCGCTACGCCGACTTCCCGCATTACATCGAACGCCTCCAGCACCGCCACTTCGAGTACAACCGCATGTACCGGGCTCTGCCCCGTCTGCATGACGAGGGGAGGTTGTTCCTCATCCGCCCGCCCGAGCCCGTCACCGTGGGCAGCATGGAGAAGGATCCGGACAAGCTGTTCGCCCTCTACGAGCAGGGCTACGCTGAGGCCGCCCGCGCCTGGCCCGCGCTCGAGCGGTACCTGGCCTGCTGATAGCCTTGCGCAGGGCAGCCGCAACCCTGCGCCAGACCCCGGCGTCGCATCGCAACCGCCCGCCCAGCCTCAGCGCCTGCGCGCTCCGTGTGCATCGTGCAGGGCGTCCACTTCCAGCGCGGCACCCCCATCGGGCACGCCGTCCCCATCCGGCATGCCGTCGTCGCGACCATCGCGCGCCCGGGCGTCCTGGGCGCGGAACTCCGACACGAAGCCGGCCGAGAAGATGCCGGCGGGAATGGCGACCACGCCGATGGAGAGCACCATGGTGAGGAACCCGATGAGGCGCCCCGCCGCCGTCACGGGCACGAGATCGCCGTAGCCGGTGGTGGTTATGGTGGTCATGGCCCAGTACATGCCCGCGAGCACGCTGTCGAACTTTTCGGGCTGCACGGGATGCTCCGCTTCGTACATGAGAACGCTGGCCATGACGGTGAGCAGCGCCAGCACCATGAAAGCCGCCACGATCTCGCTGCGGCGCTTCTCGAACACGCGCGCGATGGAGCGCAGGCCGCGCATGTAGCGCGACAGCTTGATCAGGCGCAGCAGGCGGATGATGCGCGCCGCATTGAGCGCCGAGGCCGAAACGGGCACTACGAGCACCAGCAGCCCGGGAAGGAACGCCAGAAGGTCGATGATGCCCATGGGCGAAAGCGCGTAGCGCAGCCGCGCACGGGCGGGCGACCGGTCGGCGTGCACGAGATCGGCCACCCACAGGCGCGCCAGGTACTCGGCGCCGAAGCAGATGCTCGACGCCAAGCCGAACGCGACCAGGGCGCGCGAGACGCCCGCTGGCGCATCGATCTGGGGCTCGACGAACACGAGCAGCGCATTCGCCACGATGAGCGCAAAGACGGCCACGCCGAGGACGCGCGCCGCGCCGTGCGCGCGCCGCACGTCCTCGAGCGCGTAAAACGCCTGCCGCTTGCACGCGGACGCCTGCGCCAGCTTGTCCCCCTCCCTCTCAGACATGAGACGCCTGGCCCGCCGCCACACCGTCTTGGCTGCACTCAGACTCGGACAAACGCTGAACCAGCTTGTCGAGGAGGCCGATGACGGCGGATTGGTCCCCCTCCATCCGGTATATCAGTCCGTCGGCCAGCACGGCGACGCCACCGCCGGGAAAGGCGGGATTGTAGTTCACCTTGCCGGCGCAATCGCCGTTTCCGTCAAGGAATTCGATACTCGTGCTGTAGCCGCCCGACCAACCTTCCCGCTCTTTGTTCCACGAATCAAGCGTCTGGCAGGCAGTGAACGTCTTGCCATTCACAAGGCTCAGGAAGCTTTTCGCCTCGTCCAGGTCGTCAAGCGACCGCTTTCCCTCAGAGCCGAACACGGGGTAGTTGTAGACCGTCGCGCTGACGATCCGGGATTCGTCGATACGCAGCGCGAGCTCGTCGCCGCCAATCTCGTACCAGATCGGCAGAGGCTGGTCGCGTTCCCGATCATCGACGGCGAACACGTTCTCGAACCAAGAACGATCAAGGTCGTCGTCCGATCTGGAGCCGGCCCCATGGAAAACGAGCGCGCAGATCGCAGCCACGCAGGCAACGGCCAGCATCGCCGCAACCAGCACGGCGGCTTTTCCCGTGAAGCGTGTTCGGCTGCCTGTTTCCCTATCTGCCATAGACTCAATTCGCCGTTTCTGCGCGCGGGCGACTACGCCTGTTCGAGGGTCACGGCGGTGCCTGATGCGGTGACCATGAGCATGTTGCCTTGGCCGAGCACCTCGTAGTCCAGATCCACGCCCACGACGGCATGCGCGCCGAGCGTGCTCGCGCGCTGCTCCAGCTCCTGCAGCGCCTCGGTGCGCGCCTGCAACAGCTCCTGCTCGTAGCCCTCGCTGCGGCCGCCCACGATGTTGCGGATGCCCGCGCCGAAATCGCGCAGGAAGTTGATGCCGGTGATGACCTCGCCGAACACGATGCCGTAGTAGCCGGAGATGCGGTAGCCCTCGACGGTGGGCGTGGTGGTGACGATCATGGCGTGCGCTCCTGTTCTCGTTCGCTTCGCGCGCGGCCCCTCACCGGGGAGCACGCTGTCCGGTTCCAGTCTACCACGACGCGGCCCGCCCGCCGATTCGCGCAGGCTCTCCCGTCGCCCTCGAATTCGCCGCCCCCGTTGCTCCGATCGCTCCGGCTGTTTTACCGGAACCGGCGAATCGGAGCGCTCGCGAAGGGGACGCGCCCTGCGCGGCGAAGGTGTACAATAGCGGAGTTTATCGGTTTTCGCACCCCGTGCACGAAAGGCCCTTTTGACATGACCGCCGACCTCGTATCGCTCGCCGTCATCGCGCTCGTTGCGGCGGCCTGCCCCATCGCCGCCCGGCTGATCCCGGGCAAGCTCGTCCCCGAAACGGTGTTTTTGCTGATAGCAGGGGCGCTGCTGGGCCCGCACATGATCGGAGCCATCAGGCTCACCGATTCGGTCGGGCTGCTTTCCGACCTGGGACTGGCGTTTCTGTTCCTGCTTGCGGGCTACGAGATCAACCCGAAGAGCCTGACAGGTTCGCAGGGCAAGCGGGGCCTTCTGACCTGGATCGTCTCCATCGTGCTCGCCTTCATCGCCGTGCGCCTCTCGCCGGACTTCTCGGTGAGCCACATCGACGGCATCGCCGTAGCCATCGCGCTCACCACCACTGCGCTCGGCACGCTCATGCCCATCCTGAAGGAGCGGGATCTCTTCGGCACCCGCGTCGGCGAGTCCATCCTCGCGTACGGCACCTGGGGCGAGCTGTGCCCGGTGCTGGCGATGGCGCTGCTGCTCTCGACGCGCGCTGAATGGAAGACCGTGCTCATCCTGCTCGGATTCGTGGCGGTGGCCGTGCTCGTGGCCGTCGTGCCGTCCAAGGCGAAGAAGGCGGGGCATCGCCTGTTCCGCTTCCTCACCGAGAACGCCGACACCACGTCGCAGACCATGATGCGCGTTACCGTGCTCCTCCTCGTGGGGCTCGTGGCGCTGTCCGCCGTGTTCGCCCTCGACATCGTGCTGGGAGCGTTCGCCGCCGGCTTCGTGCTGCGCTACATCATCCCCGAGGGAGACGACAGCCTGGAGAAGAAGCTGGACGGCGTGGCCTACGGCTTCCTCATCCCCATCTTCTTCATCGTCTCCGGGGCGAAGATCGACCTTCTGGCCGTGTTCCAGCAGCCCGTTTTGCTGGTCGGCTTCATCCTCATGCTGCTGCTCATCCGCGCCGTGCCCATCTTCGCCGCGCTGTCTTCCGGGAAGGAGACGCGCGACATGTCCACGCACAACCGCCTGACCGTGTCGCTGTACTGCACGACGGCCCTGCCCATCATCGTAGCCGTGACCTCGGTGGCCGTGAGCGCGCAAGCCATGCCCCAGGAGACGGCGAGCGTGCTGGTGGCCGCCGGCGCCGTCACCGTGTTCCTCATGCCGCTTCTGGCATCGCTCACCTACCGCGTTGCCGACGCCCAGCCCATCGAAGCGATGCGGGAGATCGCCCAGAATCCGCGCGACGTCGGATCGATCCTGCGCGAGCACTGGGAACTCGAGCGGATGCTCGCCCGCCAGGAGGCGGCGGCCCGCATCGCCGCCCGGCGCAACCGCCGCAGCGGAGCCGATGCCGCATGGCAGGACGCCGCCTTCGGCCTGCAGCGCACGTCGGCACGCAAACGCGCCATCGACGAGGCGCTCGATGTGGCCGCGCAAGAGATCGCCGCGAAGAAAGCGGCTGGCGACCAGCTCGTAGGCGAGCACGTCTCCCCCGCCATCGAACACCATGCCGCCCATCGCGAGGAACGGCGGCGGCGCATAGCCGAGCGCGCGGTGCGCGAATACCATCGCCGCATGGCCGAAATGGGCCGCGCCGCCGAGCGCATGGGCATCAACCAAGAAGAGGCCCGGCGCATGTTCCAGGAGGCGATCCGGCAGAATCCGTCAGATTCGCACGGAGCTGCCGGCGACGCAGGGCGCCCCGGCCCCGAAGAGGACCGTCGCTAGCCCCCTTCGCACAAGGAGGAAGGGGCCGCGCGCCGAATGGCCGCCTGATGAGAAGCGGCCCCGGGATGCCGGGGCCGCTTCGTTCGTTGCGGGTCGAGCAGGGTCGGATCGCGCAGCCGGGCCGTCTCGATGCCCGGCGAGAAGCAGAAGCCTACAGCGCGGCGTCGCGCACGGTCTGCACCAGCTTCTCCACGTCCCACGCGCCCAGGTCGCCCTCGTGGCGCTCGCGCACGCTGACCGTGCCGTTCTCGATCTCCTTGTCGCCCAGCACCACCATGTACGGGATCTTCTGGCTCTGGGCCTTCGCGATCTTCACGCGCATGGGCTCGTTCTGGTCGTACACCTCCACGCGCCCGCCCGCAGCCTTGAGCTGTTTCGCCAGCTCGGCGGCCGCGTCGTTGTGACGGTCGGCCAGCGGCAGCACGGCCACCTGCACGGGAGCCAGCCACAGCGGCAGCGCGCCGGCGTAATGCTCGATGAGGATCCCCAAGAAGCGCTCGATGGAGCCGAAGATGGCGCGATGGAGCATCCAGGGGCGCTCCTCGGTGTTGTCCTCGGTGCGATAGGTCAGCTCGAAGCGCTCGGGCATGTTGAAGTCCACCTGCACGGTGGAGCACTGCCAGGTGCGGCCGATGGCGTCTTTCACCTTGATGTCGATCTTCGGGCCGTAGAACGCGCCGTCGCCCTCGTTGATCTCGTATTCCAGCCCGTGGCGCGCACACGCTTCCTTGAGCGACTCGGTGGCGTGGTCCCACATGTCGTCGGTGCCGATGGACTTCTCGGGGCGGGTGGATATCTCGGCGGTGTACTCGAAGCCGAACGTGGTCATGATGTGGTCCACGAGGTCGAGGATGGCCACCACCTCGTCCACCACCTGGTCGCGCGTGCAGAACACGTGCGCGTCGTCCTGGGTGAAGCCGCGGGCGCGCAAAAGGCCGTGCACGACGCCGCTCATCTCGTGGCGGTACACGGTGCCGAATTCGAAGTAGCGCAGCGGCAGGTCGCGGTAGGAGTGCAGCTCGTTCTTGTACAGCATCACGTGGCCCGGGCAGTTCATGGGCTTCACGCCGTACTCGCTCATGCGGGGGTTCTCGTCGTCGCCCTCGTTGATCTCGAAGAAGTACATGTTCTCTTTGTAGAAGCCGTAGTGGCCCGAAGTCTTCCACACGTCGGCGTTGTAGATGTGCGGGGTGATGACCTCCTCGTAGCCGCGCTCGTACAGGTCGCGGCGCAGCCACTCCTGCATGGTGCGGATGACGCGCGCGCCCTTGGGCAGGTAGAGCGGCAGGCCCACGCCGGCCATGGGATCCATCATGTAGATGCCCAGTTCGCGGCCCAGCTTGCGGTGGTCGCGCTTCTCGGCCTCCTCCAGGTTGCGCAGATGCTCGTCCAGCTCCTTCTGCTTGAAGAACGCGGTGCCGTAGATGCGGGTGAGCATCTCGCGCTCCGAGTCGCCGCGCCAGTACGCGCCGGCCAGCTTCGTGAGCTTGAAGGCACCCAGCTTGCCGGTGGAGGGCAGGTGCGGCCCGCGGCACAGGTCCGTGAACTTGCCGATGGTATAGGTGGTGATGACGGCGTCCTCGGGCAGCTCGGCTATGAGCTCCAGCTTGAACGGCTGGTCGGCGAAGATGTCCTCGGCCTCGGCGCGCGTGACCACGCGGCGCAGATAAGGCTCGTCGGCCTTCACGATCTCGGCCATGCGGGCCTCGATGGCGGCGAAGTCGTCCGGCGACAGCGCGCGGTCGAGCTTGACGTCGTAGTAGAAGCCGTCCTCGATGGCCGGCCCCACGCCGAACTGCACGTCGCCGTACAGGTCGACGAGCGCGGCAGCCATGACGTGCGCGGTGGAGTGGCGCAGAAGCTCCAGGCCCTCGTCGCTCTTGGCGGTGACGATGGCCACCGAATCGCCCTCGGCCACGGGAGCCGAAAGGTCGACCGGCTGGTCGTTCACGATGCCCGCGAGCGCGGCCTTCGCCAGGCCCGCGCCGATGGACGCGGCCACGTCAGCGACGGTGGCGCCGTCGGCGAGCTCCTTGTTCGAGCCGTCGGGAAGTACGATGTTCATGGTGGTTCCTTTCCTGCCGGGTGCAGACAAAGCACCTGCATCGATTGAGGCCGCGTCTTGAGTGCGCGACCGTCTCCAGTATGCCACGAACGGCCTGACGGCCACTCGCGTCCACGATTTCAACAAACGCCGGATCAGGCACGACGGAAGCAGCCCGAGCATCAATCGACGAGCCGGCGGGGATGGAGGGGCGCGTGGGCGCCGTCTTACCTGTGGATAAATACTATAGGAAAAGCAACAGATGCATGATGAACGCGGCCTCGGGATTCCGGTCCAGTAGAATATGTCCCGTAATACCATAGTGTTTTTATAGGCTTTTTTGTCAAGCATGAGGAAGCGTTCGAAGAAGGAGGCGAACATAGGCGATCTGAGAAGGACAGTCCGCCGCGGCCTGCTTGCGCTGCTGGCGGTCGCGCTGCTGGCGGGAGTTCCCGCGCCCTCGTTCGGACGCGCGCTCGAGATCTCGCAGTCCCCCTCCGAACGCGCGGGCGCGCCGCAAGGCGAAGCGCAAAGCGGCATGCTCGAGCCGGATGGGCCCGACGGCAGCGGTGGCGATGCAGGCGAGGTTGCGAACGCACCCGAAACAAAACCGGAAACAGGCGGTCCCGAAGACGCTGGAACGACCGCGGGAACCGAAGAGGAAGCCGCCCTCCCCGCCGCCTCGAAGGCCATCGAGGGAGGCGCCCCCGCCGCAGAGCCTCTTGACGCAGACGGGCAGGAGCGCGCGAGCTCTCTGGCGACCACGTTCCAGGAGCTCTCCTCGGCCGTCGCCTCGCCGGAGATCGACACCGTCGTTTTGGGCGGCGACATCGTCATGACGGGACCGATCCCCATCCCCGCTTCGAAACCCGCGCTGACGATAGACGGCCAAGGTCGCTACACGCTCGAGCAGCAGGGCGCGACCACGTTCACCTCGTCCGCGACGACGAGCCCCGTGTACACGCTGAGGAACATGACGATCATCGGGCGGACCTATTACGGCGTGGTCTCGTGCACCGCGACGTCCGGGGCGCCGACCATCGTCCTCGACAACGTCGACTACACGGGCCCCCAGCTCGTGTACAACCGATACGGCAACGTGTCGTTCGTCGGAGAGAACAACGTCGTCATCAAGTCGAACGGATACAACTCGAACGCAGCCGAGGAGATAGGCGAGGTGCACGGCGTTTCCGTGCACGGCACGCTCACCGTTGAATCGACGACGGTCGGCAACGCCTTCTTCTGGATGTTCGGCGCCGGAACCGAGAAGCCCTATCTCACGATCGAGAACGGGGCGCAGGCCTCCTTCAAGACTTCCGCCAACACCGGCCGGGGCTTCTTCTGGATCGAGGGCACGACCTACAACGTCGTCCTGAACGTCGACGACGACGCGTCCCTCCTCATCGACATAACGGGACACAACCCGTTGAGCACGGCGGAGGACCATCGCGTCGACTCGATGCGCATCGGCAAGAACGCCACGGCGGTGTTCAACTTCGCCGGGGGCATCGCCCTTTCCAACGAGCTCGTCGTGGAGGAGGGAGCGGTCCTGCGGATGAACTACCTCAACAAGCCGGGAACGAACGGCTCCGCCTACGCCTACCCGCTATTCCGCTTCCTCAGCCCGGCCGGAGGCGACCCCGTCGTGCAGATCGACCGGGCGAAAGCGGTGGTCTTCGCCGTGCAGCCCTCGAACAGGCCCATCTTCGGCTTGGCGCAGGCGAACTCCCTGCGGTTCGCCACGACGGACTTCAACTATTGGCCGACCTACGCAGCTGCGGCCGCGCAGGAGAAGCCCGCCCGCATGTGGTCGTCCGAAGACCCCGACGGTCTGTTCGCGACTCTCGATTTGGCCGCAGGCCAAGACGTGCTGAAGTCCACCACCTCGAACCACGACGGCCTCGCCGCCGGATTCGACCCCAAAAACGCCCGCGTCATCCAGGTGGGCACCGAGCCCCTGCTCTTGGCGCCCGACCGACAGTGGACCCACTCTGTCGCCGCAACCGGATCGACGGAGCCCGCCGCGCGAGTTTACGTCGACTACGCAGGAAACGACGGCTCAGAACGGAGCTTTTCAGGAACCAGCGACGACGCCGGGCGCTATTCCGTGGCGATAGACAACACGGCCGTCGACTCCCGAACCGCGCTCGAAGTGACCTCGGTGCACGATCTCATCGCCCTCAAGAAGAAGGTCGCGGTGCTCGAGGCCGGAAACCCCTCGGCCGACCCCGTCCTCCAGATCGTCAGGCAGGGCGATCCGTTTCCTGCGGATGCCTGGGCGCTTGTCAAGAACGCCGACGCCGGCGACGAAGGCCCCTTGCAGGCCGTCATCGCCGAGGCGCCCGGCACCGACGTCGTCGGGCCGGCCGTCGCCAAAGTCGTTCTGACCAACGCCACGGGGAAAAGCACTCTGGTGACGGTGCCCGTGTTCGTGACCGATGAGAGCACCGTCGTGGATGCCGAGCGCGGTATCGCGCTGCGCGCGGAGGACTTCTCGTTCCGCATGAGCGAATTCCCCCGCGACGACGCGGCGAGGTTCGTCTTGGACCGGAGCCGCGCCCAGGCGTGGGACGTCCTGACCGGCGAGGACCTGTCCGCGGAGATCGTCCTGCCCAGCGACCCTTTGGCAGAAGCGGCGGGAACGCAAACCGTCATGCTGTCCGCGCGGGACGTCGAGCGCGCCATCGCGGTCACCATCATCGACGAGGCCCAGTGGGTCGACGTCCGCATTCCCACGAAAATGCTCTTCGGGACGCTCAACGTGTACGAGGGCGGCAAGATCATCTCTCCGCTCTACGAGATAGAGAATGACTCCAACCTCCCCGTCAACGTGTCCCTCGCCGGATTCAACGTCGTGGAAGGCGACGGGATCAACCTGATGAGCGGACCCGAAGCGGCAACGGGCGGCAACGACCTCAAGCTCGACCTCGACGTCGACGGGACGACGGTCCTCGAGTACCTGCACCCCTTCGCCGCCGAGAGCCCGTCGGACGGCTGGCGGACGACGCTCGCCCCGTCCGCACGCAGCCGCCTCGCCTTTTCCGGCACCTACTTTGGAACCTTCTCGCCCGAAGCGGTGAGCCGCCCCTCATATTCCCTGGTGTGGTCGTTCGCACCGGTGTTCGAAGGAGAAGCACATGATCAATAGCGGCACGGACAGCACGGACGCAAGGCAGACGCCCGTCCAGGCTGAAACGCCCGATGCGCCGAAGGATGCGCAGGACAAGCGCCGGAAAAGGAAGCGGGCCCTGCTCGCGCTCCTCCTGCTTCTGCTCTTGCTCGCCCTGGGCACGTGCGCAGCCGTGAATTTCCTGGGCGACGAACAGGAGGATGCGACCGCCGTCGCCGTCATGCCCGAACTCGATGCGAACGCCGAGGATATCACCGATCGCGAGTCCTTGGAGAACGCCATGCAGAACGCTGCCGACGCGAACTACTTCACGCTCCAGGTCAATCCCGAGGCGACCCTCTCCTCGCAAACAGGCGAAGGCAGGTTCGAGCTGATCAATCCTCCGGAAAACGTCTTCCCGATCTCCTTCGACATAACCATCGACGGAAGCGGGCAGACGGTCTACCAATCGGGGGCGGTGCCGCCTGGCAAGCAGATCAAGAGCATCGCGCTCGGCTCCACGCCGAAGCCGGGCTCTTACCAGGCGACCGTCAATGTGTTCATATACAACCCGGAAACCCAGGGAAAGGAAGGTGAGGCGATAGTGAAAATAGCCTTGAACGTTGAATGAGGCGCCCATTGAAAGCAACGAAGACAGCAAGGAGTCGACCATGACCAAGAACAGAAAGCTCTTGTCCGTTTTCCTCATGTTCGGGTTGATCTCGGTCATCGCCCTGACCCCTCTCGCCGCCTATGCGTGGGACAGCGGAACGGAAGGCAACAACGAGAACAACAACAGCAGCGGCATCCAAGGCGAATCGGGCGGAGAAACCGCCGTCGAAGGCTGGATAGGCACCTTCGACGGCGGAGAGGATCCGAACCGGCCCGATCCTCCGGCCGATTCGTGGGTGAACGTCAAGATTCCCACGACTGCGCTGTTCGGATCGCTCTCAAGCGACGACAAAGCGGTGTACTCCCCCGTGTACCGCATCTACAACCACTCGGCACGCGGCGTGACCGTGACGCCGACCGCCTTCACCAAAGTTTCGGAGCCGCTCGAGCTTGCAGGGATGGCGCTGAGCCTGAACTTCACGCACCCGAACAGCTTGACCGTGCCGCTGAGAAGCGCCGATGACGCGTTTCTGGGCGCCGGCCTGACGAGCCCGGGATCGATCACCATCGGCGCAGGATCCGAGTCCTCGCCGCAGGCCGCCGCTTTCAGCATGAGCGGCCATCTGCCCGAGAACTTCAACTACCCCAGCGACGTGCCCCATCAGCCGAAGTACAGCTTGGTGTTCAGCTTCGCAGCGGAGCCGGCTTCAACGATGTAGCGAGGAAAGCTTGCTCCGCCCCGCGATTCGCCAGAGGCGTGCAGGCGCAAAAACAAATCCGCCCCGCAGCTCCAAGGAGCGCGGGGCGGATTTCGTTTCGACGATGCGAGCTGCCTATTGGGCGGGATGCTCGCCCTGAGGAGCCCGCGACCGGGCCTGCCTCGTCTGCTGGGCCGCCGCCTGCTGCGGCTGCTGCGCTCGAGCGCGCTGGGGCGCGCGACGCGTGCGCGGGCCTCCTGCAACGGGCGTCGCGCAATACGGGCACACGGTCCACGTGGGATCGAGCGCATGGTTGCAGGTGCCGCAGAGGTTCTTCAGGCGCTGGTGGCAATTCGGGCATAGCACGAAGTCGGCTTCCACCGGATAGCCGCAGTTCGCGCATTCGCCGTACTTCATGAGCTCGCGCTGCTTGAGCGCGATCTCCAGCTCCTGCTCGTCGCGGTCGATCTGCAGCAGCGGCGGACGAAGCAGGCAGTACGCGATGATGCCGACCAGCGGGACCAGCGAGACGATCGCCCATACGTACCAGTACGATCCGCGCAGGTACGCATCGCGAACCACCCAAACGATGGACAGCACGTACAGAATGACGAGCAGCACCACGACCGCAGTGAATGCGGCTTGCAGCTCGGGGGTCCATAACTGGGCCAGCAGTTCGCTCATGTTAACCTCGTTTTCCCATTTCAGCTTAACGCTTGGCGGCTTTTCCATGCGGGCCCGGAAGCACCGGGACTGCGGAGAACCGCCCGCGCAGGCACCGCGAACGAGGCGGTACGTGCACACGATCAGTCATTATAGCAAAGATGGGCCGATGCGCGCATTCGTCCAGTCAATTTCCTCAAGCTGTTGATTCGGGCGCGATGGAGGGCACCTCGGAAGTCGCAGCAGGGGTGCGGCAAGCCCGATGAGCGCAGATCTACCGTTCGTCCGGAACGTACTCCATGATGTCCCCCGGTTGCACGTCGAACCGCTCGCAGATGCGCAGGACGGTGTCCGTAGTGACGGATTCGCCTTTGGAGAGCTTCGCAATGGTGACGGTAGACAGGCCTACCTCGCTCTTCAGGTCAGTCTTCTTGAAGCCCCTTCGAGCGAGCATGTCGAACAGCTTGTAATAGCGAATCGATGGCATCGGTTCCTCCTCTTCGCACAGGTTATCAGCAACCGGCTCAGTCAAGAAAGAAAAAACGCGATTTACTTCGCTTATCCGTCTGCCTTTAGATTATCTATGATAAAATATTTGTATATTCAAATATTTTCTTGGAATTCATCAATACGAATAGGATGCGCATGTATCTTCGGGAATCTCGGATTGAAACAGCTTTGGATGCCATCGACGAACTTGCCGAAGTGCGCATGACCCTCAGCGGGCTCGCATCGCTGTCGCTCGCTCTCGCGAACAGCGGCATGCACGAACCAGATGCCATACGGCTCGTATCGCGTCTGCTGGATCATTGCGCGCTGGTCCTCGACAATGCCCAGAAGAGCGGCCAAAAAGAGGGTTGAAACAAGAGTAGGGCTATGCGACGAGCATATGAGCAAGACGATGGCCGCGCAGCTCAGGGAAACATGGTGAAATGCAGAAGCAGAAAGGCGGAGGTCCTCCACACCCAAACTCTGTTATCAGTCCCTCTCAAACAAATCTCGCGTATATACCTTCTCGACCACGTCAACAAGCTCAGGGCTCCAACGATTGGCTACGATCACGTCGCAGCGGCGCTTGAACGACTCCAGGTCTCGCTCCACCCTGGAGCCGAAGAACTCGGAGGCCTCCAGCGTCGGTTCGTAGACGAGCACGGGAACACCCTTGGCTTTCACGCGCTTCATGACGCCCTGCACGGAAGACGCACGAAAGTTGTCCGAACCCGCCTTCATGGTAAGGCGGTACACGCCCACGGTCGGATCGGACAGACCCGCCACGCGCGCGAGCACCTGGTCCGCCACGAAGTCCTTACGAGTGCGGTTGGCCTCTACGATCGCGCTCACGATGCTCTGAGGTACGTCGGCATAGTTGGCGAGCAGCTGTTTGGTGTCCTTAGGCAGGCAGTAACCACCGTAGCCGAACGAGGGATTGTTGTAGTGGGCGCCGACGCGGGGATCCAAGCACACGCCCTCGATGACCTTGCGGGCGTCCAGGCCCCGCGAGCAGGCGTAGGTGTCCAGCTCGTTGAAATAGGCTACGCGCAGCGCGAGGAAGGTGTTGGCGAACAGCTTCACCGCCTCGGCCTCGGTTGAGCCCATGACAAGGGTTGGGATTCCCCTTGAGCCGTCTGGGTTTTCCCGCTCCCGCTCGGCGGGATCAGCGCCTTCAGCGAGGAGGATGGCGAAGCGCTCGGCGGCTGTCACGGCCTCGACGTCACCCTCGTCGGCACCCACCACGATACGGGAGGGGTGAAGGTTGTCGAAGAGCGCGCGGCCCTCGCGTAGGAACTCGGGGCTGAAGAGCACCCGCCGGTCGCCCGTCCGCTTCCTCAGCTGAGCCGTGTAACCCACCGGCACGGTTGACTTCACGACGATCCAGGCGTCCCGATTCACTGAACGGATCGCGGCCACGGCCGCCTCTACGCTGGAGGTGTCGAAGAAGTTCCTATCCGGGTCATAGTCGGTGGGCGTGGCCACGACGGCGAACTCTGCACCGGCGTAGGCCTCGGCAGGGTCGAGAGTCGCATTGAACGACAGTGGCCGCGATCCATCGCGCCATCCCGCCAGGAAGGCTTCTGCCTCGGCGTCCGCGACGGGGCTTTCACCGCGCTCAAGCGTCTCCACCTTCCCCTCAACGACATCCAATGCAGACACCTCGTTGCGCTGCGCTAGCAGCAGGGCAACCGACAACCCCACGTAGCCGGTTCCGGCTATTGCGATTCTCATCCTACTATTCTCCTGTCAAAGTGCGCAATCGAAAAGCACCGTCCGGCCGGGCGGCGCGCCTCCTATATCTCGCGGTACCCTTTGTACCAGCGTGCGAACTCGCGCAGGCCGTCCTCGAGCTCCGTCGAGGGCCTGAAACCGAAGTCGCGCTCGAGCGACGAGGCGTCCGCATAAGTCGCAGGCACGTCGCCCGGCTGCATGGGGACGAGCTCGCGGTGCGCCTCGAAGTCGTAGCCAGGCGGCAGAACCCCCTCCTCCACGAGGACCCGCTGCAGTGCGTCCACGAAGTCGAGTAGGTTTTCGGGATTGGAATTGCCGACGTTGTAGATGCGGTGCGCGGCAAGGGGAAGCCCGTCGGGGCCAGTCCGCACCTCCGGCGGTGCCGTCATCACGCGCGCGACCGCCTCTACCACGTCGTCGACGTAGGTGAAGTCACGCCTGCAATCGCCCATGTTGAAGATCTTGACAGTCTCACCGCGCACCAGCTTTTCCGTGAACCCGAAGTAGGCCATGTCGGGCCGCCCCATGGGGCCGTAGACCGTGAAGAAGCGCAGGCCCGTCGCCGGAATAGAGTAGAGCTTGGAGTAGGCGTGGGCCATGAGCTCGTTGGACTTCTTGGTGGCAGCGTAGAGAGAGACCGGGGAGTCCACTCGGTCGGACTCAGAGAAGGGCACCTTCTCGTTGCCGCCGTAGACGGAGGAGGATGAAGCGTACACGAGGTGGTCCACCGGATGCCTGCGGCAGGCCTCCAACACGTTGAAGAAACCGACCAGGTTGGAGTCGACGTAGGCGCGCGGGTTCTCGATGGAGTAGCGCACCCCCGCCTGCGCGGCGAGGTTCACGATAACGTCAGGATGAACCCGCTCGAAGAGCGCCTCCATCGTCTCCTCATCGGCCAGGTCGCCCCGCACGAACTCGAAGCGTCCGCAAGAGAACCCGCCGGCGTCGGCGTCCTCCGCGGCACCACCAGCGGCCTTGGCGAGCATCCGCAGCCGGTCCTCCTTGATGCTGACGTCGTAGTAGTCGTTCACGCTGTCGAAGCCGACGATGTGCGACTCGACCGTCTCCAGCAGACGCTTGCACAGGAACGCGCCGATGAAACCAGCGGCGCCGGTTACCAATATTATACGACCGTCCATATTCGCCTTTCCTGACTTAAGTACCGGTAGATTTAGATATAAGAAATAGTTTTCGAATTGCTTTTCTATTAAAAGCAAGAAAAGCAATGTACGAGAGAAGCGTTACTGCAAAGGAAAGGCCACTAGATAACAGGCTTACGCAAACAAGAAAGAACGCAGTAAGCGCAATTTCCCCCATAGCTCTTCCGCTCATCTTTAGCTCGAATTGCATATTCAAATATATCTCTGCAAACAAACTTCTAACAACGTAGGCGATCGTGAGGAAAAGGAGGGATAAGGATACACTACTCAGGATGTACAGGCTGAAGAAAGCCCCAACCGCACTAATCGCGATACCCAAGCAATTGACGTAAAGAAGTATTTTTTCTTTACGAAAAACCTTGAAAAACGTTGCGTACACTATCTGCATCTTTCCTTCGAAAATGCAGATAGGAATTAAATATGCAAATAGCTGAACAGATGCCGAGTAATCAGGCAGCCATAGCGAAACGAGAAGGGCAGCCGGGTAATACAGAAGGAGCACAACGGGAAGGAATAGCTCCAGTGCTGCTTTAGAGGCTTCGTAAAACAGGACCCGCTCATTTCCATCGGCCTGGCGCAACGCCGGAAAGAGAACCATTCCAACTTGCCCAATAAAGCTCAAGACAAAAGTCGTTAACGAAATAGCAAGAGAAACCAGACTAAACACTTCGATGGATTGGGTGCAATCAACAAAAAATCGAACAACGCCAAGCGAAAGGGTTGATGCCCCCATTGCGATAGAGAGGACAAGTCCTACTTTGACGCTTCGTATAGAATAACGAATAGAAACACAAGGGGAATATGGCCGTTGAAAAATGAAATCTTTACCAAAAGACAAACAATAGCCAAGCATGATCACTTGCGCTGCGGTAAAAGCAAGGAGATAGTAGCGGAAATCCCTCACTTGAAATAATAAGAGAGGAATGAGCATAGCCAAAAACGAAAGTCGATTGACGATCAACGCATACGAATATCGCTTTGTCTCGTTTATTGCTTGAAAAATCCAACAAAGATAGTTTACGCTGCACTGCAATATTAACATCAGCGCCACACCGACAAAGACAAAAAACCGGGAGTCTAAAGGCCCAAGAGTAAATGCATAATATAGAATAGCGGCGAATGCTATTAGCTGGACAATCAGATCGCAAAGGAATTGAGAAGATGTCGAGCGCTTGTCAAGCTCGTTTCGGGATTTGCCTCCATTGATCAAGTAAACACCGTCCGCGATTCCAAGCAAGGCGTATGGCGTATACGACATATAGAATATGAAAAGTTGCCAATATCCGAATTCCTCTACGCCGAGAACCTTGGGCACAACAAGAGCAGTGATAACGCTCAGCAGCATAGATATTCCCTGCGAAAGGAAAGCAGCTTTGAGATTGCTCTTTATCGCAGAGCCGTTCATGTTTTAATATGAACTC
Organism: uncultured Eggerthellaceae bacterium; assembly: GCA_958454405.1. GTDB lineage: Bacteria > Actinomycetota > Coriobacteriia > Coriobacteriales > Eggerthellaceae > Enteroscipio. Next base: position 8,992 of record CAUEBO010000020.1, on the reverse strand, counting down.
TCGCCAACCGCTCGCAGCACGCAGCGCTCCACTATGAGAACCACACGGGCAAGAAAATGAATTTATACCCAGTATCGGGAAGTACGAGCGGAGCCGTGAAGAAAAGACAAGCGAACGCTCCTAAAAAAAGCAATATCCAAAACAAGGGGCGCAATCTGGGCTCTATAGCCTCGAAAAACATCGGAACAAACAGTATAAGAAGCATCATGTAATACCAGGCTGCTCGCAGTGCGTTTGAATTTACAAAAGCGAAGGGCAGAGCCAAGAGAACGCACAAAAGAGCAACCATACATGCATTCGCCGACTTGCCAAGCAGTAAAAAGCGCTCTCTCATAAAAAAAACGACCATCGTAACCAAAGCGAACAATCCCGCATAGACAACTGTGCTTCGTCCGACATAGTCGTATGTGAAACTATCATAGCCAAAAAAACCCGCAACGTACGGGAAGAGAACCCTGCTAACCGGAATCGTGACTAAAACCAGCATGATCCCGATCAAGTAAATCCGAGTGGTAACTTTTATTTGATAAAGGAAGTAGAAAGGGAGAAATATTGCTGCGGATGGATGTATTGTGAATGCAAGCAAGGTTATCATCGCAAAAGGGACGAAACGCCTCCTTACCACATAATCGTATCCCCAGAACACAACAAGGGCGATAGCAACAGCTTGTCTCATGGCTCCCAAAAAAAGAATCGAAGGGAATACAGTTGAGAGGATAATGAAGCTGATGAGTGCATTGTCGGAAAATTTATAAATAAACCTACCCGCCGAAAGCGAAACGATCCCGGCAACAAACAACAAGAGCCATTGAAAGTCCCCGCCTAATGCATGAATCGGCTGCAAAATAAAGAGATCGTAACCGGGCTCAAGGCCCACTCCGGCATCTTTGCCCCAAAGAGAAGCCAACAATCGACCAAGCACATCGAACGGATCTTCAAAAGACGTAATATAAAAGTGATTTTGGTACGCATCCAAATCCGATCCGACATTCCAGGCACGAAAACCAGATATAAAGAATAATTGAAAACTTGAAATGGCGCAGAAAAGCCCTTTGCGTTCGCACCCTTTTCTAAGTAGAATCAAGCCCCAGAAACATTGCAAAAGCACATTTGCGACAAGAATAGTCATTGGCACCTTTCTGTCATTTCAGGATGCCAAACCTCTGCCGCAATGCCCTCAGGTACAGCTTCTGATCTAAAGGTGATTTCTTTCCAAATGAGCTAGCCTTCTCAAAGAACAGGGAAGCACATTCAAAAGGAGATCGATATTCAGGCGTAAGTAGAAGATCGCCATACTGAGGGACGCCAGCACTTTTAGGCTCGAGGGACGAGGGAGTGACGAAGAAAGACTCCTCTTCTAAAGCGTTGAAAGTGCATGTAGGTTTTCTCTTCTGCCAATGGCACAAAACAAACCGATCAACCTTCACCTCCCCCTCTGCCGTAGCATACGCGCGAACCACTTCTCCATCCTCCCAATAAAGAAGCTGCCTAGCGTAGTTGCGATTATTGCATATTCGTATCCCTTTTTTCCAATTGGGTAAAATACCTGCTTTATCCGGCAACCCTGAATAACTGGGAATATTATTGTGTTTACAAATAAGATTTACGCCATAATACTCATCATAGGCCACGCTGACATCAGGATTTAACACCTCATCAAGATCATAAATGGAACCTGATAGCTTATATAGTTCGTTGACTTTTTGCGTATTGCGATAAAGCGACATATCACCAAATTCGTAGATTCGATCATGTTCGCTCAAAACATCATCGGTAACGAAAGACCTGATATTGCCGTATAACAAGTCCAAATCCGATTCGCCCCAAAAATTATAGTCATGCAGTATTTCCTCATAAATCAATCCGTAGAACGGCTTGAAATCACAAAATTTGTAAGGTCGTTTTATTTCTATAGATCTTCCAAAATAACTCGAAAACCGCTTGCTTTCCTTTTCGAGCGAGGAAGGATGCACTATGATATTGTCAGCTATAGGCTTCGCATCTTGATCAGTGACAATGTGAAAATCGATCGTTGCATTGCTTGCAGCTGATCGCTGCCAAGCAAGAAACCAGCCAGGCAATGGCCCCATCCACACGATAAGAATTCCTATGCTGTATTCAGGCATCCTGGACTCCGCGCAAAGCAAATCCTTCACCCCGCTCTCGCGCTTTGAGAATCTCGGATATTCTCTCGCAGGCGTGGCCATCTCCAAAAGGATTTGAGGCACGCGACATTCTTTCATAGGAGTCTCTATTTTCCAGCAAATCGACGAACGCATCGTAAATTCGGCTTTCGCAGGTACCAACGAGTTTCAAGGTCCCAGAAGCCAGCCCTTCTGGCCGTTCGGTTACATCACGCATCACAAGCACGGGCTTTCCAAGCGACGGAGCCTCCTCTTGAATACCACCCGAATCCGTCAAGACCAAATAGCTCGCATTCATGAGATTATGGAAATCTACAACATCCAATGGCTCAATTATTCTTATACGGTCTTCTCCTGTGAGCTCATCGTTCGCTATCATTCGCACTTTGGGATTCATGTGTATGGGATAAATAGCCTTGACATCTGGATATTCACCTACAACACGACGTATCGCCCGAAACATATGGCGCATGGGTTCGCCAATACTCTCTCGCCTATGCGCAGTAATAAGGATAAGCCGTGAGCCTGAAGCCCAATCTAGGTATTCGCTTCTAAAATCTAAGCGTACTGTTGTTTTCAGGGCGTCGATTCCCGTATTACCCGTAACAAAGATTCTGTCGTCGGGTTTCCCCTCCTTGAGCAAATTCTCACGAGCCTGCATCGTGGGGGCAAAATAGTACCTCGACACAAGATCCACTGCCTGGCGATTGAATTCTTCTGGCCATGGAGATAGCATGTTGTAAGTGCGAAGCCCTGCCTCAACATGCCCAATAGGAATCCGCAGATAAAAGCAAGCGAGCGCGGCCGCAAAAGAGGTGGTGGTGTCGCCGTGAACCAACACGATATCAGGGATTTCTCGTTCAAGAACCACTTTTATGTCGTGAAGAATATCGCTGGTAACATCAAAGAGTGTTTGGTCTTTTCTCATAACAGCAAGATCGTAATCTGGATCAACATCGAACACAGCGAGAACCTGACCGAGCATCTCTCGGTGCTGTCCAGTAACGCAAACCATCGTATTAAAATCGTCCGGCATTGATTTAAGCTGATTTACAAGTGGACACATTTTAATCGCCTCGGGCCGCGTTCCGAAAACAATCAGCACTTTTTGAGGGATACTGCTACAGCGTCGCATACAGATTCCTGAGCCTCTCCGCCATATTGGCCCAATCGTACTTTCCCTTATAGAGCTCCTTGCTGCGAAGGGTTATCGAATTATCCCTATTGTTGTTCGTAAGAGTTTTTACAGCATCATAAAATTCACTTGTTTCAAAACTCGATGAGACAGCTCTCCCTGTTCCGAGTTCTTCAACCCAATCGGCAACGCTTGTCCCCCGTACTGTAACAAGCGGAACTCCAAGCATCAGCCCTTCGTAAAACTTATTCGGAGCAGCGAGTTTATTATTTGGAACCTTCGGATCATACAAAGCTATTATCACATCGCTACCAGCTTCTATTCTTAGGGCTCTTTCATGATCAACTTTTCCATGGTAGCGAATGCGTTCACATTCTTCCGACGCTTTCACAACGAGGTCTTCCAGCCTCCCAAATCCAGCAATGTCGAGCCATAAGTCATCGTAATGTCGAACAGCTTCGAGAATTTCCTCGATATACCTATCCAAAGAGAATGTGCCTGTGTAAGAGAGATGCACTTTATCGTCAAAAGCGGGTTTTTCGCTTTGAAAGTCACGCGCAACGGGAGTATTTTCGATAACTACAATTCTTTTTGGATGAGCTTCGGCAATTTGAATGCGCCTCTGCTCCGTACATATAATCGTTGCATTAGCGCGCGATACGACAGAATTCTCCATCTTCGAAATGACAGCTTTTAAGAGTTTCGGCATAATGCGAGAATCAGAAAAGTAATCGAAAATATCGTAAACGAGCTTTTTTTCATACTTTGCCGATATCCGACTCGCAACATACCCTGTGTCGAAATCGCAAGCATGGATGCAATCGAAGTCATTGTGCCTAGACCTTAAAAACAAGAAGAGACGTCTCTCAAACACAAGCATTGGTTTCATATTTCGAAGTCCCGTGCCAAACGAACTGCTCACCCCGATAAGCCAGCGCGGCACAGATCGTCCATTAATGCTCAGATCTTTAGCCTTTCTGGCTTCATACGCCCTATCTCGATCCCAACCAACAACCGTCACTTCATGGCCAGCATCTAAGAGAACCGCGATTTCTTTCTCAATTCGGGGGTTGGACTCAACGGATGAAGACCTTAAAACAAAAATCCTCAAAGCAACCCCCTTTCAATAGAACACTCATTGTATTTACTCCCCCATAACCCAATTGAGCAGCCTCGAAGACGAGCTAAAGTATCAGCCGGAAATCAAAATCAGCCTCTCATTTGCCGCATCCAATAATCCGGCTTCCACTATGCGCACCTTCCGGCTAAGTAGAAGGCTCCCCCGCCGAAACACAACGCGTCGTCGAAGACGAAAGAATCGACGCGAGCGCGAAAAATGGTTTTGACGCACCTATCGTCTATCCATTTCGTTGCCACCTCGAACCGCATCGCACGAACCACTTCGTCCCGTGCCAGAATCTGTAGCGTTTTCCTGACGAGGGCGTCCATGCCGCACGCACCCTTCACCACCAGCATCCGCAACTTGCGTAGGGAGAACGAATCCTCTCCCCATCTCATAATCGAAGATATCGGGCTCAAATACTGTGTACCCACTCGCGTTATAAAATGTCATCTCGGCAAACACCGGGTTTCCTCCAATGTCGAAAAAATCAACTCTAACGTGTGGTAATCCTTCGGAGAGAATCTCGGCTGCCGACACCATCTCTTTAAATCGAGGCGGCTTTTGAGGAATCCTAGTCAAAGAGCTGAAGTCCTTCCGCCTTACGGGAAGCAAATTGAAGTCTCTATCAAAGAACCCCAGCTCTCCTTTCGAATGGTCGTCTACATAACTTTGCATCACGTAGAGACAAAAGACCCTCCCATCGAAGCAGAAGAACTTGAAATCGGGTATGTCGTTACATTCGTTTCGAGGCAGGAGCCTCTCTGCGGTCACTTTCGGAACGATATCGTTGTAGCCCCACTCTCTTCCGGGGTTCGACTTCTTCAACCGATTCATCCAGCCGCGAAGCTTGCCAATCGCTTCCCCACTATCCAATTTCTCCTTGTCTTCTACGAAAATGTTCGTACCGGATCCGTTATTGAGCTTGAGAGCAAAACTGGTGGGTAAACTTTCAAAATCAATGTCTTCCGGAGCGTCGTATACCGCATACAGTTCGTTGAGCAGATGCCCTAGGCCTTTTTCTTCAACATAAAAGCGGACTGCGTACTTATCGGAACACTGTGTCACCTGCGGGTTCCTGTAATTGAGTTTGTACCATTGAATTTTCTCTGTATAGCGTTTCGGGCTTTTCAAATTGGGAAGACGCCCCGTCTTAATCAGATACTGCAGACGGATCATCTGCTTGTCGGGAACAAAAGCCAACGCATCCAGAAGTTTCCGACGCGTTTCGACATCCTTGATCACCTTTTTATAGCTGTTCACTTTGAAATCCCCATGGTCACCGCTATCACATCGTTCACCTTGCGAACGTCGAATCTCTCTTCAACGAACCTCCTGCTAGCCAAACCCATAGCCCGGACGAGCCGAGGATCCTCTATTAACCGAACCATCGCCTCTTCTAAGGCACCCGCGTCTTTTGGAGGAACGAACAAACCGTTCTCTTCTTGGCGTACCACTTCACGGCAGCCTACGGCGTCGGCCACGATCAACGGCCTGCCGGTCGCCATTGCCTCAAGCGCGGCCTTCGGAGTCCCCTCCCCGTAATATGACGGAAGAACGAACACGCTGCATGCTCTGAGAAAAGGGCGTACGTCTTTCTGCTCGCCGTGATAAGCAACCACTCCATCGTCGATATAAGGTTGCAGCTTCTCCGGCGTAAGCGAGGTGGGATTCGTGTCGAACGGCCCCACAAGGTGGAACTCTACTTCCGGATGTCGGCTTTTGACCATGCGAGCAGCATCCAGATACTCGAAGACTCCCTTACCTCTCACAAGCCTGCCCACAAACAGAAACGAGAGCTTCTCAGGCAGTGGAGCCAGAGCAAAGCGCTCGACGTTGACTCCAGACCCTCTCACCATGACGACCTGCTCTGCGCGCACGATGCCGGCCTTTTTTAAAGTCGATAAATCCTCTCCGTTCTGGAAGAACACTTTCTTCGCATGTCTCAAAGCAATCTTGTACTCGCAGGAGACGACCGCCCTCACGCAGCGAGACTTCGGATCATCAGAGCTGAACACCGACCCAAGCCCGCCCATCATCACGTACACTTCCGAAACGCCCGCCGAATGCGCGGCCAGACAGCCGTATATGTTGGGCTTCGCCTGGTAAGTGAAAACCTTATCGGGTTGTTCTTCGAAGAAGACGTCCTTCAACTCCCGCAAGGTCCTCGCATCCGCCATGGGGTTCAACCCATTACGCGATACGGAATAGGATCGATACCGCATCCCTCGGCCCTCAAAATACCCGCCCCAAGCGCTTTCCGGCTCGTCTCCCAAAACGAGAACGTCCGCATTCGAGTCAACCCAGGACTCGAGCATTTCTATTCTGAATCGAGGAATGGTGTTGGTCGCGGCGGTGACGATGATGATCTTCACTTCACCGTGCCCCCTTCCCGGTAAAGATTATAGTCACGGTCTTGACCATGATCTTGGCATCCAGCAGCAGGCTCCTGTTTTCGATGTACTCCAGGTCGTACGCTGCCTTGTTCTTCGGCAACAACTCGTAGCCGCCCGTCACCTGTGCGAGACCTGAGAGGCCCGGCCGGACGAGGGTGCGCTGGCCGAATCCGACTATGCGCTTCTCGAACTCTTCAGCGAAAGCGGGGCGCTCAGGGCGGGGGCCGATCAGCGACATGTCGCCTTTGACGACGTTCCAGAACTGGGGAAGCTCGTCAAGACGGGTGCGGCGCATGAAGCGGCCGAAGGGCGTGACGCGCGGATCGTCGCCGACGGCCCAGCGGGCACCGTTCGCCTCGGCGTCTAGGTACATGCTGCGGAACTTGTACATCTCGAACACGCGTCCTCCCCGACCGACGCGACGCTGAGCATAGATAGCGGGGCCAGGTGAATCGAGCTTCACCTTGCAGGCGATAACAGCCATGGGAATTGCGAGCAGAATCAACGCCAACGAGCAGGCAACGAAGTCGAAAGTGCGCTTGGCGAAGTCATAGAAGGGTTTATGCGCAAGCTCCACCCTCGGCAGAACAACCACCTCGTCGCCGGGCATGAGTTCTTCGAGCACTTCTTGTGGTATGTCAGCCGGCTCTATGCCGGGAGTGTACTGAGCCTCTTCAAGGATTTCTGAGGCCTCTTCTGCGGCATCGGAGGAATCGAGCATACCGGCCGCAGCGCGGCTACCAACCATGTCAGCCAAACCCGCATAACCACGCTCATCGAGCTTCGGGAGCATGGAAGCTTCCTCCTGCTCCCCTGCTGACGCCGGACGGGATCCTTCGACTCGCTTCGCTCGCTCAGGATGACAGGGGGCTGCTTGCGCTGGTTCGAAGCCGTCGTCCACCAGGGCGGCAGCTCCGCCAACGGTCACGTCTATAAAATTGTCAGGGTCGTTTTCGAACAATCTCTAATCCAACTTTGACGGTTTTCGTGCGGCCGAGTATCTGCACTTCCAAATACGCCAGCCGTTTGTGACGATCTACCTTTTTGATCAGGCCTGTTTGGTTCATCAGGGGTCCGTTGAGGATCACGATTTCGTCTCCCTCTATCACGCCGCTCGAAAACTCGACCACGCGATGGTCGGGCTCGGTGAACGCGTTGATGAAGGCGACTTCCTGCTCGTCAAGAGGGGTGAACACATCGTTGTTGCCAAGGAGCCTGGTGAACTTGGGCACGCTTCGCAGCGCCTCCCGCAGTTTTCCGGGCTGATCGGTGATCACGAACATATAACCGGGCAGCAGCACCTCGGTGCGCACTTTCCATGCGCCCTGGATGCGCTTTTTCACTTCGTACTGGGGGATGAAGGATTCTTGGATCAACTCTTCGTCAACGAGCTTGTTCATCAGGTCGAGCACGTGCTTTTCCTGGCCGCCGACCGTTTGCACGACGTACCACATGCCATCACCTCCCCAGCAAGACGCAATAGAGACATAGCTTCGCCCTGGCCGTTCGGCCAAAGCGCAACAACGATATGCATCCTCTTGATCGATCCGGAACGCGCATCAAGCGACGATCCCGCTTTCCTCAAGATATGTGCGCCCCGTCCGGCGGACCCGCAAGTCAACCGAACAAGGAGGTGCAGTTTCCTGCCGTCGGGTCACAGGCTGGACCTGTGGCCTGACGGCAGGAAGCCGTCGAAACGAAACTCACAGCCGCTCATGCGCGCCCCGGCACCGGTACGTCCGCTTCGCCTCCGCCAAATACTCGTAGTGCTCGACGCGATGCGCGTCGCTCGCGATGTAGCTGTACAAGTTCTCCTCGAACAGCTTCCGCGCGGGCTTCCGCTCCTTGCCTAGGCGCCCGCCGGCCACGAAATCGGCCGATGCCTGCAGCTTGCAGCCCATCCTCACCAGCTCCCGCGCGATCCCGACATCCTCCTGGACGGCGCGGTAGCGTTCGGGATGCGCGATGATCACCTGGTAGCCCCTGGCCTGCAGCTCGAAGATCGTGCGCTCGTACACTTCGAAATCGTGCGCATGGCACTGGCTGGACAGCTCGAGCAGAAATTCGTCCGAGCCGTCGTAGTGCAGCCTGTCGGCCCACTCCACGCCCAACTCCATGAGCTTGGCATGGTTGACTTCCCACCCCATCGCGAGGGGGAACCCGCCGGCGTGCGCCACGAGCAGGTCGTAGGCATCCC
>CAUEBO010000019.1 GCA_958454405.1 uncultured Eggerthellaceae bacterium | reverse complement strand
CATCGCGCCGATGCGGGCCGCGTCCTCGTCCATGCCGTCGTCCTCGAGCAGCTCGGCGAACGACTCCACGTAGGCCGCCGGATCGCTGCCGGCCAGCGCGAGGTCGCTTGCGGCAACCATGCGCTCCCAGTTCGTGCGCGAGAGCGCCTCGCTCGTCGACGCCGCGAACCCGCCGCGCACGGCCAGCACCTCGGCCAGCCGCGCCATCGCGCCCGCCAGCGCTCCGGCGTCGATCTTCGCCGGAACGTGCGAGAGCACCGGCTCCCCGGCGCGCGCCCACGCCTTCAGGCTGTCGGCGTCGGGCACGTCGTAGCCGACAGCCGCGCGCGCAGCCTCCTCGTCCTGGACGCCCCACAGCTCGCGGAAGAACGCGAGCCGGGATACGTCGCCCTCGTCGAGGTTCGTACGGTACGCGGCGATGGCCGCGTCGATCGCTTTGAGGTTCATGGATTCCTTTCCTATCTGAACGGGCAGGACGCCCCTTTTGCCATCCTGAGCGCAGGCCGAAGGCCAGAGCCGAAGGCCAGAGCCGAAGGCCAGAGCCGAAGGCCAGAGCCGAAGGATCCCGTGCGGCGCCAGCCGTGACGCTTCCTGCTGGAGCCGCGCGGGATCCTTCGGCTCTGCGCGGCGCGCTCCGCTCAGGATGGCAACCTGGGAGCTTCCGGTTGGATCGCCCACCCGGCGTTCGTGCCGCCGCGGCGCCGGCGGCGGCACGAACAGGCCGTCTTGCGCTTCGCAGCGCGCTTACTTCGTCTTCTCCACCACGTTCTCGCCCGTGGCAAGCTCCTTGCGAGCCCAGTGCCCCCAGTGGTACAGGGCGTCGGACTCGGAGACGGTGCCGTCGCCGAACATGAGCCTGACCGTGCCGCGGTACGGCTGGAAGATGCCGGACCCCAGGAAGATGTGAGCCAGCGCGAACACGGCGATCAGCAGGAAGCCGACGTCGTGCAGGAACAGGACCGCTCCGTGCACGCCCGCACCCAGATCGACGAGCGTGGTGCCCAGCAGCAGGATGACGCCCGTGACGCCCATGAGCGCGCCCGAAAACCACAGCATGCCGTCGGCGAAGCGCTGGCCGCTTTTGACCTCGCCCTGGTCGGGCATGTGGATCCACTTCGCCATGAACAGGTACGGGAAGAACAGCATCATCCATTTCTTGTCGTCGGAGTCCCACTTCGCGAACAGGTTCTTGAAGATGTGGGCCACTCCCTTGGGCGCCATGAGGGCACTGACCAGGGGGACGAGCACGAAGACGACGCCTATCACGCGATGCGACATGCGGATGGCGAACACCGCGTCCGCGCCCGCAGCCGCGGTCAGCGGCGGCACGAACACGAACAGCCCCGAGATGGCCAGCAGGATGCACGAGACGATGGTGATGCCGTGCGTGAGCCGCGCTTGCAGCGAGTGGCGCTTGATGCGGCGCTCCGAGCCGCTTGCGGCCATCTGCTGCAAGAACGCCTGGTTCTTCGCGGCCTCCTCGGCGGAGACCATGACGGGTCCCTTATTCATCGAGGCCTCCTTTCTTCCCGCCCAGGTTCTCGGTGATATGCTCCATCACCGATGCGCCATCCTGTCCGTCGCCGTGCTTGACCACGTCTCCCGTGGCGACGTCGAGCGTGTCCTCGGTCTCGGGATTGTAAGCGAGCTTGTCCCGCTTGTATCCGATGCCGAGCACGAACATGGCCGCCAGCCCGGCGACGGTCAGGCCCGTGGCCGCGGCCGTGACGGGCTTCATGATCTGCGTGAGGCCGACCCAAGGGCTCGCCTGCGGGTCTTCCACCTGGCCGTGCGCTTCCAAGCCGTGCTTGAGCACCTGGATGACGTGCAGGCCGCCCATCTCGTCCTCGCCGTACACGAGAGCGTCCTCGTAGCCCTTGCCGCGCAGGTAGTCCACGCGCTCGCGGGCGATGGCCAGCATCTCGTCCCGATCGCCGAACTTGAGCGCCTCGGGTTGGCAGGTGGTCACGCATGCAGGCGCCATGCCCTGCTCGATGCGGTCGATGCATCCCGTGCACTTGTTGATGACGGTCTTCTGCCCCAAAGGGCCGGTCGCGCGGTAGCGCGGCACGTCGAACGGGCAGGCGGTGGAGCAGTACTGGCAGCCGACGCACCGGGAGTCGTCGACGGTGACCAGCCCCGTCTCCCCATGCTTCGATATCGCGCCGGCCGGGCAGACGGTGGCGCAGGGCGCGTCGGAGCAGTGCTGGCAGCTGCGCCGCCCAAACGCCCAGTTGACGCCCTTCTCGCCGCCCTCCTCTTCGTGGAAGGTGATGATGAGCCTCGTGTTCGCGTTGATGTCCAGGGGGCTTTGGTAGGAGCCCGTCGAAGGATTCCCGTTCAGCTCGATGGTCGACGGCAAGCCGTTCCAGGCCTTGCAGGCAACCTGGCAGCCGCGGCATGCGGAGCAGCGGGAGGAATCGAACAGTATCGCTTTCTCAGCCATCGGTCATCACCCCTCCGCCTTCTCGATGTCCACCAGGAACGCCTTGTACTCCGGCACCCAGCAGTTCGGATCGCCCACGTTCGGCGGCAGGTCGTTCACGACGTCGCCCGTGGCGAAATCGCCCGCCCACCCGAAGTGATGCGTCATGCCCACCTGGTGCACCGTTTCGCCGTTCACCGCGAAGGGCTTGAAGCGCGGCGTCACGAGCGCGGTCACCTCGACCGAGCCGCGGTTGTTGAACACGCGCACCTTGCTGCCGTTCTCGATGCCCTTCTCCTCGGCCAGCTCGCGCGACATCTCCACGAACTGCTCGGGCATGGCCTCGTTGAGGGCCGGGCAGGTGCGGGTCTGCCCGCCGGTCTGCCATTGCTCGGTCACCGAATAGGTGGTCACGGCGATGGGATACTGGGATCGGTCGCCGCGCTTCACCGATTCGAACTCGGCGAAGCGGATGCACGGCGAGTTCTGCCGGCCGTTCATCTGGTTGTCGGCGGGAGACTCGAACGGCTCGTAGTGCTCGGGCAGGGGCCCGTCGCCCATGCCGTAGCTCTCCAGGCGCGCGTTCTGCTCCCACAACATGAAGAACGCCTTGTTGTTCGGGGGCACGGGCACGCCGTTCGAAGCGGCTGCGAAGTCGGCCACGTCGACCTGGTCCCACTTCTCCCCCGTCCACTCGACCAGCTTCTTGTCCGGGTTCCAGGGCCTGCCCTCAAGGTCGGCCGAGCCGCGGTTGTAGATGATGCGGCGGTTCAGGGGCCAGCAGTACGACCACTTCGAATACAGGCCCAGCCCCGAAGGATCCTCCGCATCGCGGCTGCCGATGGGCTGCTCGGCCGGATCGAGCGGAGCGTCGTTGTTCGACCAGAACCCGGTGTAGATCCACATGCCGCACGCCGTGGAGCCGTCGGCCGTGAGGTTCGCGAACGTTCCCAGCAGGTCGGGCGCGCCGTTCTTGAAGCCGCCCTCCGCATAGCGGTAGCCGTTGAGGGCCCAGGCGACGGGCCGCGGGTCGATCTTGCCGTCCACGTAGTAATCCCACTTCGTGTTCAGGACGGGTTCGGGCGCCACGCCGCCTTCCTCGCGGTACAGGTCGACGATGGCGGTCCACAGGACGTCGCAGATCTCGTAGTCGGGCTTCGCCTCGTCCCACGGCTCCACCGCCTGGTAGCGCCACTGCAGCCAGCGGCCCGAGTTCGCGATGGTGCCGGGCTTCTCGTAGATGAGCGCGGCGGGCAGGAAGTACACCGTGGTGTCCACCTCCGCCGGGTTCATGTCCGGGGCCTTCCAGAAGGTGGCCGACTCCGTCTCCACCCAGTCGGCCACCACGAGCCAGTCGAGATTCGCCATCGCGCGGCGCACGTTGCTCGCGTTCGGCGCGGAATGGCAGGGATTCATGCCCCAGTTGAAGTACCCCTTGATCACGCCCTGGCTCATGAGCTCGAACGAGCCGATGATGGAGTAGTCGGGCGATTTCGGCACCTTCGGCCACCAGTCGTAGCCGAAATCGTTGTCCACCGTGGCATGGTCGCCGAACCACTCCTTGAGGGCGGACACGATGAACTTGGGCTTGTTGGTGTAGTAGCCGTCGGAATACGTCTCCTTCTCGCACCAATCCCGCAAAGAGGGCGTGCCGTACTCGGTGGGCCAGTTCAGGTAGCCCGGCTGGTTCGCCACGAGCATGCCCATGTCCGTGGCGCCCTGCACGTTCGGCTCGCCGCGCAGCGCGTTCACGCCGCCTCCCGCCATGCCGACGTTGCCCAGCAGCAGCTGCAGGATGCCCATGGCGCGGCAGTTCTGGGCGCCGTAGGTGTGCTGCGTTTGGCCGAGGGCGTAGAGGATGGTGCCGGACTTGCCGGGCTCTCCGGTGGAGGCGTACGTGGCGTACACCTTCTCCAGGATCTCCTTGCCCATGCCGCACACGCTGGACACCGTGTCCAGGTCGTAGCGCGCGTAATGCTTCTTGAGCTGCTGGAACACGCACATCGGATCCTGCAGCGTCGGGTCCTTCTTCGGCACTTCCTTCTTGGGCGGCGTGAAGGCGGGCACGCCGTCTTTGCCGGCCCAGGCGTAGGCGCCCGTGGCGGACGTGTCCCACTCCTCCTCGGATTCGATCTGGTAGTGCCACGTGTCCTTGGAATACGTGGCGGTCTCCTCGTCATAGCCCGAGAATATGCCGTCTTCCACGTCGAAGGAGTACTGCTCGTCGAGCAGGAAGGAGGCGTTCGTGTAGTTCAGCACGTACTCGTGCTGCCACAGGTCGTGCTCGATGATGTAGTTGAACAGGCCGCCGTAGAAGGCGATGTCGGTGCCCGAGCGGATGGGACAGTAGATGTCGGCCATCTCGGCGGAGCGGGTGTAGCGCGGGTCCACGACGATCCACGTGGCGCCGCGGTCGAGCGCTTTTTGAATCCATTTCGACGAGACGGGATGGTTCTCGACGTTGTTGGAGCCGATCGTCATGAGAACGTCGGCGTTCTGCAGGTCGCAATAGTGGTTCGTCATCGAACCGCGGCCGAATGTCGCTGCCAGACCGGCAACGGTGGGGCTGTGTCAAACGCGCGCCTGGTTGTCGATGGCGATGACCCCCAGCGAGCGCATCATCTTGTTGATGAGGTACTCTTCCTCGGAGTTCTGCTGGCTGCCGCCTAAGCTGGCGATGCCGTGGCAGCGGTTCACCGTGATGCCGTTCTTCACCGTCTCGAAGGTGGCGTCGCGGGTGTCCTTCACCCAGCGCGCGATCTCGGCGACGGCGTCGTCCCAGGCGATGGGCTCCCATTCCGAAGCGCCGGGGCGGCGCACCATCGGCTTGGTCCTGCGGTTCGGGTTCTTCACGACCTCGCGCGTCTCGGGATCGACGATGTTGCGCAGCTGGAACATCGTCGCGCCCTTCGGGCAGAGCCCTCCCTCGTTGATGGGATGGTCGGGGTCGCCTTCAAGGTTCACCAGCTCGCCGTCGCGCACCGAGCAGATGGTCCCGCATCCGCCCGAGCAGTAGCAGCAGATGTTGGTGTATTCCTCCGTGTTCACCAGCTTCCAGTCGGACGACGGCTCGACCGCGAGCGCCTCCGATTGCGAGGACAGCTCGAACGCCATGCTCGTGGCGAATGCGGCGCCGGCGGCTTTGAAAAAGCCCCTGCGTGTCAGGTCCATGCCCTCCACTCTCCTTTCGTTTCCTCGTCCTTTTCATCCGCGCGCCCTTCCAGGCTGGCCGAACGAGGCCAGTCAAGCGGCGTTCCCGGGACGCCGCGCATCCGTCGGGCGCGCTGTTCGAACCGGCGCAGACGGCCCGTCCGAACGATTCGATGCTACCATGGGTCATGATTTCCGCATCTTCGACTCGCCGCTCCCTTTTGAAGGCTTTTCGGCGAATGGCTTGCGCGCCGAAAAGCCCCGTTGCGAGCGGCGGGCAATCCCAGACGAGCGGCGAGGGCGCCCCGAATGCTATACTGGCGGCACGGCATCGACGGCGTCGCGGGAAGGAGGGCCCCATGAGCGAGAACGAGCGCATACGCCTCACCCATCTCACCGAGAAGGGCGGTTGAGCGGCGAAGTGGGGTCCGGGCGACCTCGAAGAGATATTGAAGGACATCGCGCCGCCTCCCGGAGCCGACCTGCTGCTGAGCTTCGACACCTCCGACGACGCCGCCGTCTATCGCCTGAACGACGAGACGGCCGCCGTGCTCACGCTCGACTTCTTCACGCCGGTGGTGGACGACCCGTACGAGTTCGGCGCCATCGCCGCGGCCAACGCGCTGTCCGACGTGTTCGCCATGGGGGCCGTGCCCCTGACGGCGCTCAACATCCTCGCGTTCCCGTGCAGCCTGGGCACCGACGTGGTGGGAGAGGTACTGCGCGGCGGCGCCGACAAGGTGGCCGAGGCGGGCGCGTTCGTGGTGGGCGGGCATTCCATCGAGGACGACGAGCCCAAGTACGGCCTGTCGGTGTTCGGCACCGTGCACCCCGATCGCATCGTGCGCAACGCCGGCGCGCGGCCGGGCGACGCGCTGTTCTACACGAAGGCCCTCGGCTCGGGGATCATGAACTCGGCGTTTCGCGCCGGGTTCGAGGACGACGAGGGCATGCGCCCCGTCGTCGAATCCATGATGGAGCTCAACAAGGCCGGCGCGGAGGCTATGGCGCGGGCGGACGTGCACGCCGCCACCGACGTGACGGGCTTCGGGCTGGCCGGGCACCTCCACGAGATGCTCGACGCCTCGGGCGCATCGGCCGATGTGTTCTGGGACGACCTGCCGCTGTTCGAAGGCGCGTACCGGTACTCGTGCGACTTCTGCCGCCCCGCCAAGACGTTCGGCATCATCGACTGGGCGCGCAGCTTCGTGGAGCAAGGCGACCTGGACGACGAAGAGTACGACAACCGCATGGGCGTGCTCTGCGACCCACAGACCTCGGGCGGCCTTCTGGTGGCCGTGGCGCCCGAAGAGGCGGATGCGTTCGCTGCGGCGTTCGAATCCGCCGCCGGACGCGCGCCCGCGCTCGTCGGCCGCGTGCGGGACGGGGCGGCCGGAACCATCCGCATCCGCTAGTGCGCGGCGGCCCGCGCCTCAGTACAGATCCACCTGGTGCAGCGCCTCGAAGGCCAGGCCTCCCGCGGCCAGCGCGCGCTCGAGCTCCCCGCGCTCCTCGAGCGGGGCGCACCAGGCGAGGCCGCAACCTGAGGAAATCTCCGCGGGGACGGGGATCATCCTGCCGGGGAGACCATGCTCGCGCGCGGCGGCCTCCACAGCCATCGCGTCGCTCGTGCAAGCGAACGTCGCCACCACCTTCGGCGTCTTTCGGCGCACGGCTCACACCTCCTTCGCGATGGCGGCCACGGCTGCGACGGCCGCGTCCACCTCTTCGATTGCGTTGAAGCTGCTGAAGCTGAAGCGCACCGCGCCCTGCCCCTGCGTGCCCAACGCCTCGTGCATGAGCGGCGCGCAGTGGGCCCCGGCGCGCGCGCAGACGCCGAAGTCGACGCTGAGCGCATCGCCCACCGCCGCAGAGTCCGCATCGCCCACGTTGAGCGCCACGATGCCGCAGCGTCCCGCGTCTCCGCCCCCGCCCAGCACGTGCACGCCGTCGATGGCGCGCACGCCGCGCTCGAAGCGCCCGGCCAGCGCGCGCACCTGCGCACCGAGCGCTTCGACGCCGCGCTCCTCGACGTAGGCGAGCCCCGCGGCCAAGCCGGCGATGCCATGGGCGTTCAGCGTGCCCGCCTCCAGGCGCTCGGGCATATGCGAAGGATGGCGCCGATCGTAGCTGTGCACGCCCGAGCCCCCCACCTTGAGCGGCTCCACGTCCACCCCCTCGGCCACGGCCAAGCCGCCCGTGCCCTGCGGCCCGTACAGGCTCTTGTGCCCGGTGAACGCCACGACGTCGATGCCGTCGGCCGCCATGTCGATGGGCACGACGCCCGCCGTCTGCGCAGCGTCCACCACCAGCAGCACCCCGTGCGCGCGGCACAGGCGCGCCAGGCGGGCGATGTCGTACACGTCCCCCGTCAGGTTCGAGGCGTGCGTGACCGCCGCGAGGCGCGCGCCCGGAAGCGCCGCTTCGAACGCGCCGTAGTCGAGCGCGCCGCGTGCGTCCACAGGCGCCACGGCCAGCTCGCAGCCCTTCTCGTCGGCCAGCCGGTACAGCGGCCGCAGCACCGAGTTGTGCGAGGCCGCCGTGGTCACCAGCGCGTCTCCCGGCCGGGCAAGGCCCATGATGGCCGTGTTCAGGGCTTCGGTGGCGTTGCCCGCGAAGGCGATCCGCGACGGGTCGCCCGCCCCCAGCAGGCGCGCCAGCTGCTGGCGCGCGCGGAACACGGCGCGGCCCGCGTCAAGGGAAGCCTCGTGCGCGCCGCGGCCCGCGCCGCCGAACGTGTTGATGGCGCGCGCCACCGCCTCGGCCACCTCCGGCGGCTTGGTCGCGGTGGTGGCCGCGTTGTCGAAGTAGATCATCTGCGCTCGTCCTTGTCGTCCCGCATCGTCCTCGCCAGCCGTCCCGCCCTACGGGCGGACGATGCCCGACGCGCCCGCCTGCTTCTCCACGATCGCGTACATGTTCGTGGCCTCGCCCACCGCCAGCCGCTCGGCCAGGCCGTAGTGGTTCAAGCACGTGCCGCAGCTCATGACCTCCACGCCGGCTTCGGCCAAGGCGCGCAGGTCGTCAAGCGACGAAGAGCCCTCGCAGGCCAGCTTCACGCCGCCGTTGTACAGCAGCACCGTGCGCGGAAGCTCGTCAAGCTGCGCAAGGGCGAACACGAAGCCCTTCATGAGCACAGCGCCCAGCTCGTCATCGCCCGAGCCCATGAACTCGGACGGGATGACCGCCACGATGCCGCCCGCCGCAGCCGCCGGCGCAGGCGCGTTGCCCGCAGGAGCGCCCTTCACGAACGTCACGGCGAACTCCGCTTCGCCGCGCTCATCGGCTGCCGCCTCGAGCTTGAGCGTTCTGGCCAGGGCCTCCAGGTTGTGCACTGCGGTCCTATTGTCCACGAGCACCTCAAGCGCCCCTTCGCTCATCTGCGCAAGCGCCTTCTTGGCGCGCACCACGGGCAGCGGGCACGCCTGGCCCCGCGCGTCGATCTTCTCCATCATGGCTCCTGTTCTTCGATATCCGCCGACCTGCCGTGCGGGCCCGTCCGTCCCGCACGGTCGCCGGCAAGCTTGCGATGGCCGCGCGTCAACGGTAGCACTTCCCGCTCACAACGTCTCGATGAACGCCGCAATCCGCGTCTCCAACTGTCCCGAGTCGCCCGTCGAGTAGTCCGTCTCCAGCTTCATGTAGGGCACGTCGTGCTCCTCCAAGGTCGTCGCCATGCGCTCGCTTTCCACGTTGAAGGTATGGCATGCGGTGAGGATGACCTCTATCACGCCGTCCACCCGGTACTTCTCTATCTTGTCCAGCGCGTTGTCCAGGCGGCTGCCGTTGGGCGTCATGACCGAGCAGTCGATCTTCAGGTAGCGGTCCGCGATGGCGCGCAGAGGATCGGGCGCGTCCTCGTCGATCATCATGCCCATCGTGCGCTCGCCCGAACAGTCGTCGGAGCACACGATGACGCCGCCGTTGGACTCGATCACGCGCCCCACCTTGTTGATGACGCCGCTTGTGGGGCAGCCCGTGATCATGATGCGCTTCGCGGCCGGGTCGACCGGGCTCTCGCCCGCCGCGCAGGCCTCCCCGCGCTCGCGCACGAGCGCCTCCAGCTGGTCGGCGTAGGCGTCGATGTCGAAGCTGAACGTGCCGGCCAGCATGATGCTGAGCATCTCGGTGCCGCTGAGCGCCGGAGGCTGCGAAGCCTGCAGGCCGTACAGCCCCAGAAGTGCGCGGCGCAAGCGGTTTCGCCTGCGCACGGCTGCGCGGAGGTCGTCGTCGGTGATCTGGATGCCGTAGCGCTGTTCAAGAGCCTCCTTGAACAGCCTCACGTCCGCATGCCATGCGTCGAACTCGTAGGGACGGGTGCGGCCCTGCGGCAGATGCAGCACGTGCACGTCCTTCAAGTCGCCCAACAGCTCGTACATCTTCTTCTTGCCGTCGCAGGTGGTCTCGCCCACGATCAAATCCGCGAAGTAGGTGAACGGGCACTTGTCCGTCAACGCGAACCCGTAGGTTGACTTGATGAGCGGGCAGAGGTTCGCCGGCAGAACCGTCTCGGCTGCGGGGATGGTTTCGTCGCTCATGCCGCACAGCGCCACCGAGGCCGCGCCCGCCGCGTCGATCACCTCGAGCGGCGTGTACGAGCACAAATACCCCACCAGCCTCCCGCCCGCGTCCTTGTAGTCCTTCACCTTGAGGAAGCTCTGCTTGCGCGCCTCGTCGAATTCCTCGAACGTGCGCGGCAGCTCCTTTTCCATGTGCATCGTCTCCTTATCGTCTGCATTCGGTTGCGACGCGGCCGGCCTCACGAGGGGACCCCCGCCGCCAGATCGGCGGCGCAGAGCGCCGCTCCCAGGGCGCCGGCGAAGCGCGCCTCGGGCACCGTGCCCACGGGCTTGCCCAAGCGCGCCGCCAAACGCTCCACCACGTAATCGTTCTCGCACAAACCACCGGTCAGGAAGTAGGCCTCTCCCGGCATCTGGAGCGCCAGCGTGGCCACGCGCCCCACCACGGACTCGATCACCCCGTTGGCGATGTTCTCGCGCGGCTCGCCCCTGCCCACCAGCGATATGACCTCCGACTCGGCGAACACCGTGCACATGTTCGAGATGACGGTGGGCTCGCCCACCCGTGCGAGGCGCGAGAGCTCGTCTTGGCTCACCGACAGGCGGTCGGCCATGATCTCCAAGAAGCGGCCCGTGCCCGCCGAGCACTTGTCGTTCATCATGAACTTCCGCACGGCGCCGCCCTTGAGCGCGATGACCTTCGTGTCCTGCCCGCCCACGTCCACCACCACGCCATCGCGCCCGAACAGGCGCGCGGCGCCGCGGCCGTGGCACGTGATCTCGGTGACCACCTTCGCGGCGTAGGGCACGGCCACGCGCCCGTAGCCGGTGGCCACCACGTGGCACGCGTCCAGCACGAAACCCGCGTCCTCCAGCAGATCGCGGGCCCGTTCGGCCGCGTCGACGCTGCTGAACCCCGTCGGGCAGACGAACGTGCGCACGAGCGCGCCCGTTTCGTCCACCACGGCCACCTTGGTGGCGGTGGATCCGATGTCCACGCCAACGTCATGCATGCTTGCAGTCCTCTCCTTTTTGCAGTTTTGGCTGCGCCTGGAAGAATCCGGCCAGGCACGCGCCGACCGCATCGAACGGCGCGAGGCCGCGGTCTCCCCGCGCGGGATCCGCGTCCTTGTTTAGCGGAGCCGTTTCAGGCGAAACGAGAAAAACCGCCCGAACGGCGGTGCAGAATGAACGGGCGCGCTGCAGATGCGCGCTCGCCGGCTTCCCTTGAAGCACGACGGCAAAGCGGAACGGACGGGCGGTCCAGATGCAGAAGGCCGAGCGCCGCTCAGGCAGAAGGCGCGCTCGGGAATCGCCGATCCTCAAGGCCCCAGTATAGGCTCTGCCCGTCTCTGGGCACGCCCCGCCACGACAAGCGGCCGGGATGGGCGGGCGAGCGCGAAGCGCGGCTTGCCCGCGCGAAGGCCGTCCGCCAAGGCCGCGGACAGGCCCTGCCCCTACCGGATGCGCTCGGGATGGGTGTACAGGGTGAACCGGCCTCCGCGGGCGAACGCGGCCAGCGCCACGTTCGCCTCCGCGGCGTAGTCGATCACGGCCGACGTCGGCGCCGACACGGTGGCCACGAGGCCCACGCCGAAGCGGGCCAGCTTCTCCACCAGCTCGAGCGCGCAGCGGCTCGACAGGTACGCGAAGCCGCCTTGCGGATCGACGCCCGCGCGAAGCAGCGCTCCGACGAGCTTGTCCACCGCGTTGTGGCGGCCCACGTCCTCGCGCATGCACACGAACGCTCCGCAGCGGTCGACGAAGGCGGCCGCATGCGTGGCCCCCGTGTCCTTCCGCATGCCCTGGCGCGCGTCCAGCCCTGCAGCGGCCTTCCAGACGGCCGCGCGGTCGAACGGCTCGCCGTCGGGCAGCCGCACCGCCGCCCCGCCATTCGAGCGGGCCGCATCCGAGCCCGCGCGCTGCCGGCCGCGCAGCAGCACGTCGGCCGCATAGCGGCCTTCCAGCTCCTCGACGACGATGCGCTCCACGTCGCCGAGGGATTTCACGGCGCCTCGGGAAAACGCGAAGCCGAGCGCGAGGTCCTCGAGGTCGCACGGCGTGCATGAGAGCGTGTCGCAGCGCGTCCCGTCGAAGCTCACCTGGAAGGGCACTTCGAGGGCCACCGTCTCCGCGCGCTTTTGCACGCCGTCCTGCGACACACGCAGGCAGCCGGGCACCTCGCGGGAGAATCGCGGCTCGGCGCCTTCATGATTCCAACCGTCCATCGATCGCCTTTCGTCTCGCAAGGCGGGCGCCGCGCCGGGCCGGCAGGGCGCGCCCTCGATGCGGGGACGGGCGCCCGTGCGGCCGCGCGCTCCCGCTTGGGCCAGGATAGCGCAGGAGGCGGCGCGCCGGGCCGGGCTAGCGCTTCTCGGCCCGGTTCCTGCGGTAGATGAACCAGTACGCCAAGCCCACCAGCATGCCGCCCGCGATGTTGCCGAGCGTCGCAGCCGACAGGTTGTGCAGGACGCCGCCGAAGGTGACGGCGCCCGGATCGCCCACGCCCAGGACGTTGAGCAGCAGGCCCGTGGGAAGGAAGAACATGTTCGCCACGCAGTGTTCGAATCCGGCGGCCACGAACGCCGACACGGGCAGCAGGATGCCCAGCACCTTGTCCGCCACCGTCCGCGCCGAGAACCCGATCCACACGGCCAGGCACACCAGGATGTTGCACATGACGCCCTTGAAGAACAGCGTCGCCCAATCCGGCGACACCTTGCCGGCCGCAACGCTCACCATCGCCTCGCCCACCGCGCCGCCGTTCATGTCGGAGACGTGCGCCAGGTAGACGAGGAGCACCGCCGCCAGCGCGCCGGCCAGGTTGCCCGTCCACACGACGGCCCAGTTCCGCAGCGTGTCCGCCCAGCATATCCTGCCGGAAGCCTGGGCGCAGATCAAAAGGGTGTTGCCCGTGAAGAGCTCGGCGCCGCAGCACAGCACCAGCACGAGCCCCAGGCAGAAGCAGAGGCCTCCCACGATGCGCTGCACCGCGAACGGCATCGCAGGATCGCCCAAGAACACGCAGAAGTACAGGGCGCCGAACGCTATGAAGGCGCCGGCGAGCATCGAGGAGACGAAGCACGTCGCGGGCGGCATGGCCGCCTTGGCCTGCCCGAGCAGCTCGGCTTTCGCCGCCGTCTCGGCCGGCGTCAGCGCGTCGGGCTTGAGGGCCCGCATCTCCTCTTTCGTCAGTGCCATCCTGCATTCCTCCCCTGTCCGGCCGCGCCGCGGCTCCGCCTATGCCCCGTCGGAGAACCCTGCGGGACGGCTCGGCGCCGAGCCGCCTCCGAGCGGTTCCCCGCCGCCCCGCGAAGCGGAGCGGCGCCATATCATCGCACAATCCACCGGGTTCGCCTAGGGAGAACGGGGCAAACCCGAAAAGTCAGCGGACGCGCGCGCCGCAGCCTCCCGCGGCGGGCGGCGGCTCGGGGCCCGGCCTCCCGCGAAGGCAGGGCCCCTCCCCCGGCGCCACCGGGCGGGCGACGTCGGCGCAGACGGAACGGATGCGCGCGCCCAAGGCATCCCACGACAGGTGCGAGAGGTCGCAGCGCGCGCGGGGCAGGCGGGCGGCGTCCTGGATCGCGCGCGCGAGCCGGCGCTCGAAGGCGGGCAGGTCGCCGGGCTCCGGCTCGTCGGCGTTCGCGATGCGAGGGGGCTCGACGTAGAGCACGGGCGCGCCGGGCGCCTGGGCGTCGAGCCAAGGGCGGATGCCGGGAAGGTCGGTGACCACCACCGTGCAGCCGCAGGCGAGGGCCTCCACCACCACGAGCGGGAGCCCCTCGAAGAACGACGGCAGCACGAACACGTCGGCGCGCCGGTACTCCCGGGCCAGATCGGGCTGGGACAGCTTGCCGAGGAACTCGATGCCGTGGCGGCTCCGCGCCGCCCGGGCGAGGATCGCTCGGCGCTCGGCCTCGCCCGCATGCCCGCCGGCGATCCGCAGCACCAGGCCGCCGGGCCCGCAGGGCAGCGCATCGAGCGCGGCGACAAGGCTTTCCACGCCCTTCTTCCTGCTCACCTTGCCCGCGTACACAAGGTTCAGAGGGCGCGGGGACCCGCCGTCCGCGCGCGCGGCTCGCGCAAGCTCGGAGCCGTCCGCGCGCGGCTCGTGCCCGTCGGCGCGGAACACCTCGTCGTTGAAGCCGGTCCCCACCACGTGGATGCGGCCCTCGTCCACGCCGTAGACCTCCACGATGTCCCGCTTCTGCGCATCGTGCAGCGCGAACACCGCATCCAGCCGGCGCACGGCGCCGAGGATGCGCTTCCGCTCGAGGCCGTGCTGGCGCATCTGGCGCACGTCGGTGGAGTGGCACACGGCCGTCACGGGGAGGTCGGGCAGCAGGTTTCGCACGAGCGAGGCGAGCAGGTACAGATGGTGGCATACGACGCAGTCGGGGCGCAGCGCTTCCACGGCGGCGCGCACGGCAGCCGAGAACGCCGCATCGAAGCGTCCGACCATCTCGGGCGTGAGGTCGCGGTAGCGCGTGGAGCGGTAGGGCATCTCGTCGGACATGCCGCATATGGGAAACGGCAGCTCTTCGGTTTCGAATCGCACGGGGAAGAAGGCTGCGCCCTCGGGAAGCGCCGGATCGTCGTCGGGACCGACGCCCGCCACGACGGCCTGCTCGCATCCGGCGCGGGCGCACGCCGCGGCGAACTCGGCAAGGTAGACGCCGCTGCCGGTGCTGTCGGGCTTCTGCGCGGTGATGTGTAGTAGTCTCATGTTGCCCATGGTAGCCGATGGCGGCCGCCGCTTGTAGTAGAATCGAGCGGGCGCGGGCCGGATTCGGCCGGCGCGAAGGCGCCCTGAACGGAAGAGGAAGGCACGTCCATGTCACAACCGTCGCAACGCGAACGCCTGCGCGCGCTTCCCCAAATCGACGAGCTGCTGCGCGCGCCGCGCGTCGCGGAGCTGCTCGACCGCCTGCCGCGCTCCGTCGTGGCCGATGCGGCGCGGCAGGCGGTGGACGCGGCGCGGCAGGCGATCCTCGCAGGATGCGGGCGCGCGGTGGACGCCGACGGCATCGCGGCGGATGCCTGCCTGCGGGCGCTGAGGCTGGAGCGCCCCTCGCTGCGGCGCGTGGTGAACGCGACGGGCGTGATCGTCCACACGAACCTCGGCCGCAGCGTGCTCGCCGAGAGCGCGGTGCGCGCGGTGGACGAGGCGGCGCGCGGCTATTCGACGCTGGAATACGACGTCGACGCCATGGAGCGAGGCAGCCGCCATGCGCACTGCGAGCAGCTCGTCTGCGCGCTCACCGGGGCCGAGGCGGCCCTCGCCGTCAACAACAACGCCGCCGCCGTCATGATGGTGCTCTCGGAGTTCGCCGCCGGGCGCGAGGCCATCGTGTCGCGCGGGGAGCTGGTGGAGATCGGCGGGTCGTTCCGCATCCCCGACATCATGGCCCTCAGCCGCGCGGCCATGGTGGAGGTGGGCACGACGAACAAGACCCGCCTCGCCGACTACGAACGGGCCCTGACGCCCGACACAGCCCTGCTTTTGAAGGTGCATCCGTCGAACTACCGCCTGATCGGCTTCACCGAGAGCGCATCTGCGCAGGAGCTGCGCGCGTTGGCCGACCAGGAGAACGCCCGCCGCGCGCAGGAGGTCCCCGCCGGTCCCGAGGTGCTCGTGTACGAGGACCAGGGGTCGGGCGCCCTCATCCGGCTGGACTGCTTCGGCTCCTACGCCGAGCCGACCGTGGCCGAATCGCTGCGCGCCGGCTGCGATGTGGTGTCGTTTTCGGGGGACAAGCTGCTGGGCGGGCCGCAGGCGGGCATCATCGCAGGCGCGAAGCGCCACATCGACCGTTTGAAGGAGCATCCCCTCGCACGCGCGCTGCGCCTCGACAAGCTGACGCTCGCAGCGCTCGAGGCCACGCTCAGGCTGTACCTGGACGAGGAGCGCGCGCTGGCGGAGATACCGACGCTCGCCATGCTCTCCGCGCCCGCCGAGGCGCTGCGGCCCCGCGCCGAGGCGTTGCGCGCGGCGATAGAGGAGCGCGTCGCGGCCGGATGCGCCCGGCTCTCCGTGGTGCCCGAGATCGCCCGCTCGGGCGGCGGCGCGCTGCCCATGTGCGACATCGACACGCTCGCGGTGCGCGTGGAGTTTTTGCGCGGCGGCGCGCTTGCATGCGAGCGGATGCTCGTGCGCGGGCGCGACGTGCCGGTGATCGGCCGCATCAAGAAGGAAGCGCTCTTGTTCGACGTCCGAACGCTCGTCGAAGACGCCGAGATCGTCGAGATCGCCGAGGCGCTGGCCGCGTATTTCTCGCGCGTGGCGCCGGACGACGCCGCGGCCGGGGCGTCGTCCCCCGCAGCGCCGCGCGGCGCCTCCCCGTCCGACCCCGCATGAAGGAGCGTCCCATGACCGATTCCGAACCCTCCCTCGTCCTGGGCACCGCCGGGCACATCGACCACGGAAAATCCTCGCTCGTGCTGGCGCTCACCGGCACCGATCCCGACCGCCTTGCCGAGGAGAAGCGCCGCGGCATCACCATCGAGCTCGGATTCGCCCGTCTGGAGCTTCCCGACGGCACGGCGATGGGCGTGGTGGACGTGCCGGGCCACGAGCGCTTCGTGCGCCAGATGATAGCGGGGTCGACGGGCATCGACGTCGCGCTTCTGTGCATCGCCGCTGACGACGGCGTGATGCCCCAGACCGTGGAGCACCTGGCCGTGCTCGAGCTTTTGGGCATTTCCTCCTGCGTCGTGGCGCTCACGAAGATCGACCTGGTCGACGGGGAATGGACGTCGTTCATGGCCGGCGAGGTGCGTGCGCGCCTCGCCGCCACTCCCTACGCGCAGGCCGAGATCGTGCCGGTGTCCAGCCGCACCGGCGCGGGCCTTGCGGACGTACGCGGGGCGCTCGCCCGCGCCGCCGCCTCCTCGAAGCGTTCGAAGCGGGGCGACGCCCTGCGCCTCCCGGTCGACCGCTCGTTTTCCGTGCGCGGGGCGGGAACCGTGGTCACGGGCACGCTGTGGAGCGGGACAGCGTCGGTCGGGGACGAGGTGCAGGTGCTGCCCGGCGGCCTGCGGGCCCGCGTGCGCGGCGTGCAGGTGCACGGGAAGGCCGTCGAGCGCGCGGAAGCCGGCCATCGCGTGGCGCTCAACCTGAACGCGGTCGGCGCGGGCGAGGTGCGTCCCGGGGACTTCGTCGTCGCGCCGGGGGCGCCCCCGGCGTTCGACCGCTTCGACGCGGTCGTCTCCTACCTGGGAGCGCCAGATTGGGGCAGGCCGCTGGAAAGCGGCGCGCGCGTGCACGTGGCGCACGGCACGCGCGAGGTCGTCGGGCGCGTGCTGCTGATGAACAGCAGCCCCGAGATCGCGCGCGGCGAGACGGCCTACGCGCAGATCCGCCTGGACGAACCGCTTCCCACGGCGTGGGGCGACCGGTTCGTGCTGCGCTCCTACTCGCCGGTCCACGTGGTGGGCGGGGGCACGGTGCTGCGCCCGCGCCCGCGCCGCTCCACCTCCATGAGCCCCGCCGACCAGGCGCTGCTCGACGCGCTGCGCGACGGCGGCGAAGCCGCGGTGGCGCGGGCGGGATTCGCGCTGGCCCCCTTCCCCGTCACGGCGGCCGAGCTGGCGGAGCTCTCGGGACTCGACGAGGCGGCAGCCGCCCGCGAGCTCGCTGCGCTGGAATCCGAAGGAGGGGCGGTGCGGCTTCCAGGCGGGGGGGATGCGCGCGCTCGCTGGACCGCCCGGCCCCTGTTGCAGAAGCACCGGGCGGCCATCGAGAACGCGCTGCTCAAGTTCCATGCCGAGCACCCCGCCCAGCCCGGCATCGCGAAAGAGGCGCTCCGGCGCCGCTGCATGCCGCGCGCGACGGACGCCTGCTTCGACGCCCTGCTCGCCGAAGCCGCCGAGCAGGGCGCGGTGGCGCTCGCAGGCGGCGAGGCCAGCCACCCGAAGGCGGGCGTCGGCGCGAAGCGGCTCGAGGAGCAGGCCGCCGAGCTGCTTGCCGAGACGCTGTCCAGGACGGCGGCTGCGCCTCCGATGCTCGACGAGCTCGTCGCCAACAGCGGTTTGGACGCCCCGCTCGCCTACCGCGCGCTGGGCGCGCTCGAGCGCCAGGGAAGGGTCCGCCGGATCGGCCAGGCGTTCTACCTCGACGCAGCCGTGCTGGAGCAGTTCGAGCGCGCCGTGCGCGAGCGCCTGGCGAACGGCGGCCGAGCGACGGCGGCCGAGCTGAAGGACGCCATGGGCACCAGCCGCAAGTACGCCATCCCGCTGCTCGAGCACTTCGACGCAAAGGGCGTCACGCGCCGCGATGGAGACGCGCGGGTGCTGAACGCCTGAACGAGCGCCGATGATCGAAAACGCGGTCGAATGTGCAGTCGCCGAGCGCGAAACCGGGCACGCGAATTTCGCGACCAGGCGCTTTGCGCGATCGAGGCGCGCGAAGGGCGCGAATCGGCCCCGCAGACTGCACATTCGACCGCGTTTTCGGTCATTTTGATTTTGCCCGCCGCCGGCTGGTCTTCGAAAGATTTCTTTTCCTTTGCGAAGAGGCCTCCCGTTCAGCCCGATGGCAAGGGCGGTTCAGCAGCGGACGAGAGCGCTTCCGGCTCGATTTCGCAGCGCGGGCGGGCCGGAGGGCGGAGAGAGGCTCAAGATGGCGGAGATGCGTGCGAATCGAACGCACCCGAGACGTTCTGCGCGCCTCACGACGGCTTTGAAGGCCGCGGGGCCCACCAGGACCCATCCATCTCCGCATGGTCTGAACGCACCCGAGCGAGGTGCCGGTTCATGATAGCGCATAACCGGGCGGAGCACCGTCATTTTCCCGAAGAGCGGGAAAAACCGCGCCGTGGCGTGCAGGGAACCTCGAAAGCGGAGGCGGTTCAGACGGCCCTCAGCAATTCCCCACGAGCACGTCGCCCAAATGCCGCCGGGCGACGTCTGCCAGCGCATGCAGCCCGCCCACGGGCGTGGGCGGGACGTCCGCCATGCGGTGGCAGGGAAAGAAGCGCGTGAGATGGTACGGGATGGACGGGTCGATCGAGGCGAGCCATGACGCCGCCGCCTCGATCTCGCGCTCGTCGTCGTTGAGGCCGGGCACGACGAGGGTGGTCACTTCCAGATGGCAGGTGGAACAGGATGCCATGCGCTCGATGGTGCGCTTGACCGTTTCCAGATCGCCGCCCACGAGGTCGTAGAAGCGCTGCGTGAACCCCTTCAGATCGACGTTCGCCGCATCGATGAGGGGCAAAACGTCCAAAAGGGACGCTTCGCACACCATGCCGTTGGTCACCACCACGTACGCCAAACCCGCCTCGCGCGCCAGCAGGGCCGTGTCGCGCAGGTACTCGAGGCCCACGAACGGCTCGTTGTACGTGCATGCGAGGCCGATGCTGCCGCGGGTCCGCAGGGCGAGGCCGACGAGCTCCTCGGGCGGCACCTCCCGCCATCGGACGTCGTGGGGGCCGGCGCAGGCGATGTCCGCGTTCTGGCAGAAGGGGCAGCGCAGGTTGCAGCCATACGAGCCGAAGGACGTCACGAACGTGCCCGGGCGGAAGCGCGCGAGCGGCTTCTTCTCGATGGGATCGAGCGCGATGGACGTGAGCCGCCCGTAGTTCTCGTCCACCACCCTCCCGCCGCGGGCGATGCGGGCTCGGCAGAGGCCGCGCTGCCCCTCGGTGAGGGAGCAGGCGTGCGGGCAGACGGAGCAGACGGCCCGAGGGCCCGAACGCGCGGCCCCGGTTCCGCAGCCAGGATTCCCGCTCTGCTCAGCCAAGGCGGGGGCCGCCTCCCCTATCGTGGCGCACGACTTCGAAGCGCGCGAGCTCCACGTCGTCGTCCGGATCGATGCCGGCCTTGCGCTTGGCGATGGCGACCTGCTCGCTTGCCGTCTTTACGCCTTTGAGGTTCGGCAGCAGCAGCCCGCGCCGCGCCCCCTTCGCCACGATCACGCCGTAGCGGGACGGGTCCAGATCGTCGACGGATGCGACGGGCATCGGCGTGAACAGCACGTCCACCGAGTACGACAGCGCGTCCAGCTCGTCAGCGCGCACCGGCAGGAACCGAGGATCCTCGCTGGCCGCCGCCACGGCGTTGCGGATGATCTCGTCGGCCACGCATCCCGTGACCGGCTCCACGGTGCCGATGCATCCGCGCAAATCGCCGTCCTCGTGCAGCGAAACGAACACGCCGGCTCGCCGTTCTACCAGGTCAGCGGGCAGGCCTGCGGGCCGCGCGATGGGCCGGCCCGTGCGCACGTATCCCTCCACGCTCGCGCGCGCAAGCGCGACGCAGGCGTCGACGGCCGCGGATTCCGCCGTCCGGTCGGCCGCAAGGCGAACGTCCGCCTCCCCGTCCACGCCCGACGAAACGGCCCCGTCGCCGCGCGCGCCCTCCACTTCGAACGCAGCCACCGCGTAGCCGACGCCGAAGGGGCCTTCGTAGCTCAGAAGCTCGTGGGTGACGGGGAGCCCCTCGAGCGCGCCGGCCATCACCTGGAACGAGCGCAAGCCGCATTCGGCGGCCGCTTCCAGGAACGGCTCGTCGAATTCGAACAGGCCCTCGAAGTCCCCCGCGCCCAGAAGCGCGGTCACGTCGTTGTCGAACACGGGGCCCTCCGGCGCGAAACCGTAGGGGCCGTCGGCCTTGAGCTTGTGGGAAAGGTCCCCGCTCGCCACGAGCACGCAGCGCCGGTCGAGGTCGCTCGCGGCCTCGGCGATGCAGCGGCCCAGGGCCCGGTGCGCTTCCGGCGAAAGGCCCGAAAGCCCCACGCGCACGAGACGGTAGCCGCCGCAGGCCTCGTTGATGAAATGCAGCGGGACGAAGGTGGCATGGTCCAACTCCCCATCGCGCATGCCGCTGCCGCAGATGGGGGCTCCGTGCTTGCGGGCGCAGGCGGCGACGGCCGAAGCGAACGCCGCATCGTAGGGCACGGTTATCGTCGCGTCCCATGCGCCGAAGCGTCCCATGTCGCCCCGGCCCGCATCGCCGGTGGAAACGTGGAAGCAGTCCCGGAACAGCGGCGCGTGCGGCGACACCACCACGATGGTGTCGGGCGCGTGCCGCGCGACGCGGCGCGCCACCTCCTCGTAGGCGTCGACGGTCTTTTGGATGGCGCGCTCCTGCCCTCGGCCGACCGACGGGACGATGAGCGGCGGATGGGGAACGGCGTAGGCGGCGACGATGCTCATGGGGGCTCCTTCCGCGGACGGTTCCCGCCGCACGGCTGCTGCGACGGGCGCTGGCGCCATTGTACGCCCTCGCGCCGCCGACCGCGAGGGCCCGCCCGCCGCGGCGGGCGAACCGACACGCAAGCGTTGACCGGTCCGCCGGGCGCAGCGGCCCTATCGATCCACGCGAGCGGCTTCGTGGACGTTCATCGACATCGACTGGAAGCGGCTCTGCATGTACGCATCGTCGAAATGGTCGGCGTAGAACCGCTCGACCGGCGTGTCCACGGGCCTTCCGGCCTCGCGCTGGTACCAGCAGTCGACGGATTGGACGGTCATGACGCCGTCCAGGAGCAGAAGGGCGGCGCAGACGGTCGTCACGCCGTAGCGCCACCGCCAGGGCATGAGGTGGACGAGGCGCAGCACGAGCGGCAAAAGCAGCTTGATCCACACCACGCCCAGAAGGCCCCACATGGCCATGAACATGCCGTTCGTGCGCCCGTCGATGGACAGGAACGTGCCCGTGTAGTCCCAGGCCACGATGCCGAACGCGAACTGCATGAACCAACTGACCGCGTACTCGAACGCGCCTCCGATGACGGCGCTCACCAAAAAGATGAGGACGACGTTCTTGTCGTGGAAGCGGTTCAGGGCCACGGTCATCAGCACGGCGCCGAACCCGTAGATGGGCGAGAACGGGCCGAACAGAAGCCCCGCGCGATCCTGGAACTGGCCAGGCTGGACGACGAGGACGTGGTAGGCGGTCTCGACGGCCAGCCCGGCCACGCTGCACACGACGAACACCCAGAACAGGTTGAAGAAGTTGAGCTTGACGAACCCGCGCTTCGGCCGGCCGTCCTGGGCGGGCGGCCGAAGGCCGTCCCCCTTCCCCGTCCTCTTCCGCCGCGCCCTCCAACGGGCGCGCTCGTCGGCCAAAAACGGGTCGAAGCAGATCGCGACGGACACGGCCGCGACCAGCTGCACCAGGTATCCCGCATGGCGCACCGACAGGCCGTACAGCATGAGCGCGCCCACGATCTGCAGGGCGGTGATCGCCGCGAGCGCCCACGCGAGGCGCTCGGCGCGATGGCGCCTGCCGGCAAGGACGCCTGCGGCCATGAGCGCCGCCAGCGCACAGGAGGCAAGGGACGCCGCAGCCAGCGAGAGGGAGATGATGCCGGCGGGCTTGCCGGCGCCGCCGTCGCTGGCGGCCTGCGCGAACGTGAGCGAAGCGTACGCAACCGCCGCGAAGGAAGCCAGGAACGCGGCCAGGCAGAGCGCGGCCAGCAGCCATCGGACGAACCGGGAGCCCCGCCGCTCGCGCTCGGCAGGCCCCTGCTTGGGCGCGCAGCCTTCTTCCGAGTCCGAGCGGAGCGCGCGCATCATCGCCCTATCTTCACGTCGCGTTTGAGCCCGAACCGCAGCACGAGGTAGTACACGATGCCGGCCGACATCCAGACAAGGCCCAGGATCTTGGCGGGAGCATCGAGGCTCCACCACGTGTACCCGATAACGACCAGGCCGCACAGCGGCACCAGCAGGTGGGCGACCCAACGCCCATCGCGCTTCTTGATGAAGAAGTAGCCGATGACGGTCACGTGCAGCAGCAAAAACGCCGTGAGGGCGCCGAAGTTCACGAACAGCGAGATGGTGTCGGCTCCCAGCTGCCCGAACGTGAGCACCAGCACGAGCGCGAGCGACCCCACGAACAGGGTCGCCACGTACGGCGTCTGGAACCGGGGATGCACCTTGGCCAGAACGCGCGGCAGGTTGCCGTCACGGCCCATGGCGAACAGGATGCGCGACACGGCCGTCTGCGCCGCAAGGGCCGTGAAGATGCCCCACGAGAGCGCAGTGGCCACCGCGCACACCACGTAGAGCCATCGTCCGCCCACGAGCTGCGCCACAAGGTAGAACGCGTTGCCCTGGTCATGGGCGAACACCGCCCCGTCGGGGCTGATGCAGCCCGCCAGGTAGGTCTGCAGCACGAAAAGGCTTCCCACGATGGCCAGCGACGCCATCATGGCGCGGCCCGGGCCGCGCCGGCCGTCCTCGGCCTCCTCCGACAGCGTCGCGATGCCGTCGAAGCCCAGAAACGACAGCACGCCGAGCGACACCGCGCTCATGACGAGGTTCGGGTCGAACGTGGCGGGATTGTAGAGGGGGTCAAGCGAGAAGCCGCGGGATGCAGGGTCGGAGAGGAGCCAACGCACGGCCAGCACGGCGAACACGGCCAGCACGAGCAGCTCCAGCACGAGCGCTATGCGGTTCACGACGTCGGTGAGCGCGATGCCGCGGACGTTCACGAACGTGTTCGCCACGACGAACACCACGGAGAACGCCCACGGCGGCACCTCCGGCACGATGCCCGAGAGCGCCGTCGAGGCGACGACGTACAGGAGCACGGGGATGAGCAGGTAGTCGAGGAGCAGCGTCCAGCCCGACACGAAGCCGATGCCCGGGCCCAAACCGCGCGAGGTGTAGGCGTACACCGACCCCGAGACCGGCCACTCACGGATGAGCATGCCGTAGGACAGGGCCGTGAACACCATGGCGAGCGTGCCCACCAGGTACACGAGCGCGGGCATGCCGCCCGATTCCGAGAACACGCCGCCGTAGATGCCGAACGGCGCGATGGGGACCATGAAGATGAGGCCGTAGACCACCATGTCGCGCACCGACATGATGCGGTCGAGCTGCTGCTTGTAGCCTGATCCCTGGCTGCCCGCCGCGGCCGGCGGCGCGGCTGCGGTGCCGGACGTCTTGTCGGAGGAAGTGCCGCGTTCCATGCTCCGATTCCTTTCAGAAGTGGACGGCGCGCCGTGTGCGCGCATGCCAGCGACCACTGTAGCGGAGCGGGAGCGGCGGAGAAGGGCTCCGGAAGCCTCGGTTGCCTTGGCGTGAGGCGTTCGTGGACGATCTATTGGTTATCCGGCAGCTGCGAACTGCCCGGCTATCCCGAAGATCGCGACGCCGATCAGGAGCACCACGAAGCAGGCGGCCAGGTCCCGCTCCACGGGCACGGCCGCCAGGCGCGGGACGAGGCGTGCGAGCGGGCGCCGATCGGAGACCGCGAACACCACGGGGCCGATGATGAGCAGCACCAGGCTGCCGTACGAGATCGCCCTCAGCCAGATGGGAGCGCCCGCGACCTGGATCGATCCTGCGGAGGGATCGACGACGTCGGCCGTTCCCACCACGCACATGAGCGCGAAGAAGAGCGCCAAAAACACGTCCCATGCCACGCCGAGCGCGAAAGGAACGCGCGCGAGCAGCTTCCCGAAGGCGGTGCGGGGCTCGCGCCGCCACGGCTCGCGCTTCCCGGCTGCGGCCAGGGGCCTTGCAGGAGGCGCACCGATCGCGGCCGTTGCCGGGGGCTCGTACGCCGCCGGCGAATCGATCTGCGGCGGCGCATCGGGAGCCGGCATGCCCGCAGCCGCCAAGAAGGCCCGCTTGAGCTCCGCCGCGCCCGCATAGCGGTCGGCGGGATCGAACGCCGTCGCCTGCACGATCACCCGGCGCAGCGGCTCCGGCACCCCCGCGGCGCAAAAGCCGTCCTTGCGCGCCCTCGCGTCGGGCGTCTTCTCCGTCAGGCAGAAGTACAGCAGCATGCCGAGCGCGTACACGTCGGAGCGCACGTCGGTCTGGCCGTAGCCGAACTGCTCGGGAGGCGCGTAGGCGCGCGTGCCGAAGCGGCGCGTGTCCTCGTCGGACTCCTCCTTGTAGGCCCGCGCGATGCCGAAGTCGATGATGGTCATGCTGTCGCGCGACAGCATGACGTTCGAAGGCTTCAGGTCCCGGTGGATGATCGGCGCGGGAAAGCCCTCGTGGAGCTCGGCAACCGCATCGCACAGCCGCGGGAACACGTCGCACGCGAGCGCGACGGAAGCGTCGCAGCGGTACACGACGTCGGCCAGCGTCTCTCCCCCGATGTGCTCCATCACCACCACCAAACACGGGCCCGCTTCGTAGCAGTCGATGATGCGCGGAAGGTGGCGGAACCGCCGCCCCGCGCGCTGGGCGGCGCGGATGCTCTCGTAGGCCGATCCGATGCCGGCCTCCCGGTCGATGAGCTTGCGCACGAACGGCCCCAGCTCGGACTCGTTCTCCCCTTTGAAGAACACGCGCTCCGTGGTTTCGTAGG
The DNA here is from genome assembly GCA_958454405.1 of uncultured Eggerthellaceae bacterium. GTDB lineage: Bacteria > Actinomycetota > Coriobacteriia > Coriobacteriales > Eggerthellaceae > Enteroscipio. The sequence goes on along the minus strand of CAUEBO010000019.1, from coordinate 15,949 downwards.
GGCTCTGCTTCAAAACGGCGTCGACGCGATAGCAATCATCGCGTTTGAGGGCATCGAGATGTTCGGCGAGTTCGTCTGGCATGGTCGTTCCATGGTAGCAGAAACGCCGCCGTGCGCGCGCGGCGCGGGCCAAGCGGATGCGGCGGCGCCGGTCGGTTCAGCAGATGGTGTCTTCGCCGAAGCGGTACAGCTCTTCGTCGGTCTTCTGCAGATCGTAGCCCCGGTCGAGGCAGAAGATGATGATGGCGTCGCGGCGGTTCTTGCAGTACAGCTCGTTGGCGCCCGCCGCCTGCAGCAGACGGTCGGCCTCCTTGAGCGAAAGGCCCATGGCGAAGGCGATCTGCAGCACCTTGTTGCGCGAGGCGCCGCGCTGGCCCATGAATATCTGGTAGCCGAACGTCTCGTTGAGCCCGGCGCGGCGGATGACGTCGGCGCGCTCGAGGCCCTTCTCGCCGAGCAGCTGCTGCAGGTAGTCGGGCATGCTGCGCTTGCCGATATCGTGCTTGTCGGCGAACGATCGGGGATCGGGGGCGTCCAGCAGCTCGGCAAGCAGCTCGTCGGTCAAAGGCTCTTTCACGCGGCGTTTCCTTCTTCTTCTCTTCGGCTTGGGATTCATGGTAGCAGACAAGGGCCCGTCCCAGGCGCCGCATCGGGCGCCTGGGCGACGCTTCGGAAGCGCCCCTTAGGCAACGGGGAACGTCTTCTCGGCGAGCACTTCGTCGCTGAAGCTGATGAGCTCCGTGCACTCCACGGTCACATCGCTCTGGTCGTCCAGCACGTAGGCCTTCTCCACCGTGATGGACGCGCCCGGCTTGATCTCGTTCATGCTGCTCTGGGAATCGATGTCGTCCACGATGCCGAAATCGAGCTGGACGCCGTTCTGGAAGCACTTGTCGGCAATGGCGACCATGAAGCTCTCCGCCTCGTCCGAATTGTTCGTGAAGGTGTACGTCACCACGATCGCAGGCGCTCCGCTGTAATCCTCCGTCACTCTGCAATCGTCGATCGTGATCGCGTACTTCGCCTGGGGCTCCGCCTGGTCGGCCTGGTCGGAAGCCGGCGCGTCGCCCGTCTGCTGCGTCGAGGATGACGCGCCGGCGGAATCGGACAGGGCCTCGTCGACAGCCGCGCTGTACAGGCTCTGGGTGGCCAGCACGACGACGATCGACGCGACGCTCACCACCAGGCCGGCTATGGCCAGGCCCTTGCCCGTGCGCGTGCCCCGCACGGCCGCGACGATTCCCACGACGGCGAAGACCGCGCCCAGAAGGCCCAGCACGAACGAGAAGTTGTTGACGATGGGAACGGCCGAGGTGAGCAGGGCGATGATGCCCAGCACCAGTCCGGCTACGGCCATTGCGGACCTCGAGACCGCGGCGGCGCCCTGCCCTCGATCAGGCCCGTTCGGAGCGCCGGGATTCTGGTAATCGTTCATATGCATCCTTTCGTCTCGAAGCCCCTTCAGGCCTCTCCTTGTACGATCCAGTGACCATGCTAAGCAAAGCGCCTGGTAAAAACATTAGCTGCGAGCTAAGTTTCCGTGGAAGGAGAGCGCAGGAAACGGGCCCTCCGAAGAGGGCCCGGGATGCACCGCGCATGTGGCGGCGAAAGGGTCTGGAGGCGCGCAATGCGCCGGAGCGCGGAGGCGCTAGGAAGATGCGGGCCAGCGTTCCTCGCCGCGCTCGCGCAGCACGCGCATCATGTCGCGCGTGAGCGAATAGTCGTCGTCCTCGCGCGGGAGATCGGCGCGGTCGAGCCATTCGGCGTGCTCGAGCTCGTGGTCGTCCAGGGTGATCGCGTCGTCGCCGTCCAGATCGCAGAAGAAGCCGAACAAGAGCGAGGAGGACGGCGGCCAAGGCTGGCTCTTGTAGTAGCGGAGGTTCTTCACCTTGAGGCCAACCTCCTCCATCACCTCGCGGTGCACCGTCTGCTCCACGGTCTCGCCCATCTCGCAGAATCCCGCGATGAGCGCGTAGCGCTTGTACTCCCGGTTGGCGTAGCGCGACACGAGCACGCGGTCGCTCTTCCGATCGACGATGCCCACGATGACGGCCGGGAACAGCTTGGGGAACTCCATGCACCCGCACTGGGGGCAGCGCACCATGCGCTCCACCAGATCGTGGACGAGTGGTGCGCCGCAACGGCCGCAGAAGCGCCTCGTCGCGTACCAGGCATCGTACTCGTATCCCACGAGCCCCGAAAACGCGCGATGGCGGGGGCCGTGCACGTGCAGCTCGGAGACGGGCATGAAGCGCCACCGCGGCGAAGCCGACCCCCCGCCGTCCTGCGAGGCGGCGCCCTCCAGCATGCCGTCTATCGCCTCGTCGTCCACCTCACAGCGGAAGTACGCGGTATCGCCCACCGTGAACAGGAACAGCGCGGCGGGGTGCGTGCCGTCGGCTTTGACGATGCCGCCTTCCGAAACGCCCGGGCCGACCGCGCCCGCATCCGCGAGCATTTGGTAGCTGGGGAAGCTGAGCTCGCCCTCGACGGCCGGCACGTCAGGATCGGCGGAGCCGCCCTCGTCCAGCGCCACCAGAACGCTCGCCCCCCGGTACACGAGCACACGGTCGCCCGGCTCCGGGTCGATCCATGCGAAATCGTTGCAATACGAATACGGTTCGATATCCTGAAACACCCTCGCACCTTTCACGCGCGCCGAAACGATGCTCCCATAGTAGCCCTTCCGGCGCCCGCGGCGGGGCTGCGGAGGCCGAAACCATCGCTCGAACGTGGAAGGGAGCGCGCAACCCTTCGCCGGGGCGCGCCGATCGCCCCCGGCCGAGAGCGGATCCGCGCGCCCCGGCGGCTGCTGGGCAGGCTCGCGAGAACCGGCGAGGCCTGCCGCAGGCCAGAGCGCCTTAGAAGTCCACCGTGTCAGGATCGAGGCCGCTCTGGCCCAGCGGATCCAGCTCGTCGATGCGCTGCAGGTCCTCGTCGGTGATGTCGAACCAGAAAACGCGCGCGTTCTCCGCTATCCGGCCCGCATCGACGGATTTCGGCAGCGGGATCGCGCGGCGCTGCAGGCACCAGCGCAGGCACAGCTGGGCGACCGTGCAGCCGTAGGACGCCGCGATGTCGATGAGCAGCTGGTTCTGCAGCACCCTGCCGCTGCCGAGCGGCGACCATGCCTCCACCACGATGTCGTGGCGGTTGCAGTACTCGCGCGTGGCCTCTTGGTTGCAGCCGGGATGCAGCTCGATCTGGTTCACCATGGGCAGGATCTCGGCGGCGTCCATGAGCGGCTCCAGATGATGGGGCTTGAAGTTGCTCACGCCGATGGCGCGCACCCGCCCGTCCAGGTAGAGCGTCTCCAACGCGCGCCAGGTTTCCTGGTTCGTGCGCTGCCACGCCTCCTGGGGGCCTTGAGCCGCAGGCCAGTGGATGAGGTAGAGATCGACGTAGTCGAGATGGAGCTTCTTGCGGGACTCCTCGAACGCCTTCAGCGTGCAGTCGTAGCCGCGGTCGGTGTTCCACACCTTCGTGGTGACGAACAGCTCCTCGCGCGGCACGCCGCCGGTGGCCAGGGCCTTGCCCACCGTCGCCTCGTTGTCGTAGGACGCCGCCGTGTCGATGTGGCGGTAGCCGTCGGCAAGGGCCTGGTGGACCGCATCGACGCCCACCTCGCCATCGGGCATCTTGTACGTGCCGAAGCCGATGCAGGGAATCTCGTAGCCGTTTCGCAGCACGATGGTGTCGCGCGGGCTCTGCAGGTTTGCCATTGCATGCCTCCTATTCCGCCGCCGCGCCGGGCAGGCGGGCCGCAATCGTTCGCTCACGCAACCTTACCCCTCCGATCGCGCTCCGGGCAGGGCGGACTCCCGTTTGTTGCGCGATCGTAGGAGGGCGGGCACAACGTCGGCGCGCACCCGGACCGCATCGCCTGAAGCCGCCGCCGGCGATCCCCTCTGTCGGATGCGCGCCGCGCTCGGCGCCACAGGCGGGCAGCGCGGGCGAAACCATCCTGCAAATAGGATAATCAAGTGGCGTGATAGACATAGTAATCATAGTTTAAGTATGATAATGTAGACAATGTTAAGGGGGATACAAGGGGGAACCGGCCGCATGGCGGCACCGTCATCTTACATCCCGCCTTTCCGACATGTCGTTTACCACAGTATGGGTTGAGGGGCCCCGCTCAAACGATGCGTAGGGAGGAAGCCGCTGAATGATCATCCTCATTCGTTTCCAAGGACACATCACGAACGGATACCAAGGGAGGCATGCATGATGAGCATCGACACTACCCGCACGCCCGCCGCCAGCTTCGGACGAAGGGCGTTTCTCAAAGGATCGGCCGCCACGCTGGGCCTGGCTGCGCTGACCGGTGCGGGCTGCGCTCCGAACCAGCAGGTCGAAGAGGACGAAGGCGCGTCTCAAGCGCCCGAAGAGCAAGTATATCAGGGAATATGCCGCGGCAACTGCGGCGGCGGCTGTTGCATGAACGTGCATGTGCGCGAGGGCAAGGTGGTCAAGACCTCGGTACAGCGGCGAGAGAACCCGCTTGACGAGCGCATCTGCCAGCGCGGGCTCACGCAGCCGCAGCGGGTATACGCCCCAGAACGCGTCCAATACCCCATGCGACGTGTCGAAGGCTCCGCCCGTGGAGCAGGAGAATGGGAGCGCCTCAGCTGGGACGAAGCCATCGAGTACATCTGCTCGAAATGGAAGGGCTACATCGAGGAGTTCGGACCTTCGTCCATAGCCCAGACCTACGGTGCGGGCACGTACGCCTACAACTACTTCGTCTACATGCGGCTCTTCAATCTCATGGGCGGAACCACGTTCGAACAAGGCTATGACATGTCGGCGCTTGCGCAGGGCTGGCGCATGTACGGCATGGCCACGTACCTCATCGGCAACGCCCCGCGCGACGTCGTCAACTCCAAATACATCTTCACCTGGGGCGCGAACTCCACCATATCCCAGATGATGCGCTGGCCCTACCTCATGGAGGCCGTCAAGAATGGAGCGAAGCACATCGTCATCGACCCAATCTACACTGATTCAGCCGCCAAAGCCGATCTCTGGGTCCCCATCAAACCGGGAACCGACGGTGCGTTGGCCCTCGCCATGACCAACACCGTCATCGAAGAGGGCTTGCAGGACGAAGCATATTTGGCCAAACATACGGTTGCGCCGTTCCTGGTCAAGGCCGACACCAACAAGTTCCTGAGGATGAGCGACCTCGGCACGGAGCCGACGGAAGGGCCCGTCAACCCCATGACCGGGCAGCCCACCGTCATCGATCCCATCGTCGTGATGGGCGCCGACGGGAAACATGGCATCGTCGAAGAGGTGTCGGAGCCGGCGATCAAGGGCACGTTCGACATAGGAGGCCATCGGGTCACCACTGCTTACGACAAGCTCGTCGAACGGGTCGCCGAATGGACGCCCGAGAAAGCCGAAGAAATCTGCGACGTGCCGGCGGACACCATCCGAGAACTCACGCGCATGTATGCAGAAGGCCCCACCAACCTCAATCTCGGATTCGGAAACGACCACTGGGGCAACGGCGCCAGCATCACGCATTGCCAGCTGATGCTCCCGCTCATCACCGGGCAGATCGGCAAGCCAGGCACAGGCGTCGGAGGCTCGCAAGGAAGCTCCAGCTCGGGTTGGGCCGATGCGAACATGGCGGGCCTTCTGTTCCCCGAGGGAGCCGTGGGCGGCCTTTCCAGCTCGCTGCTCTACCTTCCGATGATCATGGAGACGGGCATGTACGGAGAGAACCCCCTCCCCATCAAGAGCCTGTTCAACTACTGCTCGAATCCGCTCGCCTGCCATACGGACCGCAACGCGCTCATCGAGGCGTTCGACAAGATCGAGCTGTTCGTCAACGTCGATACCATCATGACCGATACGGCGCGCTATGCCGACGTCATCCTGCCGGCGCCCCATTGGTTCGAGTACGAAACGATATCCTCAACCCCGGGTCAGACCTGCGACTTCAACGAGAAGGCCATCGACCCCCAGTTCGAATGCAAAGAAGACGTTGAGATCGCACGGCTCCTCGGCCTGGGTATGGGATTCGACGCCATGGACATCACCACTGACGACTTCCACAACATCCTGCTCGACAGCGACGGAATTCGCAGCATAGGCCTTGACCTCGAAACCCTGAAAGACAAGAAGCGCGTGCAGATATTCCCTGACGAATACAACTACGGGACCGACGAGACGCCTTTCGTGACGACCACCGGGCGCGCGGAATTCTTCCTCGAAGACGTGGCGCCCAAGTACAACTACGGCCAGGAGCTTGACACGGTGCTCCTGTCCCTGCCCTTCTACGAGGAACCTATCGAAGCCTACGACGGCAATCCGCTCAAGGAACAGTATCCACTGACCATCATCACCCACCGCGACAAATTCAAGGTGCACTCCACATTCGCGCTCAGCCCCATCCTCACCGAGCTGCAACCCGAGCCGACCATCGAGATCAATCCTTCCGATGCGCAGGAACGCGGCATCGCCGAGGGAGACGCCGTCCGCGCGTTCAATGATCGCGGCAGCGTGGTGATGAAGGCGCACCTCGATGCCGGCATGAGGCCGGGCGTCGTATGGACCGAGCACACATGGCTGCAGGAGCAGTACGCAGAAGGCCATTATTCCGAGCTCACTTCCGTCGCCACCAAGCACTATTTCCCATCCAACCATCCTTTCGACACGTTGTGCCAAATCGAGAAAGCATAGGAAGGAGACATCATGACCCGCTATGCCATGGCCATCGACTTCAAGCAATGCGTCTCCTGCCACGCTTGCAGCGTCGCATGCAAGATGAACAACAACCTCCCGAAGGACGTCTGGTACAACCGCGTGGAAACCGACGGCGGCGACTACATGGACACCGCAAGAGGCACGTATCCCCATGACCTGCATCGCATGCACTACCCCATCAGCTGCCAGCATTGCAGCAAGCCGGCCTGCGTGGCCTCCTGCCCGACGGGCGCCACCTTCGTGCAGGACGACGGCATCGTGGCGACGAACGCCGAGGACTGCATCGGATGCGGCTCATGCGTCACCGCATGCCCCTACAGCGCGCGCACGATGATCGAGAACGATCCGGAATACGCCGTCGACTTCCCGCTGGGCGACTGGGACGCGCCCCAGCACGTCAAGGGCGTGGCCGAGAAGTGCACGTTCTGCGCCAACCGCCTCGCGCGCGACGAGGTCCCGGCCTGCATGGAGCTGTGCCCCGGCCGTGCGCGCCACTGGGGCGACATGGACGATCCCGAAAGCGACATCCGCACGTTCCTTGAAGGCAAAGACTACGAGCACCTGCTGGAGGACGCGGGAACCGAGCCCAACGTGTACTACGTGAAGTAACATCCCTCCCCGTCCCGCCGCCTGCGGCATCCGCGGGCGGCGGGACGCCTTCGAACAACCTTGCCAGGAGGACGCTATGATCGCGAAAGACCCCGCGCCCGGCGCGGCTTTCAGCGCCGAGGTCGCGTCGGCGACGGCCGTCGCCGACCACTGCAACCTGCTCGCGCTCTTCCTCCAGTTCCCCGCCGAACGCATCGTCGCGGGGCTGGCCGACGGCTCCATCGAAGCCGACTGGCTGGCCATATGCCGCGAAGAGGCCTTGAGTGGCCCCGACGTCCAGGGCGCGGCGGAAGAGCTGAGGGCCGCGCGCCGCGACGCCGAAGGCGGGACGCTGTCGTTCGACGACCTGCGCCGCGATTACACGCGCCTGTTCAACCACCCCGACCGCCCCGCCGTGCCGCTGTACGAGGGCATCTTCATCGACCGCGTCCTGAAGCCCGAGAACCCGAACCTGAGGAACCAGCTGCTGTTCGTGAACGCCGCCGCGCTCGATGCGGAGCGCTGCTACCGCAAGGCGGGCCTCAAGCGCTCCCCGGACGTCAACGTGCCCGCCGATTGCATGGCCACCGAAATGGAGTTCATGGGCCACGTCCACGCTCTGAGGGCCCAGGCGATCGCAGGCTCCGATGCGAAGCGGGCTGCGGAGGCCGAAGCGTGGATCGAGGAGTTCGAGCGCCTGCACCTGGAAAAATGGGGGCGCGAGTTCTTCGATCGCTGCGCCCGCGAGAGCCGGACGCGCTTCTACCGCGCCGTCGGGCTCATGGGCCGGGCGCTCATGCGGGAAACGCTCGGCCCTGCGGGCGAAGGGAGGGCCGCCGCCGCGGCCTCATGACGCCGGCGGCGCGCCCGCCTTGCGCGGGCCGCGCGCCGACACCGTTCGTCCGACGCCCGTCCCCATGGAAGGATGCAACATGGAACCCGTCATCGCCATCGCCGCGTGCATCGCGTTCGCCTTCGTTTTCAGGAACGCCCTGAAGGCGGCGCCCGCGCTGTTCTACGTCCTTGCGATCGCCGCCGACCTCGCGTTCCTTGGACACGCGCTCTCGGGATTCGCGCCCGTCATCGCCCGCGCGCTCCAGCCCTACCTGCAGCGCTGCCTTGTCGCGTTCGGGCTGTTCGCCATCGTCATGTTCGTCGGCGTGCTGCCCGAAGGCTCGCGTGCCCGGCGCTGGCTGGCGCCCGTGCGCGGCGAGCTCTCCATCATCGCGGCCATTCTTGCGGCCGGGCACGTGGCGAACTACCTGGGCGCCTACCTCGCCCAGATCGTCCAGGGCTTCGCCGTGTCGAAAGCGGCCTCGTTCGCCGTCGCGGCCGTCGTCGTGGCGCTGCTCGCCGTATTGGCCGCCACCTCGCTGCGCGCCGTCAGGCGGCGGATGGACGCGACGACGTGGAAGCGCGTGCAGCTGCTCGCCTACCCGTTCTTCGTCCTCGTGTACGTGCACCTGCTGCTCATCCTGGGCCCCTCGGCGTCGGGAAGCGAGCAGAAGGCGTTCGAGAGCGTGGTCGTCTATACTGTGGTCATGCTCGCTTACGCCGTCCTGCGCGGCGGCAAGGCGGTTTTGGATCGGAAGGCGCGGCTCGAAGCGGAAGCGGGAGAAGCGCAGAAGGCGACGACGTGAGGACCGGCGGTGACTGAGCTTTTCAGCGGGCTGATCATCTGGTACCTTTTCCTGGGCGGCCTGGGAGGCGGCGCCTACCTCGTCGCGTGGACGCTCGGCATCCTGGCGGCGCGCAAGGGCGGGCCGTGGGCGCTTCTGCACGCGCGGGTGCGCATGCCGCTCCTCGTCGCGTCGCTGGGATCCCTCATCGCGGGGGCGCTCTGCCTGTTCAAGGATCTCGCCCGGGAGGAGCAGGCGCTTTTGCTGTTCTCCAAGCCCACGCTCACGCCCATCTCCGTGGGAACGTTCACCTTGAGCGCGCTCATCGCCTGCGCGACGGTCCTCGTCGTCTTGGGCGTCCGCAACCCGATCGGAAGCGAGTCGCCCGCCCAGCGCCTGGTTGCAGCCGTTGGAGCGGCGGCGGCGCTCGTCGTCGTCGCGTACACCGGGGTGCTCCTGTCCAGCATGCCGTCCGTGCCCCTGTGGACCTCGCCCGCGCTTCCCGCGCTGTTCGCGTTCTCGGCGCTCTCCTGCGGCGTCGCGGCGGCGCTCGCCGTCGCAGCGTTCGCCGAGCCGGACCTGGAGCGCCTGCGCCCGGCGCTTTCCAAGCTCATGCACGCCGACACCGCGCTCATCGCGCTCGAGATCGTCGCGGCTGCGCTTCTCTGCTTCCACGCAAGGAACAGTCCCGCCGCAGCCGCTTCGCTCGCCGCGCTGGCCTCCGGGCCCCTGGCCGCGCAGTTCTGGATCGGATTCGTCCTGTGCGGGCTGGCAATACCCGCTATCATGGAATCGGTGCCCGCGCGATCGGCGAGCGCGCACCGGGGATGGTGCATCGTCGCAAGCTGCTCGGTGCTCGCAGGAGGGTTCTTCCTGCGGTTGTGCACGGTCGCAGCCGGCGCGCACCTCTCCCTTTTCATGTTCGCCTAAAGCAGGACGCGGAACGGAGCCGTTGGTGGAAGTTTTCGAGATAGACGAGCGCAGCAACGTGCCGATCTGGCTGCAGCTGAAGAACAGGATCGTGTACCTGATCTCGTCGGGCTACTACAAGCCCGGCGACAAGCTCCCCACCGTCCGCGACCTGGCCATCAAGCTCAAGATCAACTACAACACCGTGAACAAGGTCTATTTGAGCCTGCTGCACGACGGCTACCTCATCTCACACCGGGGCCGCGGCACGTTCGTCTGCGACATCGCCCGCCCCGACATGCCCAAAGAAGACTCTCCCGCCGACAACATCATCGACATGATGATCAAGCAATGCCTCGACCTCGGCGTCCCCCTCGACGACATCGCCAACCAGGTGGCGAAGCGCGTCGAGCGCAGGCGCGGGGCCGACGCAAAATCCCAGGAAGGCCGACCATGAAACGAGAACGCACCGCCCCCGCCGTGAAATCCCAGACTGCGGCCGCCTACGCCGATACGATCGACTACGGGCAGAGCAGCACGACGTCGCATGCCGGCGCCACCGTGTTCTCGGCCGCCATGTTCCTCGTGCCGGCAGCCGCCGTGCTGGCCGCGACGTGGAGCGTCGCGAGCTTCTGGACCATCGCCCTGGCCGCGCTCGCGGGCCTGCTGGCATTCATGTCCGTGCACATCGCCTTCGAATGGGAGAAGGCCGTCATCATGCGGCTGGGCAAGTTCAACCGCGTGGCCGGCCCCGGCATCTACTTCACCATCCCCGTCGTGGAGTCCGAGGCGTCGAAGATCGACCAGCGCGTGCGCACGATATCGTTCGACGCCGAGGAAACGCTCTCGAGCGACCTGGTGCCCGTGAACGTGGACACGGTGCTGTTCTGGGTGGTGTGGGACGTCGAGCGCGCGTGCAAGCAGGTGCGCAACTTCGAAGCCATCATCTCGCTCGCCGCGCAGACGGCCATGCGCGACGTCATCGGCCAGATATGCCTGTCGGAAATCGCCATGCGCCGCGCCTACCTCGACGAGGAACTCAAGCGCATCATCTCCGAGAAGGTGGACGACTGGGGCATCACGGTGATCTCGGTGGAGATCCGCGACATCGTGATACCCAAGGAGCTGCAAGCCGCCATGTCGCGCCAGGCCCAGGCCGAACGCGAGCGCGACGCACGCCTGATCCTGGCCGAAGTGGAGCGGGACGTATCCGACATGTACCTGGACGCCGCGACCACCTACGGCCAGCCCGAGAAAGCGCTGCAGCTGCGCACAATGAACCTCGTCTACGACAGCGTGAAGGAGAACGGCGGCCTCGTGGTGGTGCCGAGCGCCTACAGCGAAGGCTTCGCCGACGCCGCGACCGAAGCGGTGAAGGACATCCTGAAGTAGCCGCGAGCCTACCCGACGATCCGCCGATAGACGGGAAGGAAACCCTCCTCCAAACGGCGGCGGAGCAGCAGCTTGTGCGAGGAGCGCACGCCCTCCGTCATGAGCGGACGGCCGAACGCCTCGGCGGGCACGCTGTCGATAACGGCGCAGACGGCGCCCAAGTCCACCGCTTCGACGAACCGGACCACAGCGGCGTCCAAGTCGGGGTTGCGCGTGGAGACGAGGTACTCGAACGGATGGATGGCGCGACCCCGGCCGTTCTCGGTCGGCAACCGGTAGCACGACACGTTCGTGCCGAACGCATCCTGTTCGATCTCGTCCTCGTCGGACAGGCGGCTCTCGGCGAGCGAGGGACTCCTTTTGCTGAACAGCGAGCTGCCCAAATCGTAGACCGGTGCCAGTTCGTAGGTGCATGCCGCATCCATGAGCAGGCCCCAGTTGCCGTTGTTGCGATCGGGGTTCTTGATGAAGGCATCCGTCACGAACATGTCCCAGAAGCGTTCCCGCACGCCCGGCACCGTCTGCAGAAGCTCGGATGTCTCGATGGCGGCCAGCACGTCGCCCAGATACACGCTCTCACCGTCCGACGGCGCCGAACTGAAGCCCGCATCGTCGTCCGAAAGCGCGTTCTTGATCTCCCTGAACTCGAACAAGCGCTTGCCAGGATACGTGAAGTCCTTGCATGCGCACACCACCTTGCCCGCCCGATAGCCGAGCATCGTCTTATGGACGGGGATGCCGAGCGACGCGTAGATGTGCGCACCCACGTATTCAGAAACAGGGCTCGAGGTGTAGGGAGGCAGATGCCTGCCCTGCAGATCGCGCGTGGTGCGCGGGTACTTCGCGATCCACGGTTCGCCGTCGATGAGGATGCCCTCCTTCTGTCCGGCGCGCCCGCCGTAGAAGAGGCCGCTTTTCTCGCAATCGCGCAGATCGACGATCTCGACCATGCCCCGCACCTCCCGTCCTGTCCGCACTGTTTGCAATGCGCTTGATTGTACCAGAAGGGCGCCCGCAGGCGCCCTTCTGTTAATCAGCTATGCCGTCGTTGTTGCGTATCAGCTTGCGCTTGATCTTGCCGCCGATGGTCTTGGGCAGCTCGTCCACGAACTCCACGATGCGCGGGTACTTGTAGGGCGCGGTCGTCTTCTTCACGTGGTTCTGCAGCTCTTTGACCAGCTCGTCGGACGGTTCCCAACCCTTCGCCAGCACGATGGTGGCCTTCACCACCTTGCCGCGGATGGGGTCGGGCGCGGCCGTCACGGCGCACTCGACCACGGCGGGATGCTCCACGAGCGCGCTCTCCACTTCGAAGGGCCCGATGCGGTAGCCCGAGCACTTGATGACGTCGTCGTTGCGGCCCACGAAGAAGCAGTAGCCGTCGGAGTCGCGCCACGCCATGTCGTGGAGGTTGTAGTACTCCCCGCCCACGGCCTCGCGCGTGCGCTCCTCGTCGCGGTAGTAGCCCACGAACAGACCCGGCGGGTACGCCTCCTTCAGGCCCGTGACGCAGATGGCGCCCTCCTCGCCGTCGGCCACTTCGCTGCCGTCGTCGTCCAACAGCTTGATGTTCAACAACGGCGAGGGCTTGCCCATGGACCCGGGGCGCGGCTCCACCCAGGGAAACGTGGCCAAGAGCACCGGGCCCTCCGTCTGGCCGAAGCCCTCGCGGATGTTCTTGCCCGTCAGGCGCTTCCATGCGATGGTGACCTCGGCATTCAACGGCTCGCCGGCCGTGGCGAAGTTGTGCACGCTCGACAGGTCGTAGGCGGCCACGTCTTCCTGGAGCATGAAGCGGTACATCGTCGGCGGCGCGCAGAACGTGGTCAGCCGGTAATCCTGGATCTTCTGCAAGAGCTTCGTGGGCACGAACTGGTCCATGTCGTAGGCGAAGATGGTGGCGCCGGCTATCCACTGGCCGTAGATCTTGCCCCAGCCGAACTTCGCCCACCCGCTGTCGGTCACGCTCATGTGCAGCGCGTTCTCCTCCACCTGCTGCCAGTACTTCGCCGTGATGATGTGTCCCAGCGGGTGCGCGAAGTTGTGGCACACCGCCTTCGCCATGCCGGTGGTGCCGGACGTGAAGTAGATGAGCATGATGTCCTTGCTGGTGACGCCCGCATCGCCCACGGGCCGCTCGAACTCGTCGGACTCGCCTTCGATGAGCTCGTCGAAGGAGCGCCATCCTTCGCGCTCGCCCGCCACGATGATGCGCTCGCGGATGGAGGGCGATTCGGGCAGCGCCTGCTCGGTCTGCCCGCACACGTAATCGTCGTTCACGCACACCATCATCTTCACCTGGGCGCTTTCGGCGCGGTAGGCGATGTCCTTCTTCGTCAGCTGCAGCGACGCGGGGATGATGGTGGCGCCCAGCTTGCACAGCGCGACGGCGCACACCCAGTACTCCCAGCGGCGGCGCAGGATCATCATGACAACGTCGCCCTTGCCGATGCCGAGCTTCCGGAAAGCGTTGGCCGCCTGGTTCGACAGGCGGGACAGGTCGGTGAACGTGAACGTGCGCTCGCCGCCGTGGTCGTCGCACCACACGAGCGCCCGCTTCTCAGGCTCGACGCGCGCCCACTCGTCCACCACGTCGAACCCGAAGTTGAACGCCTCGGGCACGTCGATGCGGAAGTTCTCGTAGAAGTCCTCGTACGAATCGAACTCGATGCGAGGGCAGTACTTTTTCAATAGGTAATCCACAAGCCGCTCTTCCTACTCTGCGATGATCGTGACGAACTTGGCGGGCACGTCCCCTCCGCAGCGCTGTCCGTGCGGAAAGGCCGGGTTGAAGTAGATGCTGTCGCCCGCGTGCAGCTCGAACTCCTTGTCGCACCAGGTGACGATGACCGTGCCTTCCATGACCAGGTTGAACTCCTGGCCCGTGTGCTCCACGAGCTTCGCCGGCTCGTCGGTGGGATCGAGCACCACCAGCAAGGGCTGCATGATCTTGCCCGTGTAGCGCCACGCCAGATCCTCGAAATGGTAGCCCGGGTAGCGGTCCACCTCGCGGCCCTCCCCGTTGCGCACCACCTGGTACGTGTCCAGCTTGGCCGCCGTGCCGGTGAGTATCTCGGTGAACTCCACGCCGAAGTGGTGCGCCATGTGGTAGATGGCCGAGATGGGCACGTCGTCGCCGGTCTCCTCCCAATGGACGTACTTCTCAAGCGGCACGCCCAGCTCGCGGGCCATCTCTTCGCGCGACACGTCGCACGCCTCGCGCAAGCCCTTGATGCGCAGGCCGATCTCGACCAGTTCAGCTACCATGTTCGTCCTTTCATGCATCCGCGCGCGGACCCTCGACCGCAGGGGCCGCCGCTCAAGCCTTCATGCCTATCTCCAACGCCGCGAGGTTCGACGGCAGCTTCGCCTTCTTGCTGGCGGGAACGCACTTCTCAACCGCGGCCCGGATGGTCTCCGGGGAACAGAAGCCCGTCTCCGCGAACAGCTTGCCCACCAGTATGACGTTCGCCAGCGCCTTGTAGCCGTTCTCCTCGGCCAGCTTCGTCGCGGGCACGGCGCACACCTTCACGCCCGGGATGTCGGGGATGCGCTGGACCAGCGTCGAGTCAGCCACCACGATGCCGCCGGGCTGCACGCTGTCCTCGAACTTGTCGAGCGAGGGCTGGTTCATCACCACGAGCACGTCGGGCTGCAGCACGAGCGGGCTGCCGATGGGGTCGTCGGCCAAACACACGCTGCAGTTGGCGGTGCCGCCGCGCATCTCGGGGCCGTACGAGGGCAGCCACGACACCTCGCGGTTCTCGATCAGGCCGGCGATGGCGATGATCTTGCCGGCGAACAGGATGCCCTGGCCGCCGAAGCCGGCCAGCACGGCGTTCATGGTGCGGCTCATCGCGCGCCTCCTTCCGTTGCCGGATGCGCCACCGGGCAGTCGGCGTTGCGCGCCGAAGCCGCCTCCGCCGCGTTCGCGTAGCCGTCGGCGACCACGTCCTTGTACACGCCCAGCGGATAGTACGGCAGCATGTTCTCGCGCATCCAGTCGAAGGAGTCCTGCGGCGTGAGGCCCCAGTTCGTCGGGCAGGTGGAAACCACCTCCACGAGCGAATAGCCCACGCCGTCGATCTGGTTCTTGAACGCCTTCTTGATGGCCTTCTTCGTCTTGCGCACGTTCTTGGGGCTGTCTACCGTGACGCGCTCAAGGTACGCCACGCCGTCGAGCGAGCTCAGAAGCTCGCACACGCGGATGGGATAGCCCGCCGTGGCCACGTCGCGGCCGTAGGGCGAGGTCTGCGTCACCTGGTTCGGCAGGCTGGTGGGGGCCATCTGGCCGCCCGTCATGCCGTAGATGGCGTTGTTGATGAAGATGACGGTGATGTGCTCGCCGCGCGTGGCCGCGTGGATGGTCTCGGCCATGCCGATGGAGGCGAGGTCGCCGTCGCCCTGGTAGGCGAACACCACGTTGTCCGGATGCACGCGCTTCACGGCCGTGGCGACCGCCGGCGCGCGCCCGTGGGCGGCCTCGATCATGTCGCAGGCGAAGAAGTCGGGCGAGGTGACAGCGCAGCCGACGGGGGCCACGCCCACGGTGTCGCCTTCGACGCCCAGCTCGTCGATGCACTCCGCCACGAGCCGGTGCACGATGCCGTGCGGGCATCCCGGGCAGTAGTTGGTGACCACAGGCAACAGCGCGTGCGGGCGCTGGAACACGATCTTGGATTCTGCGCTCATGCTACGCACCTTCCTTTCCCTGCAGCGCCTCG
>CAUEBO010000018.1 GCA_958454405.1 uncultured Eggerthellaceae bacterium | reverse complement strand
CGTCTCCTTCGACACCGCCTTGCCCAGCTCGGCGGCGACGATGGCTATGACGAGCACGGCGAGGGGCCCGCCTGCGCCTCCTGCATCGTTCGCGGCGAAGCCGACCGCGGCGAGCGAGAACAGCACGAGCGGGGGAGACTTCAGGGCGTAGCCGATGGCGATGGCCATGGCGGGCCCGGCCACGCTCTTGGCGAACGCGCCGATGTCGCTGAAGAACGCCGCGCCTGAAAGGTCGCCGATCGTGCCGAAGATGGTGCCGATCAAAAGCGACGCGAACAGGCCCTGCGCCATGGCCGCCAGCGCGTCGATGGCGTAGCGTTGAAACGATACGACGATGTCCTTGCGTTCGAGAAAAGCGGAAAACGATCCCGTGCCCATGATGCCTCCCCTGCATCGGCTTTTTCGTTGAGCCTACCATGGTAGCGGAACAGGGGCCTTCGCGGAAAGATTACTCGGCCAGCGTCAAAAAACGGTGCGCGCCGTGCCGCAATCGCCGCGGAAGGGCATCGTGCGGACGGTTGACGAGGCGGTAACGCCTGCGCCGTGCGATATCCGCACTGTTCGCTCCATGCTTAAATGAGGGTTCGCGCGACTGCATCTGCGTTGGAAAGGGGCGGGCGATGGAAGGGAAGGCGTACAGTCTCACGGCCGAGCAGGTTCTGGCCGAGCAGCAGGTTGACCGGCGGGGGCTCGCGCGCGACCAGGTGGCGGAGCGCTTGGCGCGCTTCGGCCCGAACGAGCTCGAGGATGCGGGCGGGAAAAGCGTCGCGGCCGTGTTCCTCGACCAGTTCAAAGACCTGCTGGTCGTCATCCTCGCCGTCGCGGCGCTCGTGTCGGCCGTGTCGGGAAACGTCGAGAGCACTGTGGTCATCCTGGCCGTTCTCGTGCTGAACGCCGTGCTGGGAACGGTGCAGACGGTGAAGGCCGAGCAATCGCTGGCCGGCCTCAAGGCCATGAGCGCGCCCCATGCCAAGGTGCGGCGCGCAGGCGAGCTTGTCGAGGTGCCCGCGCGCGACGTGGTGCCCGGCGACGTCCTGGTCCTGGAGGCCGGGGATCTCGTGCCGGCCGACGCCCGCGTGCTGGAAAGCTTCTCGCTCAAAGTGAACGAGAGCGCGCTGACGGGGGAGAGCGAGGCTGTCGAGAAGTCCGCCGACGCCATCGAAGAGGGCCAGGTGGCCATCGGCGACCAGGCGAACATGGTGTTCTCGGGATCGCTCGTCACCTACGGCCGCGCCGACGCGGTGGCCACGGCGACGGGCATGGGAACCGAGATCGGCCGCATCGCCTCGCTCATGAACGAGACCGAGCAGCGCAAGACGCCGCTCCAGGCAAGCCTCGACGAATTCTCGAAGAAGCTCGCCCTCGGCGTCATGGCCGTGTCCGTGCTCGTGTTCCTGCTGTCGGTGTTTCGCAGCGGCATGGGCGTGCTGGACTCCCTCATGTTCGCGGTGGCGCTGGCCGTGGCGGCCATTCCCGAGGCGCTCAGCTCCATCGTGACCATCGTGCTGGCCATCGGCACGCAGAAGATGGCGCGCGAGCATGCCATCATCAAAGACCTCAAGGCCGTGGAGTCCTTGGGCAGCGTATCGGTGATCTGCTCGGACAAGACCGGCACCCTCACGCAGAACCGCATGAGGGTGCAGAAGCTCTACGCCGCCGGCAGGCTGGTGGACGCGGGCGACGTCGACTACGGCGACGGGCCGCAGCGCGAGCTGGTCCGCATCGGCCTTCTGGCCAGCGATGCCGTGACCGACGAGGACGCGGGCACCTCCATCGGGGATCCCACCGAGGTGGCGCTCGTCCAGATAGGCGACGCCCTCGGCATCGACGAGGTGTCCTTCCGCGCCGAGCATCCCCGTGTCAGCGAGCTGGCGTTCGATTCCGACCGCAAGCTCATGAGCACGCTGCATGTGCTGGACGGCGTGCCTGTCATGCTCACCAAAGGCGCGCTCGACGTGCTGCTGGAGCGCTCGTGCGCGCTGTTTTCAGAGGAGGGCCCCGTCCCCATCGACGAAGCGGCGAAGGACAGCGTCCTGCGCGCGAACGAACGGCTTTCCGAGGAGGGGCTGCGCGTGCTGGCCTTCGCCGAGCGCAAGCTGGACGCGGCGCGGCCGCTCACGCTGGAAGACGAGCACGGGTTCGCCTTCGTCGGGCTGGCGGCCATGATGGACCCGCCGCGGCCCGAATCGGTCAAGGCCGTGGCCGATGCGAAGGAGGGCGGCATCCGCACGATCATGATAACGGGCGACCACAAGGTCACGGCCACGGCCATCGCGCGCCAGATCGGCATCTTCGAGCCAGGCGACCGCGCGATAGCGGGCGTCGAGCTCGACGAGATGGGCGATGCCGAGCTCGACGAGCTGCTGCCGGGCGTCTCGGTGTACGCGCGCGTGTCGCCGGAGCACAAGATACGCATCGTCGACGCGTGGCAGCGCCGCGGGTGCATCGTGTCGATGACCGGCGACGGCGTGAACGACGCGCCCGCGCTCAAGAAGGCGGACATCGGCGTGGCCATGGGCATCACGGGCACCGAGGTCAGCAAGGACGCCGCCTCCATGATCCTTGCGGACGATAACTTCGCCACCATCGTGAAGGCCGTCGTGAACGGGCGCAGCGTGTACGCCAACATCAAGAACACCGTGCACTTTTTGCTGTCGGGCAACATGGCGGGCATCATGTGCGTGCTGTTCGCCTCCGTGGCGGGCCTCGCCGCGCCGTTCGCGCCGGTGCACCTGCTGTTCATCAACCTGCTCACCGACAGCCTGCCCGCCATCGCCATCGGCATGGAGCCCGCGCGCCACGACTTGCTGCGCGCCAAGCCGCGCGATCCGAAGGCCCCGCTGCTCGACCGGCGGCTGGCTGCACAGATCCTCGCGGAAGGGGCGCTCATCGCCGTGCCCACCATGGCCGCCTTCTTCATCGGCATGCACGACGCGGGGCTGCCGCTGGCGATGACCATGGCGTTCGCCACGCTCTCGCTCGCGCGCCTGTTCCATGGCTTCAACTGCCGCGCGGACGCGCCGCTTCACCGGTTGGGGCTGCTCACGAACCGCTCCGCGCTCTTCGCGTTCGCTGGCGGCGCCGCGCTGCTCGCGGTCGTGCTGTTCGTCCCGGCGCTGCATCCGCTGCTGCTGGTGGCGGACGTGTCGCTGGCCCATGCGGGCCAGATCGCGCTCCTCGCGTTCGCGCCGACGCTCGTCATCCAGCTGTACCGCACCGTGCGCGACGCGGCGAGGGGGCCGCGCGCAGCCGCTTGAGCGGACTGTGCGCATTCGCTGCGGCCTCGGGCGCGCCTTCCGGGACTTCGGATACAATCGAAGCCGATCGGGAAGAGGCGAGAACGGGGACGGAACGTGGAGGAGCTTTTCTTCGAAGAAGCGCCGTCAAGGCGCGCCGTGGACGGGCGGCGGCGCGCCGATGCGGTTTCGCAGGCGGCAGGCGCCGGCCCGGGCGGCGCGCTGCGCCTCCATGTGCTGGCGAGCGGGAGCAGGGGCAACGCGGCCCTTGTGGAGGACGCGGCCTCGGGCGCGAGCATCCTCGTGGACTGCGGCGTGTGCAAGCGCGACTTCTTCGCGCGCTGCGACGAGGCCGGCGTCGATCCGGCCAAGCTCGCGGCCGTGCTCGTCACGCACGACCATGCCGACCACACGAAGGGCCTCGGCGTGGTGCTGCGCGGCCTTGCGAAAGAGGGCGTCGAGCCTGCCGTGTACGTGGACGGCGCCGTGCGTGCGGCCAGCAAGGACGTCCGCGCCGTCGAAGGCGCCTGCGATCTGCGGGCTCTGCCCATCGGAGGCATGCTGTCGCTCGCGGGCATGGCGGTGCACGTGTTCGCCACGTCGCACGATGCGGCGTCTTCGTGCGGCTTCCGTTTCGAAGGGGGCGGCGATGCGGTGGGCTTCATGACCGACACGGGCATCGTGACGGCGGCGGCGCACGAAGCGCTGTCCGACGTGCGCATCCTCGCGCTCGAAAGCAACTACGACGTGCGGATGCTGCAAGACGGCCCGTACCCGTACCCCGTCAAGCGCCGCGTGGGGTCGGATGTCGGCCATCTCTCGAACGATCAGGCCGCCGACGAGCTGGACGCGCTGTTGTCGAACCGGCTCGAGCACGTGGTGGCCATGCACATCTCGCAGAACAACAACACCTACCGGCTGCCCGCCGATGCGCTCGGCGCCGTCGTCGAGCGCGCTGGGCACGGGGCCCAGGTCCAGGCTGCTTTCCAATCCATGCTCGTGAGCGTTCGGTAGGGAAGGGCTCGCCGATGGAGCTTCCGCTGAAAAACCTGCTTTACGTGCTGTTCCTCATCGCAGTGGCCGCCGTTGCCGCATACGCGCCGCCTGCTGCGGGCAACATCGCCATCGCCGTGGCAGCCGCAGGGCTGCTCGTCGTCGGCGTGCAGTTTGGCCGAGGACGCTGGACGAGCCTCATCGCGCGGAAAGGAGAGGATCGCTTCGAGGACCTCTCCGAGAGCGAACGGCGCTCCGCCAACCGCATGTACGGCGCCGTGGTCGTCGTCATCGCGGTCGTCATGGTCGCGCTGCTGGCCTTTCGCGTGCTCGCGTAAGAGCCGGTCGACCGCTGTCGACCGAGCGCGGCCGCTATTCCCCTTCGAACAGCTCGGTGGAGAAGTAGCGCTCGCCGGTGTCGGGCAGCAGCGTGACCACGGTCTTGCCGGGGCCGAGCGCGCGGGCGAGCCGGCGCGCGGCGGCCACGTTCGTGCCGCTGGACACGCCGCAGAGCAGGCCCTCCTCGCGGGCGAGGGCGCGTGCCGTGCGGATGGCCTCCTCGTCGGACACGATGCAGATGTCGTCGTAGATCCGCTGGTCCAGGATGGCGGGGATGAGCCCGTCGCCGATGCCCATCTGAAGGTGCGTGCCGATGCCGCCGCCCGAGAGGATGGCGGCGTTTTCGGGCTCCACGGCCCATATCCGCACATCGGGGTAGAGGCGCTTGAGTATCTGGCCCACCCCTGAAATGGTGCCGCCCGTGCCGATGCCGGAGCAGAACCCGTGCACGGGCCCTTCCACGTCCTCGACGATCTCGAGGGCGGTGTGGTAGCGATGGGCGAACAGGTTGTCCTCGTTCTCGAACTGCTGCGGCACGTAGACGCGCGGGTCCTCCGCCGCCATGCGCTCGGCGATGGCGATGCATTCCGAAATGCACTTGCCGATGTCGCCGTCGTCGTGCACGACCACCACCTCCGCGCCGTAATGCTGCACGAGCTTGCGCCGCTCCACCGACACGGAGTCGGGCATGATGATGCGCGCCGCATATCCGCGCACGGCGCACACGAGCGCCAGGCCGATGCCTTGGTTGCCGCTCGTCGGCTCCACGATGATGCTGTCGGGGCCCAGCTGCCCGCGCTTCTCGGCCGCCTCGATCATCTGGAAGGCCGTGCGCGTCTTGACGGAGCCGCCCACGTTCACGCCCTCGAACTTCACGAGTATCTCGGCCGCGTCGGGCTCGGACAGGCGGTTGAGGCGGATGAGGGGCGTGCGCCCCATGGCTTCCAGCACGTTGTCGTAGATCACGGCGGTTCCCTTGTCTTCGGGTTCTCGGACACAGTGCGCGCGGGCCCGACGAAACCGCGCCCGCGCGCTCGAAAAAACGCATCGTATTGTAGCACGGCGAAAGCGCCTGCCGCGCCACTCCAAGGCTATCTGACGGCGATGGCCATGAGGTCGGCGGGAAGGTCGGCTCCGGCGTAGAGGATGCCGTTCGCGACGAGGTTGACGCCGTCGCCCACGTAGCCCTCGGCCGACGCGCGGTTCGCTTCGATCTCCTGGTCGGTGAGCTTGCGGCGGGGCTTCGCGGGAGTGCCGAGGACGAGCGTGCCGTCGGGTATGCGCGCGCCGTTGGTGACGAGGGCTCCCGCGCCAATGAGGCAGTCTTTGCCCACCACCGCGTCGTTCATGACGATGGCCCCCATGCCCACGAGCGTGTTGTCGCCTATCGTGCAGCCGTGCAGGATGGCCCCGTGGCCCACGGTCACCCCTTCGCCCACGATGCAGGCGCCGCCGTACTCCATATGCAGGCAGCAGTGCTCCTGGATGTTCGTCCGCGCGCCCACGACGATGCGCCCGCCGCGTTCGCTGCGCAGCGTGGCGTTGAACAGGACGGTTGCGTCCTTGCCGATGGCGACGTCCCCGACGATGGTGGCGTTGGGCGCGATGCGCGCCTCGGGGTGTATCTTCAGCTGGCGGTAGTCTTCCATGTTCGGCTCCTTGAAACGAGCGGAGGCTGCATCAAAAGGACCAGCGAGGCGTGCCTGTGCCGGTCCGGTTGTGGGGCAAGGGCTCTGTCCTTGCCCTACGGCCTGCGGAGACTTTGCTGGCTGAGCGGCAAGGGCAGGGCCCTTGCCCTGCAAGAACGCCGATATGCGACTTTTGATGCAGCCCCCGCGTGCTGTGCGACGAACCCAGTATAGTGATTCTGCGCGCCGAGGAGGCCGAGGTTGCGGTGCGGCCGCCGGCTGAAACGACGGGCGGCGTCCGTCGGGTCGTCCGGGGGGGGGCGGGCTAGGCCGTCCGGTAGCACCACAGGGCCTTCGATGACGAGCATATCTCGTCGAAGGTCCAGTGGCGGCTCGAGCGCTCGCTGCTGAGCGGATCGTTCACGATGAGCATGCCGTGCTCGTCGATGTCGGCCAGCACGATGTAGGTGTCGTCCTCGCCGAAGGCGCCGGCTGCGACCTCGGCGATGACGGGATGCCCGCCCACCAGGGCGTGCCGGATGGACGACTCGCTGGCCTCGACCGGTTCGGCTGCCAGGCCCAGTTCGGCGGCCCCTTCGGTGAGCAGCGCGCGGGCGTCGGGGGAGTCGGCGTAGCCGCTGCGCTGGGAGAAGGAGGCGACCTCTATCGGGTCGGTTCCCACGTCGCCTGTGGACTCGATGCGCACCATGGCCAAGCACAGCGGGGCCGCGCCGGCCGATCCGATGGTTCCGGGGCCGTAGGGCCGGTCGGCCCATTGCGGATCGTCCTGGTAGAGCGTGGGCGCGGAGCCTTTCTGCCACGTCGACTGGGATTCGCTGAGGCTTGCGGCGCGCGTGGCGTTGTCGCTGCCGTAGGGGTTGGTCCCTGCGCCGCCGTCCACGAAGCCGGTGATGGCGCGCGCGGCGACCATGCCGGCGAAGGCGCAGGCGAGCGCGATGAGCACGATGGCAGCCAAAGCGGCCAGCGCGCGCTTCGGGTCCACGTCCGCAAGCGCTATCTGGCGCGGGCCGGCCGGTTCGCTCCCGGCGGGCCGCACCGTCTCCGACGGGGCGTAGGTGGCGATGCCCGGCGCGCGCCGCGGGGTCGACGCGTAGCGGATGCCGTGCGTGCGGCTGGGAAGGCGCCGGTGCTCGCTCGCGTACATGTCGACGCGGCTGTTGTAGTCGGCCTTCTGGGTGACGAAGTAGGGCAGGCCTCGGTACGGCATGGGCGCCTCCTTTCGCGGGTACGGGTCCGAGGACGGAGCGGGCCGCCGGCTTGCTTGGCGGCCTCGCGAGGTATTCGAGTGTAGAATGCGCGTGCGCCTCCGCTTGCGAGCTGGGAAGACCGTTTCCCCGCTTTGGGCGATCGGTCAGCGAGCCGACATGTTGGGCCGTTCGTCGCGCAGGTCGAGAAGCGCCTGCGAGGACAGCCGCCTCCATGTCGCTTGTTCGGGCGCCGTTCGCCGCGCAGCCGCCGAGAAGCGCCGCGCGGCACGGGCGTGAGGAGCCCGATCATATAATTATTCTTGAATAAAGATAATTATCGAGAACCGGTCATTTCTTCTGATGAGTGGGGGAATTTCTCGCCCGTTCTGAGCAATCGGCCCGAATTCCCAGGTAAGCGGCATGGGGCAGGCGCCATTGAACTTCGTTTGCCTTCCATTCGCGGACCGTATCCCGCAAAAAACGCCGCTCGTCTTCCACCGTCGCGCCAATCGTCTTCGCAAGTCTGCCCCTTGAAGGCTCCGAATCGCATCATTGAGCGCAGGGAGTTGGCGCAGCGGCGCCAGCCCAAGGGAAAGGAGCAGCTATGCCTTGGTTCGACCAACTGCCGTGGCTCGTTGCGCTGGCGCCTTTCGCGGGTCTGTTCTTCGCGGCGATCGTCAAGCGCAAGGACCCGAAAATCGTCGGCGATCGCGTCTATCGGCACGATCCGCCGGCCCGCGTCTCTCATTGGACCCATGCGCTCGGCGTGGCGGCGTGCCTGGTATCCGGCATCGTCATGGGCCTCAGGTTCACGCCGGCGTTCGTCTCCGACGGCCCGGCTGCCGTGGTGTGGATGAACGTCCACTTCGTGGCGTGCGTCTCGTTCTTGTTCGGCACGTTCTTCTACCTGGGCAACACCATCATATCGCGCTGGCGCTTCAAGGAGCATCTCCCCGCGCGCGACGCCGTGATGGTGACCGTGCGCCACTACGGCCACAAGCTGGGCGTGAAGAGGTTCGACATGCCCCAGGAGGGCAAGTACTTCGAAAGCGAGAAGCTGGCCTACGTCATGGCGCTTGCCTGCTCGGTGCTTCTCATAGTGTCGGGCCTGGTCAAAGCGCTGGCGCATGTGTGGCTCACGCTGCCCGACGCCTTCATGAACGCGATCACGTGGACGCACGACCTGTCCGCCGTGCTGATGGCGCTGTTCTTCGTGGCGCACGTCTTCTTCGCCGCCATCGTGCCCTTCTCGTGGAAGACGTTCCCGTCGATGCTGATCGGCTGGATGCCGCGCGACGAGGCGGAGCAGGAGCATGTGGCATGGGTGGCGCGCCTGAAGGCCGAGGGGCGCGTGGAGGAAGAAGCTGCGGCGCCGTGCGCGGAAGCGGCGGCGCTCGAAGGAGAGACGGGGAGGTAGGGACATGCCGAGACGTTCGCTCGCGCAACCGTCGCCCACCCTCGATGCGTACGAGGTCGAGGTGGTCGAAAAGTCCGTGTTCGGCATGACGGCGGCCGAGGAGGCGCGCCGGCGGGCCGAGGAGGAGCGCGCCGCCGAAGAGGCGGCCGCACAGGAAGCGTTCGAGGTTCCGGAGGCCGACCGCCTGTTCGACCGCCCCACGGCCGACGAGGCCGCGCGCGCCTTGCGCGAGCTGGAATGGGGCGAGCACATCGTGGGCATGCGCATCGCCGCGGCGCGCGGCAACACGACCGCATACCTGTACAGCCTGGAGGAGGCGGCGACGTTCTTCCTCGACGAGAAATCGGGAAGCGCGTCGCTCGGCACGAACGGGGCGTTCGCCTGGATCGACACGGAGGCGTTCGTGGCGTGGCTGCGCGACGTCGTGGGGGACCGCGCGTTCGCCGACGTGCTCGAGGACAGGCTGGCCGGTTTGGACGCCTACAACGACAAGGTGGAGGCGCTGCGCACCCTGTTCATGCTCCGCATGTCGCAGTACGCGCCCTACCTGCGCGGCGCGCAGGAGCAGGCGGAGCGCGACGAGTAGACGAGTGGAAGACGGCTGCGGCCCGCCCGCAGCGGACGCAAGCGAGGAGGAAGACGGACTATGAACGCTGATCAGAATTCCCGGCAACCGATGCAGTCCGAACGCTCGAGCGAGGGCCTGTCCCGCAGGCAGTTCCTCGCCGGCTTGGGCGGCCTGGGCATCGGCGCCATTCTTGGAGGCGGCATCGCGGCCATCGCGCTGCCCGACGAGGTGTACGCGATCGAGGCGTCGGAGGGCTACCTGCTGGTCGACACGAAGAAGTGCGCGGGCTGCCAGAGCTGCATGCTCACGTGCTCCCTCGTGCATTCGGGCAGCGAGAACCTGGCGCTCTCCCGCATCCAGGTCAACAAGAACCCGCTGCGCGAGTTCCCCTACGACATCGCGCAGCACCAGTGCCGCCAATGCCCGTACCCGTCGTGCGTGGAGGCGTGCCCGGTCGGGGCCATGCACGTCGACCCCGAAACGCACGCCCGCGTAGTGGACGAGGGCAAGTGCATCGGGTGCGAACGCTGCGTGAGCGCCTGCCCCTTCACGCCTTCGCGCGTGCAGTGGAACTTCGAGGAGCGCCATGCGCAGAAATGCGACCTGTGCAAGAACACGCCGTACTGGAACCGCGAGGGAGGGCCCCGGGGCGATCAGGCGTGCGTGCTGATATGCCCGATGCAGGCCATCACGTTCACCAACGAGCTTCCCGTGCAGACGGACGAAGGCTACACCGCGAACCTGCGCAACGTCCACTACGCGCGCATGGCCTTCCCGGTGGACGACGAGGGGCAGGTCCCGCCGAGGGCGTACCTGTCCAGCGTCAACGACCCCACCGTCGCGGCCCCGGCATCGACCCAGTCCAAGGAGGAGTAGCATCATGCCCGATCAAACATTCGGCTACGCCGGCAAGATTCTCGTCCTCAACCTCACCGACCGCAGCTTCGAAACCGTCGACAGCGGGCCCTACGTAAAGGAATGGATAGGCGGCCATGGGCTCGCCTCGAAGCTGTTCTGGGACTACTGCGCCGACAAGGGGGTGGGGCCCTTCGATCCCGGCAACGTGACCGTCGTGGCGTCGAACCCGTTCTCGGGCACCATCGTCCCCTCGTCGTCCGCCCGCGTGGAGATGACCGGCATCGGCCCCTTCGCGTTTCCCAAGGAGTGGTACACGCGCTCGAGCATCGGCGGCAGGATCGCCGGCATGATGAAGGCGGCCGGCTACGACGCCACCGTCGTCATGGGCAAGGCCGACGCGCCCGTGTGGGTGAACGTGGTGAACGACGAGGTCACGTTCGAGGACGCGTCCAGCCTGTGGGGCATGGACACCTGGGACGCGCAGGAGGAGGTGTGGGACCGCGTGACGCACGGCACGCCCGACGGCGAATGGTTCGAGTTCTCGAGCCGTCGCGACGGCGGGAGGTCGGCGGACCGGCCCGCCGTGCTGGCCATCGGGCCGGCGGGCGAGAACCTCGTGCGGACCGCCACCATCACGCACGACGCGGGGCACGTGGCGGGGCAGAGCGGGTTCGGCGCCGTGTGGGGCGCGAAGAACCTCAAGGCCCTCAGCTTCATCGGCTCGAAGAGCTTCCCCGTGGCCGATCCGGCGGCGCTCGTGGACGCCCGCATCGACTTGCAGGAGCGCTACGGCTACCATGTGGACGACCCGGTGAACGAGACGCCCAGCCTCGACTACGCGCCGTTCGGCGAGATCGTGCGCCAGCCGGGCTTCAGCCCGCTCGCCTGGAACCTGGGGGATACCACCGGCCGCCCCGAAGGCTGCCTGGGCTGCTACCGCAACTGCCGCGTCACCGTGAAGGGCCGCATCGGCAACGAGGCCACGTGCAACGCCGGCCTGTACTACACGGCCAGCGGCAAGGTTGAGGACCAGATGAAGACGAACACGCTGCTCAATCGCCTGGGCATCGACGGGTTCGAGGTCGACCTGGCACCGTATCTGCGCAACCTGTACAAGATGGGCGTCATGGGGCAGGGCAAGGACATCGACACCGACCTGCCGTTCGACAAGTTCACGTCCTACGAGTTCATCGACACGCTGCTGCACCGCATCGCGTACCGCGAGGAGATCGGGGACGATCTTGCAGAGGGCCTGGCGCGCGCCGCCGTGAAGTGGGGCCGCTGGGACGAGGACACGGCGACGGGTCTGCTCGACCGCCCGTACTGGGGCTACTGCATGCACTACGATCCGCGCGTCGAGGCGGAATGGGGCTTCGCCACCATCCTGGGGGAGCGCGACGTGAACGAGCACGCGCTCAACTGGATCCTGCATTGGACCCCCATGCTGTGGAAGGGCCTCGGGGGCGAGTGGATCAGCGCGGAGGACTTCGTCGGCGAGGTGGCGCGCTGCGCGCAACTCTCCGATCCGAAGTGCCTCGACTTCAGCGAGGAGGGCATCTACTCCGACTACATGATGGAGACCCTGGAGTGGTACCGCTACCACGGGCGCTTCTGGGCCCAGACCATGGGCATGTGCGATTGGGCGTGGCCGAACCTGGTGAACCTCGTGAACTTCACGCCCGACGACTACGCCGGCGCCACGCCCGAGTTCGAGCTGCGGTTCTTCAAGGCCGTGCTCGGCCGGGACATCACGTACGAGGAGAGCCTCGACTACGGCCGCAAGTTCCTGCTGCTCGACCGCGCCATCTGGGTGGAGCAGGGCCGCGAGCGCGAGGACGAGCAGTACGCCGAGTACATCTACTCCGTGCCCGTGTCGGCCCCCTACTTCATGCCCGCCATCGAGAACGGGGAGTGGACGTACAGCGCGAACCTGGGCCGCACGCTCGACCGCGACAAGTTCGAGGAAGTGAAGTCGAAGGCGTACGCCCACGACGGGCTGAACGAGAAGGGCTACCCCACGCGGGAGGAGCTTGAGAAGTACGGCCTGTCCGACGTTGCCGACGACTTGGACGCGCTCGGGAAACTGGGATGAGCGCGACGGCCGCGCCGGCGCGGGACGCCCGCGCCGGCATGCGCGATGCGGCCGGCCGGCCCGCCCGGCCGGAAGGCCGCCACGCCCCCTGCGCTTCCCCGGAAGCGCAGGGAGAGCGTCCTGTTGCCGGCATCGGCGCCATCGCCGAGCAGTTCCCGCTGATCGCCGAGCAGCGGAAGCGGGCGAGGCCGCTCGCGTACCTGGACAACGCCGCCACCACGCAGAAGCCGGCATGCGTGCTTGAGGCGCAGGATCTCTTCTACCGGCGCTACAATGCGAACCCCCTGAGGGGCACGTACCGGCTCGGGCGCGAGGCCACCCAGCTCTACGACAGCGCGCGCCGCGTCGTGGCGCGGTTCCTCGGATGCGATGACGACGAGATCGTGTTCACCGGCGGGGCCACCGATTCCCTCAACACGGCAGCCTATGCGTACGGGCTGCGCGCGCTGTCGGCGGGAGACGACGTGGTCCTGCCCGTTTCCGAGCATCATTCCAGCCTCATACCCTGGCAGACCGTAGCCGATCTGACCGGGGCGAACCTCGTGTACGTGCTGCCCGACGAGCAAGGGCGCTTCAACGAGGAGGCATGGGAGCGCGCCATTGGGCCCCGCACCAAGATCGTGGCGGTCGCCCACGTGTCGAACGTCCTCGGCAACGTGGCGCCGCTCGACCGCATCGCGCGCATGGCCCATGGGGCGGGAGCGGTCGTCGTCGCGGATTGCGCCCAGAGCGTCGCCCATCTTCCCGTCGACGTGCGGACGCTCGACGTCGATTTCGCCGCCTTCTCGGGGCACAAGGTGTACGCGCCCATGGGCATCGGCGTGCTGTACGGCAAGCGCGGCCTGCTCGAGCGCATGGCTCCGCTCCGCAGAGGCGGGGGCATGGTGGACGCCGTGTTCGAGCGGCGCTCGTCGTTCGCGGACGCGCCCCAGCGGTTCGAGGCGGGCACGCCGAACGTGGAAGGGGCGGTCGGCCTGGCCGAGGCGATCCGGTTCGTGGAGGCGATCGGCTTCGATGCCGTCTTCGACCATGAGGATCGCCTGCTCGCGCGCATGCTGGACGGCCTGGCGGCGATCCCCGACGTGTCCGTGTACGGCGAGCCGGACACCCGCGGCCGAAGCGCGTGGTCGCGCCGCTGCGGCGTGGTGTCGTTCAACGTGCGCGGCACGAGCGCGCTCGACGTGGGGGAGGCGCTTTCCCGCAGCAACGTCGCGGTGCGCGCGGGCGCCCACTGCGCCGAGCCCCTCGTGCGCCATCTGGGCCAGCGGGCGGTTTGCCGGGCAAGCCTGGCCCTGTACAACACCGAAGACGACGTCGACCGCTTCTTGGAGGCGGTCGAGGCGGCCAAGCGCACCGTGGCCTTCATGATCATGGCCGGCATCCACTGACGCCGGCCTGGTCCACCCTCCTCGGGATGCCGTCGGGCGGGTCCGCCCGCCCGACGGCGCTTCCTCCGTCCGCAAGGGCCGGACCGCGTTCCCGCGGCTTCGCCGGAAAGCGCGCCCGCGTTGCGCGCTTGAATCAACTCGGCGTTCAAGCTCCGGCGGCAAACGTGGTGATTTCCTGCGTGATCGTTCGGGCGGCGAAAGTTCTGCTTGCGCATCGGGGATCGGGCGGTATACTGACCCCACAAGTTCATATGAGAAATGCGTTGAAGAGGACAGTAGGGACGAACCCATCTCCAGAGAGCCGGCGGTTGCTGCGAGCCGGCGGTGGACGGTCCGAACGCCCCCTCCGAGCAGTTCGGCATGAACGTTTCGGCCCGCAGCGAACGACCTTCGCGTGCAGCCGGGGCAAGTAAGCTGGACCGGCGACTCCGTTATCAGTCCGATCGAGACGAACCGTCGCAGGGCGCCGGTGCATCTCCTTTCCTTCTGAGGTCCTGGTGCAGCTTGTTTGCAACGGGATTTTTTTATGGGCGGCATCGCCCGCCTGCCCGGCGACGGGGCGGGTGCGGCGGCTACGGGAGAAAGGATCGGACCCTATGCAACTACGCAGCGACGCCGTGCGATGCGGCACGGCACGCGCTCCGCACAGAAGCCTGCTCAAGGCCGACGGCATCACCGACGAGGAGATGGAACGGCCGCTCGTCGCCGTCTTCAACTCCCGAAACGACATCATCCCCGGCCACAACAACCTGGACAAGATCGCCGAGGCCGTGAAGGCCGGCATCTATATGGCCGGCGGCGTGCCGTTCGAGATATCCACCATCGGCGTGTGCGACGGCATCGCCATGAACCACGACGGCATGCACTACTCGCTCGTGTCGCGCGAGGCCATCGCCGACTCGCTGGAATGCGCGGTGCAGGGCCATGCCTTCGACGCGCTCGTGTGCATTCCCAACTGCGACAAGATCGTGCCGGGCATGCTGTTGGGCGCGCTGCGCGTGAACATACCCACGGTGTTCGTGTCGGGCGGCCCGATGCTGGCCGGCAAGCAGCCGGGCGGGTGCGGGCCCACCACCGACCTCAACACGCTGTTCGACGGAGCGGCGCAGGTGATGAACGGCACCATGACCGAGGCCGAGCTCAAGTACTACGAGGACACCGCGTGCCCCACCTGCGGCAGCTGTTCGGGCATGTTCACGGCGAACTCCATGAACTGTTTGTGCGAGGCCCTGGGCATCGCGCTTCCCGGCAACGGCACCGTGCCCGCGGTGTACTCCGAGCGCATACGCTTGGCGAAGCACGCCGGCATGAAGGTGATGGAGCTTTTGGAGAAGGGCGTCTGCGCGCGCGACATCGTGAGCGAGGCGGCTATCAAGAACGCCATGGAATGCGACATGGCCTTCGGCGGCTCCACGAACACGGTGCTGCACCTCACGGCCGTCGCGCGGGAGGCGGGGCATCCCATCACCATGGACGACTGGGACGCCGCGAGCGCGCGCACGCCGCATCTCGTGAAGCTGCAGCCCTCCGGCCCGCGCCCGCTGTCCGACCTGTACGAAGTGGGCGGCGTGCCGGTGGTCATGCACGAGCTGGACCGGCTGGGGCTCATCGACCGCAGCGCGGTGACGTGCATGGGGCCGATGGAGGAGTACCTGCGCGCGTGCACGAAGCCCGCCGACGGCGAGGTGTGCCGCACGCACGACAACCCCTTCTCGCCGGTGGGCGCCCTCAAGGTGCTGCACGGCAACATCGCGCCCGACGGCGCCATCGTGAAGAAGTCGGCCGTGGATCCCTCCATGCTCTGCCACACCGGCCCCGCGCGCTGCTTCGACAGCGAGGAGGAGGCCTGCGCGGCCATCAACGCCGGCAAGATCGTGGCGGGCGACGTGGTAGTCATCCGCTACGAGGGCCCCAAGGGCGGCCCGGGCATGCGCGAGATGCTGACGCCCACGTCCTCCATCGTGGGGATGGGTCTGTCCACCAGCGTGGCCCTGATCACCGACGGGCGCTTCTCGGGCGCCACGAAGGGCCCGGCTGTGGGGCACGTGAGCCCCGAGGCGGCGGCCGGCGGCCCCATCGCGCTCATCGAGGAGGGCGATTCCGTCACCGTCGACATCGAGGGCGGCGCGCTCATGCTCGGCGTCGACGACGCCGAGCTGGAACGCCGGCGCGCGGCATGGACGCCGCCGGCGCCGAAACACGACCACGGCGTGCTCGCGAAGTACGCGAAGCTCGTCTCGTCCGCAGACAAGGGGGCGTACGTCTCATGACCAATGCACGCAAGCAGCAGGAAGCGGCGTCCGGCACCCCGCGCCCGACGCAGGCGAGCGCGGCGGCCGTCGGCGCGCCGCGCGGCCTGGGAAGCAGGACGGCCAAGCAGGGGAAGACCATGATCGGCGCGGAGGCCGTGGTGGCCTCCCTCGAGGCCGAGGGCGTCGACACCGTGTTCGGCTATCCCGGCGGCCAGGCCATCAAGATCTACGACGCGCTGTACGATTCCGAGCAGATCCGCCACATCCTCGCGCGCCACGAGCAGGGGGCGGTCCACGAGGCCGACGGCTACGCGCGCGCCACGGGCAACGTCGGCGTGGCCATCGTCACGAGCGGCCCGGGCGCCACGAACACGGTGACGGGCATCGCGACGGCCTACATGGACTCCGTGCCGCTCGTGGTCATCACGGGCCAGGTGCCGCGCGGCGTCATCGGCACGGACTCGTTCCAGGAGTCCGACATCGTGGGCATCACCATGCCGGTGGTCAAGCACAGCTACCTGCTGCAATCCACCGACGAGCTCACCACCACGTTCCGCGAGGCGTTCCATATCGCCAAGACGGGACGTCCCGGCCCCGTGCTCATCGACGTCCCGTCGGACCTCGCGAGTGAGAAGATGGTGTTCTCGTATCCCGACGACGTGAGCCTGCCGTCGTACAAGCCCACCTACCGCGGCAACGCCAAGCAGATCAGGCAGGCCGTCGCGCGCATCAAGCGCGCGGAGCGCCCCGTGCTCTACGTGGGCGGAGGCGTGGTCTCGTCCGGCGCGTCCGAGGAGCTCCTGCGCCTGGCCGAGCTCATGCGGATCCCCGTGGTCACCACGCTCATGGGCAAGGGGGCGTTTCCCGCCTCGCATGCGCTGAACCTGGGGCCGGTGGGCATGCACGGCTCGAAGTACGCGAACCTGGCTATGACCGAGAGCGACCTCATCATCGCGGCGGGCGCGCGCTTCTCCGACCGCGTGACGGGCAAGCTCTCCGAGTTCGCCCCGCACGCCGACGTCATCCACATCGACATCGACCCGGCCGAGATCGGCAAGGTGCGCGACGCCCAGGTGCCCATCGTGGGCGATCTGAAGGGCGTGCTCGCCGGCATCGCGGCGGCGCTCGAGAAGGAGGGCGCGCAGCCGAACACCGGCGCCTGGATCGAGCGCGTGTCCGAATGGCGCACCCGCTACCCGTTCTACCATCCGGGCGTGGGCGACCACCTCGACGAGATCGTGCCCGAGGTGGCGCTCAAGAAGCTTTCCGACCTGCTCGACCCCGCGAAGAGCATCGTCGTCACCGAGGTGGGCCAGCATCAGATGTGGGCGGCGCAGAGCATCGCGCGCGAGCATCCGCGCACGTTCCTCTCCTCCGGCGGCCTGGGCACCATGGGCTTCGGCTTCCCGGCCGCCATCGGCGCGGCGGTGGGGTGCCCCGACAAGCAGGTGGTATGCGTTGCCGGCGACGGGTCGTTCCAGATGAACAGCCAGGAGATGGCCACCGCCGCCATCCACGGCATTCCCGTGAAGGTGCTCGTCATGGACAACCGCTGCCTGGGCATGGTGCACCAGTGGCAGAAGCTGTTCTACCGCGAGCGCTACTCGTCCACGCTGCTGGACGCGAATCCCGACTTCGTGAAGCTGGCGGACGCCTACGGCTGGCAGGCCGAGCGCATCGAGCGCCCGGAGGACGTGGAGGCGGCGCTTGCGCGCATGCTCGCCGCCGAAGGGCCGTACCTGCTCGACGTGGCCATATCGCGCGACCAGAACGTGTATCCCATGGTGGCGCCGGGACGCGCCCTCGACGAGGTCATGGGCGCCATCGACGTGGCCGTGGGCGCCGTGCGCACCGACGTGCCGGGCCCGGGCGCCGCTCCGTCGCCCAGCGCCAAGATCGACGCGCAGTTCGGCGGGCGCTGGAACAGCGATCCGCGTGACGCCGGCGAGCGCCAGGGCGAGGACGGGGCCGCCGCGGATGGAACGAGGGAAGAGAAGGGAGACGCGCGATGAAGCACATACTCTCCGTCCTGGTCGAGAACAAGCCGGGCGTCCTGTCGCGCGTGACGGGCCTCATCTCGCGGCGCGGCTTCAACATCGAGTCGCTGTCGGTGGGCCCCACCGAAGACCCCACCATGTCGCGCGTCACGGCCATCGTGAACGCCGACGAGGTGGCCTACGAGCAGATCACGAAGCAGCTGCACAAGCTCATCAGCGTGCACAAGATCACCGACCTCACCAACGACGCCGCCATCGAGCGCGAGCTGGCGCTGTTCAAGGTGAGCGCCGCGCCCGACCGCCGCAACGAGATCATCGAGATCGCCAACGTGTTCCGCGCGAAGATCGTCGACGTGGGCAAAAGCTCGCTCACCATCGAGGCCACCGGCGACGAGACGAAGCTCAAGGGCATGGAGGACCTCTTCCGCGCCTACGGCATCAAGGAGATCATCCGCACTGGCAAGATCGCCATGTCGCGCAACAGCAAGGACGTGTAGATGCCATCCTGAGCGCAACCCTCGCTCAGGATGACGGAGAAAGCGCACGCTCGCTCAGAACGGCGAAACGATAACGGTAAAACCAGCCAACAGAAAGGACAAAACGAATATGGCTGTCACCATCTATTACGAGCAGGACGTCGACCCGAAGGTCATCCAAGGCAAGAAGATCGCCGTCATCGGCTACGGCTCCCAGGGCCACGCCCACGCGCTGAACCTCATGGATTCGGGGTGCGACGTGCGCGTCGGCCTGCGCGAGGGCTCGTCGTCATGGGCCAAGGCCGAGGAAGCCGGCCTCAAGGTGGTCTCGATGGACCAGGCCGCAGAGGAAGCCGACCTCATCATGATCCTCGTTCCCGACGAGATCCAGGCGAAGGTGTACGAGGAGCACATCGCCGGGCACCTGAAGCCCGGCGACACGCTGGCGTTCGCGCACGGCTTCAACATCCATTACGGCTACATCGTGCCGCCCGAGGACGTGAACGTCATCATGTGCGCGCCGAAGGGCCCCGGCCACATCGTGCGGCGCCAGTACACGGAGGGCTCGGGCGTGCCCGATTTGGCCTGCGTGCAGCAGGACGCCACGGGGGACGCATGGGATGTCGCGCTTTCCTACTGCTGGGGCGTGGGCGGCGCGCGCTCGGGCATCATCAAGGCCACGTTCAAGGAGGAGACCGAGGAGGACCTGTTCGGCGAGCAGGCCGTGCTCTGCGGCGGCCTCGTGGAGATGGTGAAGGCCGGCTTCGACACGCTCACCGAGGCGGGCTATCCGCCCGAGCTCGCGTACTTCGAGGTCTACCATGAGATGAAGATGATCGTCGACCTCATGTACGAGAGCGGCATCCACTTCATGAACTACTCCATCTCCAACACGGCCGAGTACGGCGAGTACTACGCCGGCCCGAAGGTCATCAACGCCGAGTCCCGCGAGGCCATGAAGCTCATTTTGAAGCGCATTCAGGACGGCAGCTTCGCCAAGGACTTCATGGACGACTGCGCCAACGGCCATACGTGGCTCCTCGAGCAGCGCGAGGCCATCAACAACCACGAGATCGAGAAGACCGGCGAGAAGATCCGCTCCATGTTCAGCTGGATCAAGCGCTAGCGCCGGACGGCTCGGCCTCCGTCTGCCGCGCGCCCGTCTTCGCGGGCGCGCGGCCGCTTCGGAGGCGGCGCGAGGGGAGGGCCGGGCTCGCCGCCGTGCCTCCCCCGTGGTTTATCGGGTCGTTTCGCCCGATTATCGAGCCCATGCGTCGCAGCGCGCAGTACAATACTGCATTGTTGAATTCTTCAGAGGCATGAGGGGAGCGTACACATGGCAGCAAAGAAGGTGCTGGTTTCCGAGAAGGTGGCCGACGCCGGGCTCGAGGTCCTGCGCGACAAGGGCCTCGAGGTCGACGTCAGGCTGGACATGTCGCCCGAGGAGCTTGTCGCGGCCATCCCCGATTACGATGCCCTCATCATCAGGTCGGCCACGAAGGTGACGCGCGAGGTGCTGGACGCGGCCGAGAAGCTGCGCGTCATCGGGCGCGCGGGCGTGGTCGTGGACAGCGTCGACGTCGACGCCGCCACCGAACGCGGCATCATCGTGTGCAACGCTCCCACCTCCAACCTCGTGTCCGCGGCCGAGCATACGATGGCCCTCATGCTGGCCTGCGCCCGCAACATCGCGCAGGCGAACGCCTCCATGCACGGCGGCAAGTGGGAGCGCAACCGGTTCGTCGGCACCGAGCTGTACGAGAAGACGCTCGCCATCTTCGGCTTGGGCCGCATCGGCGGGCTGGTGGCCGAGCGGGCGCGTGCGTTCGGCATGAAGCTCGTCGGCTACGACCCGTACTGCAGCCCCGGCCGCGCCGAGCAGCTGGGCGTGACGCTGTACGACGACGTGGACGACATCCTGCCGCTCGCCGACTTCATCACGGTGCATCTGCCCAAGACGAAGGAGACCATCGGCATGTTCGGGCCCGACCGGTTCGCCCGCATGAAAGACGGCGTCATCCTGGTGAACACGGCTCGGGCCGGCATCTACAACGTCGACTCGCTCGCCGACTTCCTGGCCGCCGGCAAGATAGGCGCCGTGGGGCTGGACGTCTACGAGGAAGAGCCCTGTTCGGACAGCCCCCTGCACGAGTTCGAGAACGCCATCCTCACGCCGCATCTCAGCGCGAGCACGGTGGAGGCGCAGCGCCGCGCCGGCGTGCAGACGGCGGAGTACGTCGCCGCGGGCCTCGAGGGCTCCATCGTGCCCACGGCCCTCAACATGGCGCCGCTGCCGCCCGAGGTCATGGATGCCGTGGGGCCCTACGTTCCCGCCTGCCAGATGATGGGCAGCATCTTGGCGCAGATGGACGGCGAGATCCCCCAGTACCTCAAGCTCACGGCCTCCGGCTCTCCGGCCACCGTGGACCTGTCCATCCTCGTGGCGGGCACGCTCAAGGGGCTGCTCTCCTACAAGCAGGTGGCCATGGTCACGCCGGTGAACGCCGAGTCGATGGCGAAGCGCCACGGCATCAAGGTCGAGACGCTCTCGCAGGCTGAGGCGCACGGCTACGCCTCCGTGGTCTCCATCGTCGCCGACGGCACCGAGATCGCCTGCACGCTGGCTGGCGAGGCGCATGGAGCCCGCCTCGTGTCGCTGCTCGGGTACAAGCTGGACATCGCGCCCGCGGCCCAGTCGCTCGTGTTCGAGTACGTGGACGCGCCCGGCCGCGTCGGCGTCATCGGCGGCATCCTGGGCGAGGCGGGCATCAACATCGCCACCATGCAGATCGCCACGTCGCCGGAGGAGCGGTGCGCGCTCGCGTACGTGAACGTGGAGGGCGAGGTGGACGATGCCGTCATGGCCAGGCTGCGCGAGGGCGTCGACGACCTCAAGAACCTCTGGCACATCAAGCTCTAGGAACGGCCCGTCACGCCGCGCCGCCCATGGCGGGCCCGGGCGGATCGGACGCCGGGGGCCTTCGCTCGATTCGCGAATCCCGAAGAAGCCCCGGCGTTCGTTTGCTATGATAGTCGAAGCATATGAGCAGCCTGCAACCTGCGCGGCCACGCTGCGGGAGCGGGCGCACGACGGAAAGGACGTACGCATATGACGCGCAAGATCGACATCTTCGACACCACGCTGCGCGACGGCGAGCAGTCGCCGGGCGCATCCATGAACACTGAGGAGAAACTGGTCGTCGCGCGTCAGCTGCTCCGCCTCAACGTCGACGTCATCGAAGCGGGCTTTCCCATCTCCAGCCCCGGCGACTTCGAATCGGTGCGCCGCATCGCCGAGCTGGCCGGCGACAAGGCCACGGTGTGCGCCCTCACCCGCGCGGTCGAGAAGGACATCGACTCGGCGGCCGACGCGCTCAAGTACTGCAAGCGCCCCCGCATCCACACGGGCATCGGCGTGAGCCCCAGCCACATGCGCGACAAGCTGCGCATCACCGAAGACGAGTGCGTCGAGCGCGCCTCGAAGTGCGTCGCGTACGCGAAGAAGTTCGTCGAGGACGTGCAGTTCTACGCCGAGGACGCCGGGCGCTCGGACTACGCCTTCCTGGCGCGCGTCGTGGAAGCCGTCATCAAGGCCGGCGCCACGGTGGTGAACATCCCCGACACCACGGGCTACTCGCTGCCCGAGGAATTCGGCGCGCGCATCAAGTACCTCATGGACAACGTGGACGGCATCGAGAAGGTGAAGCTCGCCGTGCATTGCCACAACGACTTGGGGATGGCCACCGCGCTGTCGCTGGCGGGCGTGAAGAACGGCGCCGCGCAGATCGAGTGCACCATCAACGGCCTGGGCGAGCGCGCGGGCAACACGGCCATGGAGGAAGTGGTCATGGGCATCAAGATGCACGGCGACGAGCTGGACGCCTGCACCGAGATCAACACGCGCGAGTTCATCAAGGCGAGCCGCCTCGTGTCGTCCATCACCGGCATGAACGTGCAGGCCAACAAGGCCATCGTGGGCGCGAACGCCTTCGCGCACTCCTCCGGCATCCACCAGGACGGCGTGCTCAAGAAGCGCGACACCTACGAGATCATCGACCCGGCCGACGTCGGCGCCGGGCAGAGCCAGATCGTGCTCACCGCGCGCTCGGGCCATGCGGCGCTCCGGCATCGCCTGGAGGAGCTCGGCTACGAGCTGGAAGGCGAGGCGCTCGACCAGGTGTACGAGGCCTTCCTCAACCTGGCCGACAAGAAGAAGGAGGTCTACGACGAAGACCTGGAGAGCCTCGTGAACGAGCGCGATCGCAACGAGAGCGCGCTGTACTCGCTCGAGGGCGTGCAGATCAGCTGCGGCTTCCCGCTCACCCCGACGGCGACGGTCACCCTGCGGAACCTTTCCGACCAGGTGGTCACGGCCTGCGAGTTCGGCACGGGCCCGGTGGACGCCATGTGCAAGGCCGTGAACAAGATCGTGCAGGTGGACAACGACCTCACCGAGTTCGCGGTGCAGTCCGTCACGCGCGGCATCGACGCGCTGGGCGAGGTGACCATCCGCGTGACCGATCCGGACGGCAGCGTGTACACGGGCCGCGGCGCCGACGGCGACATCGTGGTCTCGTCCACGAAGGCGTACCTCAACGCCCTCAACCGCCTGCTGAACGACAAGCAGGAGCATCGCAAGTAAGACGCTGCGGGCGCATGCGGCTTTTCGAGCGGGCGGCCTTCGGGCCGCCCGCTTCCTTTCGGCGCGCCTTGCGCCCGTCCGCATCCGCTTCCCGTCGGCCCCGCGCTTCAACGCGGCGCTCGGCTGCGTCCGGCGCCCTTCGTTCCGGCGCCCTGTTCAATTGATACTGGATGAGCATCCATTGGTTTTTTCGTACCGTTCGTGTAAACATTCGTCAACGATGCCCGCAGGGCCGCGAGCAGGGGTGTATGGTGGTTGCAACGGCCATGCGGCCGGGCAGCGGACATGCGCCGTGCCTGCGCGATGCGCACCGGGCTGCGGCCATGCGGTTTACGTGCGAAAGGACGTCTTATGAACAACCCTGCTCAAGAATCCTACCAACTCTATATCGGCGGCCAGTGGGTCGACGCGTCCGACGGGGCGACGCTCGACGTGTACTGCCCGGCCAACGGCGAGAAGCTGTCCACCATCGCCGACGCCTCGAAAGATGATGTCGACCGCGCGGTCGATGCTGCGTGGGAAGCCTTCGAGACCTGGGGAAAGACCGACAAAGCCGAACGTGCCATCATATTGAACAAAGTCGCCGACATCATCGAGGAGAACGCCGAGCGCTTCGCCTTGCTCGAGACGCTCGACAACGGCAAGCCCATCCGCGAGACGCGCGCCATCGACGTGGCGCTCTCCGTCGACCACTTCCGCTACTTCGCCGGCGTGCTTTTGGCCGACACGGGCGAGGCCGACCTGCTGCCCGGCAACATGATGTCGCTCGTGCTGCACGAACCCATCGGCGTGGTCGGCCAGATCGTGCCGTGGAACTTCCCGTTCCTCATGGCCGCCTGGAAGCTCGCCCCCGTGCTCGCCGCCGGCGACTGCACGGTGTTCAAGCCCTCTTCCACCACCTCGCTCACGGTGCTCGAGCTGGCCAAGCTCACCGAGGGCGTCATCCCGGCCGGCGTGTTCAACGTGGTCACGGGCCGCGGCTCCAAGTCGGGCCAGTACATCCTCGACAACCCGAAGATCAGCAAGCTCGCGTTCACCGGCTCCACCGAAGTGGGCCGCGACGTGGCCCGCGCGGCGGCCGAGCGCCTGATCCCGGCCACGCTCGAGCTGGGCGGCAAGTCCGCGAACATCATCTTCCCCGACTGCAAGTGGGACATGATGCTGGACGGCATCCAGCTGGGCATCCTGTTCAACCAGGGCCAGGTGTGCTGCGCCGGCAGCCGCATCTTCGTGCACGAGGACGTCTACGACAGGTTCGTCGAGGACGCCTGCAAGGCCTTCTCGCAGGTGAAGGTGGGCATGCCTTGGGAAGACGACACCCAGATGGGCAGCCAGATCGACCAGGGCCAGATGAACAAGATCCTCGAGTACGTGGACATAGCCAAGCAGGAGGGCGGCAAGGTCCTCTGCGGCGGCGAGCGCGCCACCGAGGGCGACCTGGCCAAGGGCGCGTTCCTCAAGCCGACGCTCATCGAGGTGCCGAACAACTCCTGCCGCGTGGCGCAGGAGGAGATCTTCGGCCCGGTGGCCGTAGTCATCAAGTTCAAGGACGAGCAGGAGGTCATCGACATGGCCAACGACTCGGTCTACGGCTTGGGCGGCGCGGTGTGGACCCGCGACATCAACCGCGCGTTCCGCGTGGCGCAGGGCGTGCGCACGGGCCGCATGTGGGTGAACACCTACAACCAGATCCCGTCCGGAGCGCCCTTCGGCGGCTACAAGGAGTCCGGCATCGGGCGCGAGACGCACAAGATCATGCTCGAGCACTACACCCAGACGAAGAACATCATGATCAACCTGGGCGAGGAGCCCAGCGGGTTCTATCCCGAGCAGTAGCCGCGCAGGCGGTCGAGGCATGACGAAGGGGCTGCATCGCGCGATGCAGCCCCTTTTCTGCAGAGGGCTCGTTCTGGCTCGCTCTGCCGCGCGCCCGCTCGGCGGATCATTCGAACAGCGGCTCGTCCTCGTCGTCGAGGTCGGCGTCCCAGGAGTTCGAGTCCGCAAGGTTCAGGAAGGCCTCCGGGGCGATGTCCATGCGCAAGCCGTCCTCGCCGAAGGTTCCATCGAAGAACGCTTCGAGCTTCTGCCGGTCCTCGTCGCCGGCCGGCTGCTTGAGCCAGACCCATGCGGCGACGGGGTCGCCCTCGTCCTGGAAATCGGCTCCCAGGCCGCCGTCCACGCGCGTGCCGCCTCCCAGGGGAAACGCGGGATCGCTGATGGTGAAATGCCCGGTGAACGTCATGCGGGAGTCGATGTCGGGCACGCTCTCGTCCACGGAGTTCGACCGTTCGTAGAACATCACGCGCGTTCCGTCGGGCCCTTCGATGAAGCGGGTCGAGCCGAGCGCGGAGAGGGCGGAGTAGGCGGCGAAGGGCCCGCCCATTCCGGAGGGCATGGCGAAGGAGTCGGGGAATCCGTTTTCCATATGCAATCCTTTCCCGAGATAGGTTTCAGTGTCGGGCGGCGCGGAGCCGCATGGCATAAGTGTAGCAGTTCGACTGCGCCCTGCGGTTCCGTTTCCGTTCCGTTGCCCGTTCGGCGGGCGGCGCAGCTTCTGGCGGCGGATGCGCCCGCATCCGCCCTGCGCGCCGTTCGGGCGCTTCGAAGCGCCTGGGGCCGCGCAGAGGCCTTGCGGCCGGGCTAGAGGTTGCGGCGCAGCTGGGCTTCCTTGATCTGCATTTCGATGGAGCTGTGGATGATGTTGGAGAACGGTCCCGCCTGGCCCGTCAGGGGCTCGGAAAGGGGCTGGTCGCACTTGCGGATATGGTAGTACAAAAACGCGGACGTGTAGAATTCCGCGAGGAACTGGATGTTCTCTTCGGGAAGGTAGCGGTTCGACAGGATGATGTGGATGTCGCGCCGCAGCGCCGGCAGGTACAGGTTGTACAGGTAGTTGCGCAGCGAGTACGGGTTGTTGTCCATGAGGGCCTGGGTGTAGAACTTGCGCTTCGCCTCCAGCACGGAGCCGAAGCATTCGAAGAATTCCGAATGGTCGAGCGAGCGGACGCCCGACTTCTGCAGGATGTAGTAGGGGAACTGCGAAGCGGAGTCGTTGACGTGGTCCTCGTACACCAAGACGTTCTCCGGGAAGCGCTTCTTGAGCTCTTGGCCCAGATCGTAGCGGAAGATCCACGTGATGAGGGAATCCTTGTTCTCGAAATGGTAGTAGAACGTCTTGCGGTTCTTTCCCGTCCGTTCGATGATGTCGCTGATCGATACCTTCTTCAACGGCGTTTCGTCGCAAAGCTCGACGAACGTGTCCGCTATGAGAAGCATCGTGCTGAGCGCGTTCATGATGGGGCGGCCTCACTCTCGGTTCGCCCTGCTTCGCGCGATTTCGGGCATCGCGCCGCATGGCGATCAGAACTCCTGGACAAAAACAAGTATATGTGCAAAAGGCAATTTCGTAAACCCCCAGAAATGGGATAAGTATGTCCTAAAGCGTTGGAGCAGCGTCGCCGCACGCCCTGCAAAACCGACCATAGCGCCGGTTCGATCCAACAATCGCCTTTATCTGTCCATCGTTCGCATAAGAATGATCACGTACAATGCAAGGTAAGGAACCGTGTGGAACGGGTGTTCCGCACGGAAGCGGGCGAGAGCGCGCCAAAGGTTTCTTCAGCGCGGATCGTGAGACGAGACGAGGTTGGGTGCCGCGCGTTCCCAGACAGCTCCGGGAGCGTCCGCTCTGGGCATACCGCAGGCAAGAACGCTTTGCGAGGCAAAGCGGAAAGGGGTTTTGACGTGGCAAAGTATCAGAAGCTGCTTGAGCCGTTCTCGATCGGCAATGTCGAGCTGCGCAACCGGTTCGTCATGCTGCCGATGACGATCGAGAAAGTCGACAACTATCACGTAACGGACGATCTGGTGGACTTCTACGAGCAGCGCGCCAAGGGCGGCGTGAGCCTCATCGAGATCGGCAGCGCCTACGTGTGCGACTGCTTCAACACCGAGCCGAAGTACCATACCACCACCGGCGCATGCGGCATCTGGGCCGATGAGTTCAAGCCCGGCCTGCAGCGCGTCGCCGAGGTCTGCCACAAGCACGGCACCAAGGTGGCCGTGCAGCTGCAGCTGTGCTACGAGTGGCGCGCGACGGGAGACGATCCGCTGCTTTCCTACGCTCCTTCGAAGGACGTGCAGAGCGGTCCGTTCGTGGGCATGCCCGAGCGCGAGTACACCAAAGAGGAGATCGCCATCGTCGTGAAGCAGTACGGCGAAGCGGCCAAGCGCGCCAAGGACAGCGGCATCGACATCATCGAGATCCATGCCGGCATCGGCTACATGGTCATGCGCTTCTTGTCCAAGTACTCCAACCATCGCACCGACGAGTACGGCGGATCGCCCGAGAACCGCGCCCGCCTGCTCACCGAGATCATCGACGAGGTGCATAAGACCTGCGGCGACGACATGCCCATCCTCATCCGCATCTCCGCCGACGACCTCATGCCCGGCGGCAACCGCATCGAGGACACGAAAGAGCTCATCCCCATCATCGAAGCGCATGGCGTGGACGCTTGGAGCGTGCAGGCCGGCTTCCACGAGGCGCCGCGTCCCGTCGCCAACCAGATCGTGCCCGAAGGCGAGTTCATCGGCCTGGCCAAAGAGGTCAAGTCCGTCACGAACAAGCCCGTGTTCCCCGGCACGCGCATCAACTCGCTCGACATGTGCGACAAGGTGGTCAACGAGGGCTACGGCGACGCCGTGGGCATGGCCCGTCAGTTCATCGCCGATCCCGAGACCGCCGGCAAAGTGGCCGCGGGCCATCCCGAGCAGGTTCGTCCCTGCATCGTGTGCAGCCGCTGCCTCGACAACATCTTCATCGGCAAGCCGTGCCAGTGCTCCGTCAACGCCAACGTGTGGCAGGGCGCCGAAGTGGGGCTTCCCCAGGACAAGCCGGCCGAGCAGAAGAAGCACATCGTCATCATCGGCGCCGGCCCTGGCGGCCTCGAGGCCTCCCGCGTCGCGGCGCTGCGCGGCCACAAGGTCACGCTGATCGACAAGTCCGACCGCGTCGGCGGCCTGCTCAACATGGCCCAG
Organism: uncultured Eggerthellaceae bacterium; assembly: GCA_958454405.1. Taxonomy (GTDB): domain Bacteria; phylum Actinomycetota; class Coriobacteriia; order Coriobacteriales; family Eggerthellaceae; genus Enteroscipio. The sequence goes on along the minus strand of CAUEBO010000018.1, from coordinate 14,637 downwards.
GTCCTCAACGAGCACATGGAGCCGTTCGTCGAGTGGTGGGGCAATGAGATCAAGCTGCATCCCAACGTCGAGCTGCGCCTGAAGACCGAGGTCACCGCTGCCGACATCAAGGCGCTCAACCCCGACGAGGTCGTCGTCGCGCCCGGCGGCGGCGTCATCCAGATCGACGTGCCCGGCATCGACGGCAAGAACGTCGTGAAGTCCGAGGACATCAAGGCGATGGTGGGCGGCCACGTGCCCGAGGGCAAAGGCCTCATCTGGAAGGCTGCCGTGGCTGCGATCAAGGCCCAGGGCGGCACCGTCGGCTTCATGCGCTTCGGCCTGAACATGTCCACCGGCCCGACGGCCATCGTCGGCAAGCGCGTGGTCATCGTGGGCGGCGGCTTCGCCGGCCTGGAGTGCGCCGAGGCGATGTGCGAAGGGCGCGAGATCACCGTCATCGAGGAAGCCAAGAAGCTCGGCAACGGCATCGGCATCATCGACAAGAACCCCACTATCAACCTCGTGAAGTCCAAGGGCGTCAAGCTCATGCCGCTCACGAAGCTCGTCGAGGTCACGAAGAAGGGCGCCCGCGTCCAGAACGTCGAGACCGGCGAGGAGACCTTCATCGAGTGCGACACCGTGCTCACCTCGCTCGGGGTCGAGCAGAACACCAAGCTCTACGACGAGGTCGTCAAGGTGTTCCCGGACGCCAAGCTCATCGGCGATGCCACGACTCCCGAAGGCAAGGTCTACCGCACGCTCGAGGCCACCAAGGGCGGCTACGAGGTTGCGATGTCCTTCTGATCGCCAGCCGGTCATCCAGGCGCCCGCCGTTTCCGCCCGCCCGCTGCAAGGCCGGGGAAACGGCGCGCCTCGAATCGATGTGCGAAGCGGGCGGCCTTTGGGCCGCCCGCTTGCGTTGGGTTGACCATGCCGTCCGTGCTGGTACAATCGACCAGGATAAGCGGATCCGTGCAGCGTTCCCACGCCGATGCGGATCGGGAAAGGAGGTGCCCGATGGGCGCTTGGCATGCAGGCGAATTGCTCGAGGTTCCCATGGGGGCGTCGTCTTTGGAGACGTACCGGGCGTTTCAGGAACAGGGCGGGGAGCCCGCGACGCCGCGCCTTGCGGCGACGGTGATGCTTGTGCGCGGGCGCGGCGCCAAGGAGCCGGCTCCGGCTTCCTCCGAGGCCGCCGACGCCGAGCAGCGGGAGGTGTTCATGCTGCGCCGCGCCAAGACGATGGCTTTCGTGCCCGATGCGGTGGTGTTCCCCGGCGGCGGCGTCGACCCGCGCGACGCGGACGACCGCCTGCCGTGGACGGGCCCTGCGCCCGCCGAATGGGCTCGCCGCATGGGGGTCGACGAGGAGACGGCCCGGCGCGTCGTGGTGGCGGCGGCCCGCGAGGTGTTCGAGGAGTGCGGGGTGCTGCTGGCGGGCGAGGACGGAGGCGTGGTCTCCGATGTGGGGAAGGCGCAGTGGCGGGAGGAGCGGCAGCGCCTGTCCGAGCATGAGTCGTCGTTCGCCGAGGTGCTGATGCGCAACAACCTGGTGCTGCGCGCCGACCTGCTGGGCCTGCGCTCGCATTGGCTCACGCCGGTATACGAGCCGCGCCGCTACGACACCTACTTCTTCGCAGCCCTCGCGCCCGAGGGCCAGGTTCCCGACGACCGCACCACCGAGGCGAACGGGGCGGGGTGGGTCGATGCGCGCCATATCCTCGAGGGCGGGGAACGCGGCAAGGTTCTGCTCCTGCCTCCCACGGCGTACAATCTCGCGCACTACGTGAACACGCCGAGCGCCGAGGACTTCGTCGCAGGCATGCCGCAGGTGGGCCGCATCATGCTGGAGCCGGCGCAGCGCGAGACGGGGGAGGCGGTGCTCAGGTGCCTGCTTCCCTAGATCGATCCCCCGGAAACGAGTGTCCCGCGCTTGCCGACGCCGCGCGGCGCGCGCCCGACATCGCCGCTTCGGCGCGCGATGCGTGGAGGGGAGGGCGGCTGTCGGAGCGAGCGCGATGCGTGCTGGCCGACAACCCGTCCCCGCTCACGTATCTGGGAACGAACACTTGGATACTGTCCGAGCCGGGCTGCTCCGGCTGCGTCGTGGTCGATCCGGGCCCTGCGATGAAGGACCACCTGACCGCGGTGCGCGCCGCCGTGGACGAGGACGGCCTCGAGGTCGCCCTCGTGGTGCTCACCCACGACCACGCCGACCACGCCGAGGGCGCCCAGGCGTTCGCCGATGCCGTGCGCGCGCCGCTGGTCGGGCGCCGGGCCGGCACGCTGCCCGACGGGCCGTTGTCCGTCGGCGTGCCGGGTCCGCGGCTCGAAGTTCTGTCGCTGCCGGGCCATTCGAGCGATTCGGTCGGCTTTGCGTTTCCCGACGACGGCTCCATCGTCACGGGCGACTTCATCTTCCTGCAAAGCTCCACGCTCATATGCTGGCCCGACGGCAGCTTGTCGGAATATCTGGAGAGCTTGGACGCGCTGCACCGGATCGTTCGCGAGCAGGGGGCCAAGACGCTGCTCACCGCCCATGGCCTTCCCATCGTCGACCCGCTGTCCATCATCGAGCGGCAGGGACGGCATCGCAGGAAGCGCCTCGAGCGGGTCAAGGCCGTCATAGAGGACGGGGTGGGGCGCGACCTCGACCGCATCATGGAGCGCGTCTACAAGGACGTTGACGCACGTCTGAACCCGGCTGCCCGGTGCAACGTCCAAGCCCAGCTCGCCTACCTTGAGGAGCGGGGAGAGCTGTAGCGGGAGGGCGCGCTCCTTCTTTTGCGGACTTCCTGCGCAAAGCAAAGCGGCCCCTCGCAGGAGGGGCCGCTGGTTTCGCCGCTGCACGCCGATGCTAGAGGCTCTATGCGTCTTTGCCGGCTTGCGCTTCCATGCGCCGGGCGAGCTCGTCGGCGAGCTCGTGGCGCTTCACCTTGCCGGTCGCGGTCTTGGGGATGGCGTCAATGTACTCCATGCGCTCGGGCCAGAGCCGCTTGGCCACGTGCTTCTCAGCTAGATAGGCCGTCACGTCGGCCACGGTGGGGCGCGCGTCGCCGTTGGGCACGGCGAAGGTGCAGATGCGCTCTCCCAGCCGCTCGTCGGGCATGCCGATGGTGGCGGTCTCGCTGATGCCGGGGCATCCCATCAGATCGTCGTCGATCTCGTTGGCGCAGATGTTCTCCCCGCCGCGGATGATGATCTCCTTCTTGCGGCCGTTGATGCGGATGCGTCCCCGCTCGTCCATGTAGCCCAAATCGCCGCTGTAGAACCATCCCTCGTCGTCGAGCGCCCGGGCCGTGCGCTCGGGCTCGTTGAGGTAGCCGACGAATTGGTGCGGGCCGCGGGATATCTCCTCGCCCTGCTCGCCCAGCGGCACGTCGTTGCGGTTGGCGTCCACGATGCGCGTTTCGATGCCCGGCAGGGCGATGCCCGACCAGGCGCCGTTCCATTCCATGCACTCCGAGGGCGGCACGAGGATGTGCGGGCAGCTTTCCGTCGAGCCGTAGCATTCGCAGAGCAGGACGCCGTGGCTGAACGCGCATTGCACGAGCGAGCTGGGCACGGGGGCTCCGCCGCAGATGAACACCTCGAGCGTTTCGAAGCGTGGGCCATCCTCCAGCTCGATGCACTTGAGCATGTCGTAGATGAACGGCGTGGCGCCCATGGACCAGGTGCAATGCTCGGCGTTCATGATCTCGATGGCCTTCGCCGGCCGGAAGTCCTGCTGGAGCACCGTGCGCCCTCCCAACAGCATCGGCGAGATGAGGCCGTGGTAGAAGCCGGTGGCGTGGTTGAGCGGCGATGCCATGAACATGACGTCGTCCTGGGTGCGCTCGGCGCCCTTCACGAACGAGTTCTCCGAGAAGATGAGGTTGTTGTGCGTGAACAGCACGGCCTTGGGCTTGCCGGTCGTGCCGGACGTGGACAGGATGCAGGCCACGTCGTCCGAGGTTATGGCGGGGCGCTCGGCCAGCGGCTCGTATTGCTCGCAGATCTCGGAAATCGTCGGAAGGTCGGAGCGCTTCGGGGCCGCCTTGTCGACGAGCGCGACGGGGCCGAGCGAGGGGATTTTGTCGAGGATGCTGAGGATCTGCTCTTCGAAGTCGATCTTCGCCACTTTCGTGGGGCAGATGAACGCCCTCGAGCTTACCAGGTTCATGTCGTAGACGAGATCGGCGTCGTTGTACTTGCGCGGCACCGGGTGCATGACGGCCCCCACCTTGAGCAGCGCCACGTAGACGATGCAGAATTCCGCCCAGGTGGGCATCTGGAAGGACACCACGTCGCCGGGCCGCACGCCCTGGTCGACGAGCCATGCCGCCAGCCGCGATGCCTGGTCGTCCACTTCGCGGTACGTGTATCGGGATCCTTGGTCGTCGCTCACGTACTCACGGTCGGGATAGGCCGTGGCCCGATCGAGCCAGATGTCCCCCAGGGTCTTTTCGCTCCAATAGCCTTGCTCGTAGTACTGCTTCTTGCGCTCGTCGTTGATCTTGAGATCAGTTATCATCGCCTTGATGTCCTCTCCTGACCGCATGCCGCTTCCGGCGGGGTTGCGTAAAGAAACGGTGAACCCGGATCGCTAGCGCTTAGGACGTTTGTTTGGCATAGACGCGACTCCTTGCTTTGCATCGGAAGAAGAGCCGATGGCGTGAAAGTCTTCGGCTCCCCCCTCAGATACTTTCACGCTGTTATTGTAGGACGGCCAACGGTGAAACCGCTAGGTGAATCGCAGGTTCTTCTATCACCAGTTTGAATAGAACCATAGATTTGGCAAATACAATGATGAACGGGCTTCGCGCAACGGCGCGCGCCAGCCTCTCGACTCCGTTGCCCGGCACGGCGCCCGATTGCGAAAAAGCTCATTTGAAAAGGGAAAACGCGGAGAATGACCGAAGACGCCGCCGCGAGGGACCGGCGCTTCCGAGGCTGCTTGGAGCGGGGTCTCCGCTTCGGCGGCCGGCGCCATCCGATCGGTCAACAATAGGTTTCAATTGCCCATGGCGGGTGCCGGTGCATCGTGTGATTATAGTCCTAACTGTGTCTGTTGAATTGATCGGCCTGATCGAAACGTACATGAGGAGCACAGAGAAAGGGGTTTTGAACCTATGAGCGTCTACCAGGAGAGTTACCATCTGCCGGAGTTCGAGTACGACTACGAGAAGCTGCTGATCGAGAAGCGCGGCCCGGTCTACATCTGCTCGTTCAACGATGCCGGCAACCTGAACGCCATGTCGTACCAGCAGATGAGCGAGTTCAACGACTTCCTCATCAAGGTGCGCCTTGACAAAGACTGCCGCGTCATCGTGCTCACCGGCGAGGGCAAGTCCTTCTGCGCCGGCTTCAACCTCAACGACCTCGCGCTCGAGCCGCCCGAGGACATGGGCCGCATCCAGCGCGACTTCTACGTGATGCAGCGCATGTGCTCCGATCAGGTCGTCAACATGCATCGGTGCGAGCAGCCCATCATCGGCGCCCTCAAGGGCTACGCCGTGGGCGGCGGCCTGTCGCTGGCCTGCGCCTGCGACATGCGCATCCTGGGCGAGTCCTTCAAGATGAACGCCGGCTACCTGTCCATCGGCTACACCGGCACGGACATGAGCGGCTCGTTCTACCTGCCCAAGATCGTCGGCTACGCCCGCGCATGCGAGATCCTCATGAACCCCCGTCGATTCGGAGCCGAGAAGCTGTACGAATGGGGCTTCGCCAACAAGGTCGTCGTCGACGACGACGTGGTGGAGGAGGCCGTGGCGCTCGGGCAGCAGATATGCGATTCCACGGCTCCGTTCGGCCTGCGCCTCACGAAGGAGGCCTTGAAGTCCTCCCTCGACGGCACGAGCTTCGAGACGCAGATCAAGATGGAGAACCGCAACCAGGTGCTCGCGTCCAACACGCATGACGGCATCATGGGCACGCTCAAGATGAATCCGAAGAACAAAGAGGACGTCAAGGCGAACCCGGACAAGTACGCGTTCCACAACATGTAAAAAAGCGTGTCGGCTGCGTGCCGATCGATATCGAAGCGCAGCACGGCGCCCTCGCATCGTCAAGCGGGGGCGCCTGTCGTTTTTCGGACAGGAGCCGGCCCGCGCGGGCTGCGCGGGCCGGCAGGCGCTCGACGCCGCGGCTTGAAAGCGCGCGTCGGGCGAAGAAGCAGACGAGGGGGCTCGCGCATGAAGATCTTGGGAATCAACGGAAGCCATAGGCCGAACAAGGGGACGGCGGCGCTGTTGAACGCCGTGCTGGACGCTGCGCAGGAGCGGGGAGCCGAGGTCGAGAAGGTCGAGCTGGCCGAACTCGAAATCGGCTACTGCATCGGGTGCAACGCGTGCCTGGGAAAGGTGGGGTGCGCGCTGCACGACGACATGGACGTCCTGTACGCCAAGCTGCAGGAGGCCGACGGCGTCGTTCTCGCATCTCCGGACTACTTCTCCAGCGTCACGGCGCGCATGAAGACGTTCATGGAGCGCACGCGTCCGCTCCATATGGTGGAGAACGTCCTCAAAGGCAAAGTGGGCGGCATGGTGGCCACGGCGGGGCTCGACAACTGCGGCATAGAGGAGACCATGGCGGCCATGGACCGCTGGTTCGCGACCCATGAGATGCTCGCCGTCCATGCGCGGCCCGAGGGGCCCGTCCTGGGCAGCGGGGCGACGGCCACCGGCTTCGGGGGCCTGGACGAGGACGGCAAGCCCATCTGGCGCTCGGTGAAGCGCGATGCGGCCGCGTTCGCCTGCGCGCGCCAGCTGGGATCCGACATGGCCGATCTCATCGCGCAGCTTGCGAAGTAGCGCTTGGCGGCGCGGCTCGCGCGCAGCCCGTCCGACGCTGGAACGTCCGCGGAGGACGGCGGCGTAAAGAAAGAAAAGGGGCCGTTCGGCCCCTTTTCTTTACGTGTATCAGACAGTCCTCGGACGGCTGGCGGCGTTTACCACTTGCACTCGGCTTCGCCGGCAACCTGGCGCTGGGACTTGAAGATGACGTCGGGCACTTCCTCGCCGTGCCAGCACTTCACGACGCCCTGCTCCTCGAGCTCGGCGATCTGGCCGTCGTCGTAGCCCAGGTCGTGCAGGTACTCGGCGGTGTGGTAGCCGATGGGCTTGGAGAGGATCATCGGGGGATCGCCGAAGTTCGCGTAGCGGATCGGCGTCGTGGTGATCGCGTGCTCGCCGAAGGCGTTGTACTCGATCTTGCGGAGCGCGTCGTTGACGTAGGCTTCCTCGTCCTTGAGGATGTCGGTGAAGCGGAAGACCTTCTGGCTCGGCACCTGCCACTCTGCCAAGATGCTCAGCCACTCCTCAAGCTCCTTGTGCACGAAGCCGTCTTCGAGGATGGTGATGACCTCGTGCTGGGCGTCGTTCTCCTTGACGGTCTCGATCTTCGCGTAGCGGGGGTTGTCGATCAGGTCGTCGCGACCGATGATCTTCATCATGTCGTTGTAGTAACGGTTGTACTCCGGCTGGCAGATGTAGAGCCACTTGTTGTCAGCGGTCTTGTACGTGTTGTTGAACGGGTTCGGCACGGACTTGCGCGACTTGGGGTAATCGGCGCCGAACTGCTGGGCCACCAGGCCGATGCCGCCGGCCCAGATGGCCGCATGGTACAGGTTGACGACGACCTTGTCGCCCTTGCCGGTGCGCAGCTTGTTCACGAGCGCGCCCAGGATGCCGGCCGCCATCATGATGGCGGCGTTGTAGTCGCCGAAGGCCTGCGGCGGGATGGCAGGGGCCGTGTCCTTCTCGGGGAACGTGCCGGAGACGCCGCCGCGGGCCGCCCAGCACACCGCGTCGTATCCGGGGGAGTGGGCGAACTCGCCGAACTCGCCGTAGCCGCGCATCTGCGCCCAGATCAGGTTCGGGAACTCCTTGGACAGCGTGGGGTAGTCGAGCCCGAGCTTCTGGAGCGCTCCGGTGCGCATGTTGTTCATGAAGACGTCGGCGTCCGCGATCAGCTTCTTGAGGATCGTCAGGCCTTCCTCGGTCTTCAGGTTGAGGGAGACCCAATTCTTGTTCGTGTTGTTGAGGTCGATGGTGGGATCCTCGGTCTCGGTGAGCTCGCAGCCGAAGCCGGGGCCTTGCGTGCGCTGGGTGTCGCCGGCAAACGATTCGACCTTGATGATCTCGGCGCCCATCTCGGACAGGACGCGAACGGTCGCGGGAGCCGCGACGTACGTGCACACCTCGACCACTTTGATGCCCGCGAGCGGGCCGTAGCCGTTCAGTTTCTCGGTAACTGACATGCGCATTTCCCCTTTCGTGAAATAATATGTGCCTTGAGCTTCGCTTGAGTTTTAAGTGTGAACCCAAACACAATAATCGCATGGAACAGCACCCCATTCTATGGACAGTTGTCAGATTGTGGGGGAATGGGCGAGCTCAAGACTGCGAGGATTTTCGCTTGGGAGAAAAGCAAATCATCTGCGGTCACACAGATGATTTGAAATGACTAGTGTTTTCCGATGGTTTCGGCGGCTTGCATCTTGCAATGCGCCCCGCGCGCGGTCAGCGCCCCTGGATCCTGCGATCCTCGGCCCGGGACTTGAAGAAGAAGTACCCCCATATGCCGTATCCCACGACTCCCAGGGGTATGACCGCCTCGGGCGGCAGGCCCACGAGGATGCATGCCGCCAGAATGACGAGCAAGACGGGATTCAGGACGAGGATGATCTTGCGGTAGCGGTTGACCGGGGCGGCCTGAGGCTGCTTCTGGTCTCCCTTGTTCTTTTTCTTCGACATGCTGCGGCCTTTCGTGTCGAGTCGCGCGCCCCGCGCGGGCCTTCTTCTCGGGCTGGGGCCCCGTGCGGGGCGGACGTTCGCGCTAAAGCTGATCCGAGCGGTATTTTTCCAATATGAGGGGGGCGGCGATGTAGACCATGATCTCGTCGGTGCCTTCGGCTATCTGGTTGCCCCTGCAGTCCTGCCAGATGCGGCCGGTCCGGCAACGCTCCGAGTAGCCGCCTCCGCCGAGGATCTGCATCGCATCGCTTGCGACCTTGGTGGCTGTTTCGGGCACGTAGCGCTTCATGAGGGCCACGTTGAGCCGCTCGTCCTCCGTGCGGTTGTCGATGCAGCTTGCGGCCCGGTAGAGGATGGACCGCATGTTGCAGATGCTGACCTCCATGTCGGTCAGCATCTGCCCGATCTGCTGGAAGCTGCCGATGTTGGTTCCGAACGCCTTTCGGTGGCATGCGTGGTTGACGGCGTCGTGCATGGCGGCGCTCGCCATGCCCACCGACGAGGCGCAGGTGAAGACCCGGCCGATTTCGAGCAGGCGGAACAGCTGCCTGAAGCCGCCGTGCCCTCCCGTCAGCCTGAAATCGGGGGAGAGCTGCACGGAATCGAAGGCGATGGTGGCGAAGGGCACCATCGACTGCCCGATCTTGCTGATGGGGTAGGCGGTGATTCCCGGAAGGCTGCGGGGCACGAGCCAGAAGGCGAGCGGAGGGTACGGACCCGAATCGTCCTCGTCTTGGTCGATGGCGGCGACGAGGAGGAAGGGGGCGTACTCGCCGTTGTTGACGTAGGTCTTCACGCCGTTGAGGACGGGCTTCCCGTTCACCGTGCGCGTGTGGGCCTGCATGTTCATGCAGTCCGATCCGGCGTCGGGCTCCGAGATGCCCAGCCCGAACAGCAGGCGGCCCGTATGGCGGTAGTCTTCGAGGATGGGGAGGAATTCGCCGCTCGTGGCGAATTCCTCGATGATCCTCAGGTTGAACAGATCGTTCTGGAACGGCAGCGTAGCCCCCGCGCACCGCGAGAGCTCTTCCAGAACGAGCGCTTGCGAAGTGAGGGTGAAGGCGTCGTTCGCCTCGTTGTCCCAGAGCTCGGGAAGGTTGAAGTACAGGTCGACGAACCCCTGCGCGATCTCGTCGGGCAGGCCTTGGTCCTTGCACCATTGCATGACCTGCTCGTCTTTGAAGTACGTTCGTCCGAACTCGCGGAAGGCGGCGATGAGCCGCTTCTGCTTGTCGGTGAGCCTGAAGTCCATGTGCAGATACTTCCCTTCTCGTGTCGGCGTCCAGTATAGCCAATCGGCCTTGGGATGATCAAATGGGCTTTTGCATGGCATGGTCTTGAAGATAATATATCGGTATCCCCAGGTGGAGGGTGAAAAAAGAAGCGTCGAAACGCGATTTCGGCCCTTTTGCGGCAGGTTCGCAGACTGCTGGGGAATGGTCAAAACACGATATTTGACGGGTGCTTCCGCGCATCGGGCCGACGGGGTTTGGTCCGAAAGCCGCAGGAAAGCGGAAAGGCGGCCTGCCGGCTGGCGGGCCGCCTTTCAAGACGGGCTCGTTTCGAAAGGCGCGGACGCTCTACGCCAAGACGACGAAGCGGAGGACGAGGTACACGCACGATATGGCCGTGAGCACGATCATGACCGGGAAGCCCACCTTGGTGTACTCCATGAACGTGATGGGGCAGCCGTTGCGCGTGGAGATGGAGGCCAGCACGACGTTTGCGGACGCGCCGATGAGGGTGCCGATGCCGCCGACGCAGGCGCCGAGCGAGATGGACCACCACAGCGGCCCCACGTCGATGCCGCTCATTTCCATCGTCGTGATGATGGGTATGAGCGTGGCCACGAGCGGGATGTTGTCCAGGAAGGACGACAGGATGGCCGAGGCCCATACCAGCACGATGATGGTGATCATGAGGTCGCCGCCGGTCGCGTCGATCAGGGCATGGGCCATCATCTCGATGACGCCGGTTTCGGCCATGCCGCCGACCACGATGAACAGGCCCGCGAAGAAGCCGATCGTGGTCCACTCGACGTCGTTGATGATCTTCTCGATATCGGTTCGGCTGATGATGAGCATGACCGCGGCGGCGGCGAGCGCGATGACGCTGGGCTCGATGTGGAAGGCGCCGTGCGCTATGAAGGCGATGGCCACGATCACCGTCATGGCGATACTCTTCTTGAACAGCTTCGGATCGCTGATGGACTCCTTCTCGTTCAGCTCCATGACGGCGGCCTTCTTGTCGTCGCCCACCGCCAGCTTGCGCCCGTACAGAACGTAGAAGATGCCGATGCATACCGCCAGCATCACGACGACGGCGGGCCCGTCGTACACGAGGAAGTCGAAGAACGACAGGCCTGCGGCCGAGCCGATCATGATGTTGGGGGGATCGCCGATGAGCGTCGCCGTGCCGCCCACGTTCGATGCGATGATCTCGGTGATGAAGAACGGCACGGGGTTGATGTCGAGCATGCGGCAGACCGTGAATGTGACCGGGCCGATGAGCAGCACCGTGGTGACGTTGTCCAGGAACGCGGACAGGATCGCGGTTATCAACGAGAACAGGATCATGATGAGCCAAGGATTGCCCTTGGCCATTTTGGCCGATTTGACAGCGAGGTACTCGAACAAGCCCGAGTACTTCACGACGGCGACGAACATCATCATGCCCACCAGCACGCCGAGCGTGTTGAAGTCGATATGCTCCATGCCGGTGTCGAACGTGACGATGCCGAGCAGAATGAGCACGACGGCGCCGGCGAGCGCCGCGGTGGCGCGATGGACCTTCTCGGAAACTACGAGGGCCATCACGACGACGAATACAACGATGGAAATGATTTGGGCCGTGGTCAGGGCAACCATAGGGGGACACGCTCCTTGTCGTAGATAGGCAACGAATGCATCCTTCGCGGTCATGCCGTGCTTGGTGGCGAAGAATCGCGGCTGAACCGCTTCCGGCAAGCGGAACGCGGTTCGGAAAAAACAACTCGAAGCATGATATCGGACGGCTTTCTACCCCGTCAATCAATACGATCGACCGTCGCGATCCAATCTATTAATTCTGGGAATATATGATGAAGAATTACCGGACAATCCAGCAGTTCTGATGATCTTGTGGAGGCGGTTTTCAAAGAATCAATAGTGTGCAGCCTATCGATCCCATCAAAATCGATAGCTTCTGCAAATGATATTTTCGTTGGCGATCGGACGCCATCTAAAATCGATTGGATTAATGCATTCGACGGGGACGATAATTGCAGCAGATTCGACCGCGTCGATGGGTGCGCCGTTCATGCACAGGGGAGCTCGAGCGCGCCTTGCGGTTCACGGGGCGGTACGTGGATTTTGAGGGAAAGCCCTCATCCAGATAAAAGGAGGAGCAGGGGGTCGGCACCAAGCACGACGCTGATTCTCGGTGGTACGAGAGGAAGGAGGAGGTGCTCGCACTTACACGGGAATACTCGTTTCTTCAAGGGGAACGAGGAAAGAAAGGGGTTAACCGATGGCTTTAAAACGTGAATACGGTGGAATTCAGCCTTGCATCCGCGCCGGCATCTTCCGCATTCGTATTCCCTTCATCCACTTCAAGATCTCGCCTCCCGAGATCGTCACAGGCCTCATGAACGCCTGTACCTCTTATGGAGCGCTTGCCGTTCTTATTACCACGTTGGGCCTCTCTCCCGAGGTCGCATGGGCGCTGGTCGTGTTCGAAACGGCCATGTACACGCTGAACTGGTTGCTCGGTGAGCCTTCCATTTGCGGTTGGATCACGCCTGCAATGGCCATCATGGTGCTGTTCCTCGAGACATTGCCAGAGGGGGTGGCGCGTCTCCAGGCATTGACAGCGATTCAGCTTGAATTGGGCTTGTTGTTCGTGATATTGGGATTCACCGGCCTGTCGAAGAAGCTGAACACGCTTGTGCCACCAGCGTTGAAGGCCGGCATCGTGCTGGGCGCCGGCGTCAACGCCGTCGTCTCCCGCCTCAAGGAAGGCGGCGCCACGGACACGATGACCATCGCCTGCATCTGCGGCCTGACCGTCGTGTGCCTGTTCATGTTCAGCCAGCGCGTCCGTAACAAGATGAACAGCAACAAGATCCTGAGCTTCATGGGCAACTACAGCTTCCTGTGGGCCGTCATCGTGCTGTTCCTGGTGGGCGGCATCTCCGGCGAGGTCCAGTACAACTTCTCCGGCGAGATCTTCAAGGTGCCCGACTTCGGCCTGCTGTTCGTGACCGTCTGCCCGTTCTTCATCGGCTTCGCCGAGCCGGGCGTGTGGCTCATGGCGCTGCCCTACGCGCTCACCGCATGGATCATCGCCTACGGCGACTTCGTCACCGTGCAGGAGCTCGGCATGTCCTCCGTCCGCGAGGACGAGCACATCGAGTTCGACGCCAACCGCACGAACGTCATCTGCGGTCTGCGTAACATCATCCTGGCGCTGTTCGCTCCGTACCCGGCTCTCGCCGGCCCGCTGAGCGCCCCGTACTGCATCGCGACCTACGCCCGCTACAAGCAGGACGGCCGCGAGGGCATGGACTCCATCTACGATGGTTCCGGCACCAACCTGATCTTCACGGTCGTCGGCCTGTTCATCTTCCCGCTCTACGAAGCCTCCCTGGCTGCCTCCGCTGCACTGCTGGTAGTCATCCTGGTCGTGCAGGGCTGGGCGTGCGCCACGATCGCGTTCGGCCTGATGGAAGGCCGCGAGACGCTCGACAAGGGCATCGCCGGCATGTGCGCAGGCTTCTTCGTGGCCCGCGGCGCGCAGATCGCCCTTCCTGCGGCAATCGCGTTCTACCTGGTCATCGCCAACAACCAGAAGATCCGCGAAGACTACGCTTGGAACAAAGAGCGCCAGCGCGTCGAGGACGAAGAGACCGCTCGCCAGCTCGAGGCCCTGAAGCGCCGCATGGAGGCTCTCAAGGCCGGTACGCTCGTCGACGACGACGAGATGCAGAAGGAAGGCAAGTAGCGCACACGCTCGCGTTCGACCGGAAACCCGGCAGCACGCAGCTGATTCGCCAAGCTTGTCTGGAAGGCCCCGCAGGTTTTGCCTGCGGGGCCTTTTCGCGTCCCGGGCGGTGCCGCGCATGCGAAGACGCCGGCCCATTGGGCCGGCGTCTTCGCATGCGCCTATGCGGTTGGGATGGCCGCGGGTTCGCGGGCTCGGTCAGTCGAGCAGGTCCTCGCGGTGGACGAGAAGCGAGGCCAGCTCGCCGTCGCCGAGGTAGGCGTACAGCTCGAACCCGCGCTTGCAGTGGAACGTGCAGCAGACGCAGGGGTCCTCGTCGCAGTAGGCGTAGGCGTCCTCATCGCCGAGGGCGAACACGACGGGGGGCTGCTTGTCGGGCAGCACGTACTTGAGCTGCGAGCCCATGAACGTTTTGAGCGCTATCCAGCGCGGCGCCTTGCCGTCTTTGGACGTCCAGTACACCCGCAGGGTGTTCATGTCGAAGCCGCCCACCACTTCGTAGCGCAGGGAAATCGCGTCGCTCGACGCAGCCGCCTCGCCCGTCAAAGGAACCATGGGCTCTCCGCAGCACGTTGGGGCGAACCCGTTGGTCGCGTAAGGAAGCGTGACGTCGGGCCTGCGCACCAGCCCGGAGAACGTCGGGCCGTTCGGGCCGTCGATGCCCTGCACCACCGCGCCGCACGAGGGGCAATGGAAGAAGGGGATGGAATCGTCGCTGACCCCGGGCTTCCAAGTGGCCTTCGTGCGCGTCGGGCTGACGTCCGACGACGCTTTCGCTGCCTTGTCTTCTGATTTCGTCTTGCTCATGCCATCCTCCTCATCATGGCGGCCGCCGCGCGACGGCGCCGCCAGCTTCTTCGCCAGTCATTATAGCAGTTCAATCCAGCATGTTGGGGGAATGGGGCTTGCTGCGTCGCGCAGCGGCCCTGCAAGGCGAG
>CAUEBO010000017.1 GCA_958454405.1 uncultured Eggerthellaceae bacterium | reverse complement strand
CGTCGAGCTCGCGCAGCTCCTTCGGCAGCGTCATGTTGCGGATGCGCATGCGCGCGCCCGCCTCGTCCAGCACGTCGATGGCCTTGTCCGGCAGGAAGCGGTCCTGGATGTAGCGGCTCGACAGGTTCACGGCCGCCTGCAGCGCCTCGTCGGTGAAGTGCACCTGGTGGTGCGCCTCGTAACGGTCGCGCAGGCCTTCCATGATGCGCATGGCCTGCTCCTCGTTCGGCTCGCCCACGGTGATGGGCTGGAAGCGCCGCTCCAGCGCGGAGTCCTTCTCCAGGTGCTTGCGGTACTCGTCGATGGTGGTGGCGCCGATCACCTGGATCTCGCCGCGGGACAGCGGCGGCTTCAGGATGGCGGCGGCGTCGATGGAGCCCTCGGCCGAACCCGCACCGATGAGCGTGTGCATCTCGTCGATGAACAGGATGATGTCTCCCGCGTCCATCACTTCCTTGATGCACTTCTTCAGACGCTCCTCGAACTCGCCGCGGTACTTCGACCCGGCCACGAGCGCGCTCACGTCGAGCGTGAACAGGCGCTTGCCGCGCAGGATGTCGGGCACCTGGTTCGACACGATGAGCTGCGCCAGGCCCTCGGCCACGGCGGTCTTGCCCACGCCCGGCTCGCCGATCAAGAGCGGGTTGTTCTTCTGGCGGCGCGAAAGCACCTGCATGACGCGCTCGATCTCGCCGGCGCGGCCGATGACCGGGTCCAGCTTGCCGTCGCGCGCCTTCTGCGTGAGGTCGGTGCCGAATTCCTTCAGCACGCTGTCAGACGCGTTGCCATTGGGATCGAACGGGTTGCGCCCGGCGTAGACGGGGCTCTGCCCCACCAGGTCGTTGAGCGCGCTGCGCACGTCGTCGCCGGTCACGCCCAGGCGCGTGAGCACCTCGAGCGCGGTGCCGTCGCCTTCGCGGACGATGCCCAGCAGCAGATGCTCGGTGGATATGTAGGATTGGCCCATCTGCATGGCCTCGCGCAGGGAGTTCTCCAGCACGCGCTTCACGCGCGGCGTGAAGGACAGGTGCCCGGACACGTCGGTGTCCTCATCGATGGCCACCACCTGGCGGATGGCCTGCACGACGGCGTCGTACTTCACGTTGAGGCGGTCGAGGGCCTGGGCGGCCAGGCCGTCCTTCTCCTGTATGAGGCCGAGCAGGATGTGCTCGGTGCCCACGTAGGGCTGATGGAGCGAGCGCGCCTCGTCCTGAGCCAGGACGAGCACTTTGCGCGCCTTGTCCGTGAACTTTTCAAATGACATGCTAGCCTCTATTCTCGCAGAGTCTATCGTATGGTTCCGTGCCATTTTAGCACTCCTCTTATGAGAGTGCCAATACAGCATATAGCCGCACACGTCCGCTCCACAAGCGCAGGCGTCACGACCAATCCATCCTATCACGACGCGCACCGGGGCGCGTCCATACCCTCCCCGACGCCTCCAAAACTGCTCACGTTTGACGAAGAGCTGAAACGTGGGCCAGCGCCGTCGCCAGCCTGCCACGCGAGCGCGGGCAGCCCGGCTTCGTGGCAGAAAAGGACGTTGGTTGATCATTCGGCGGGGCCTTTCCCTCCCGCACTTCCTCCCCTTCTTTTCGGCCGCACGTTTTGCCTGGTGAAACGAGGCGGTACGGATTCCAAGACGACTTGCCGAAGCCCATGGATGGCCAACTAACACCCTTTTCTGCCACGAAGCCGGGTTTTTCGCGCTCGCTCCCTGCGGAGAGCCCGGCGGACCTCGCGCGGATGCAGCGCGCGCAACGCGGATCCAACGCGAACCTTGCGGAATCCCAGCACGGATCCAGCAGGCGAAAATACTCATTCATCTGGTGTTATTACATGGTAAACTCGCAGCATGCGAACAGTTATCTCCCATACGTCGGCTCTCGAATTCTGGCGCTCGGCCTTCAGCGACGAAGGTTCGGCGCGCGAGCAATGCCGTGCGCGGGAGCTGCCGCAGAAAGCCCTTTCGGTCCATGAGGCGCGCAGCCATCCGCTCGTCCACTGCGGAACGCTCACCCCGCCCATCCACGTGCTCGCGCTCGAAAGCCACAGAAGAAGCGCCGCCCTCGCGGTCCACAAGACGATGCCCCTGCCCGCCGGCTCATTGCGGGCCATCGTCGTTCCCGGCTGCGACGAGCCGCTCTTCGTCACCAGCCCCGAACTGACCCTGGTTCATGTGGCGCTCACGACAAGCTTCGCGCGAACCGTTCATTTGGGATACGAGTTCTGCGGCACGTTCGCGCCTGACGAGGGCCGACCCTTCGGGCTGAGGAGCAGAGAGCCACTCACGTCCCCGGACAAGATCGCCGCATACCTGCGCAAGGCCGACGGCGTTCGCGGGACGAAAGCCCTCCGAACGGCGCTACCCCACCTCTTGAGCCGTTCGGCCTCCCCTCGCGAATCGACTCTGGCCGAACTCATCACGCTTCCGTGCCTGCGCGGCGGGAGCGGCATCGAGCAGCCGGCCATGAACGCCGTCATCCCCCTGCCTGCGCGGAGCCGGTGGGCCACCGACCGCTCTTCGCTGCGCTGCGACCTGCTGTGGGCCGACAGGCGCGTAGCCGTGGAGTACGACAGTACCCTCTGCCACACCGGCGCCCAACGCATTGCCGAGGACGCCTCGCGCAAAAACGCGCTCGAGGCGCTCGGCCTTACCGTGGTAACCGCAACGTGGAAGCAGGTGGAGAACTACCGGGAGTACAACCGCTTCGCGCAAATCCTGGCCAAACAGCTCGGCACGAGGATCAGGCCCTCGTGCCGAGACTACCCCTCCCGCCAGTTCGCCCTCCGCAAGGAGCTTCTCGGCTGAGATGGCGGCGCGCCCATCCGCTCCAGCAAGCAGCGTGCGCGAAATCGACAGGTTCCTGGCAAAAAACGACGTTGGTTGATCATGGGCTTATGCTTTGTGGCAAGCCAACAGCGGGAGAGCGTTTGCGATCAGGCCTTTCGCCGTGAGTCAGCGAAGGCGAAACGTCAAAGCAAAGGACTTCCGCCTTCCGGACGATCAACCAACGTCAAAACCTGCCACGAAACCGGGTTTTGCTTGCGCTGACGGCGATGCCCCCCCCGAAGAGCGCCGACATCTGCCTCCAGAACCTCGGACGCATCCCATCAGGCCTCGCGGCGTTCATGGTTGGGGAAAACGCCGACACGCAGCCTCGGAAAGCACGACGCAACACGTCGCGGCCCGGCCGAGCCCACCGGCATGCAGAAGGCCGCCCGGGCGACGATGCGCGCGGGCGGCCTTCGTTGGAAGCGGTTCGAGCAGGAAAGCTAGTACAGCTTGGCACCGGCGGGAATGCGGTCGTCCACCATCAGGAGGTTCAGGCGCTCCTCGGGCTCGCCGCCCTCGCCCGGCTCCTCGTGGATGGCCGAGAGCAGCATGCCGCACGAGTCCACGCCCATCATAGTGCGCGGCGGCAGGTTCGTGATGGCGATGAGCGTGCGGCCCACCAGCTCCTCCGGCTCGTAGTAGGCGTGGATGCCGGACAGTATGACGCGATCGGAACCCGTGCCATCATCGAGCGTGAACTGCAAGAGCTTCTTGCTCTTCGGAACGGCGACGCACTCCTTCACCTTCACGGCGCGGAAGTCCGACTTGCTGAACGTGTCGAAGTCCACCTCGTCTTCGAACAGCGGCTCGACGACCACTTTCGAGAAGTCGATGGGAGCTGCGGCGGGCGCCTCGGCGCGGACGGCAGGCTGGGCCGGACGCTGGCGGGCGCCCGTCGGCGCCTCGTCGCGCATGTGGGGGAACAGCAGCACGTCGCGGATGGACGGGGCGTCGGTGAGCAGCATGACCAGACGGTCGATGCCCACGCCCACGCCGCCCGCCGGCGGCATGCCGTACTCCAACGCGCGCACGTAGTCGTCGTCGTAGCCCATGGCCTCGTCGTCGCCCAGGTCCTTCGCCTCCACCTGCTTGCGGAAGCGCTCTGCCTGGTCCACGGGATCGTTCAGCTCGCCGAAGGCGTTGGCGTACTCGTGGCCGCAGATGAACAGTTCGAAGCGCTCGGTGAGGTTCGGATCGTCCGCTTTCTTCTTGGCAAGCGGGGACACCTCCAGCGGATGGTCGACCACGAACGTGGGCTGCACGAGCTTGGCTTCGGCCACCGCCTCGAATATCTCGGCGATGAGCTTGCCTTTGCCCCAAGCGTCTTCCGCATGCCCCCCGTGCTTCTCCAGGATGGCCGCCAACTCCTCGCGCGTGCGCTCGAAGCTGACGTCCTCACCCGCGCCCTCGCTGGCCAGCTCGATCATGGAGGCGCGGCGCCATTCGCCCGACAGGTCGATGTCGGCGCCCTGGTAGGTTATCTGCAACGTGCCGCAGGCGGCGAGCGCCGCGGCCTGGATGTAGCCCTGCGTGAGGTCCATCATGCCCTCCAGGTCGGAAAACGCCTGGTAGGCCTCCATCGTGGTGAACTCGGGATTGTGGTAGGGGTCCATGCCCTCGTTGCGGAACTGCCGGCCTATCTCGAACACCTTCTCGAAGCCGCCCACCAAAAGGCGCTTCAGGTGCAGTTCGGTGGCGATGCGCAGGTAGAAGTCCTTGTCCAGCGCGTTGTGATGCGTGACGAAGGGGCGCGCGTTCGCTCCGCCGAGGATGGGGTGCAGGATGGGCGTTTCCACTTCGTAGAAGCCCTGGTCCTCCATGTAGCGGCGGATGGCCGCGATGATCTTGAAGCGCTTCTCGAACGTTCCCTTCACTTCAGGATTCATGACCAGGTCGACGTAGCGCTGGCGATAGCGCGTCTCCTTGTCGGCCAGGCCGTGGAACTTCTCGGGAAGCGGGCGCAGCGACTTGGAAAGAAGCTCGAAGGACTGCACGGACACGGACAGCTGCCCGCGCTTCGTGCGCATCATGGTGCCCTCCACGCCGATCCAGTCGCCCACGTCGAGGTCCTTCAGACGGGCGAAGGCATCCTCGCCCAGCGCGTTGATGCGGCAGAACAGCTGGATGTCGCCTGTAGCGTCGCGCAGCTCCAAAAACGCAAGCTTGCCCTGGTCGCGCTTGGCCATGACGCGGCCCGCCACCTGCACCTCGTCTTCGGTGGACGCGCCGTCTTCCAAACCGGCGTAGCGCTCGACCAGGTCGGCCAGATGGTGCGAGTACGTGAATGCATGGCCGTAGGGATCGGCGCCCGCCGCCAGCAACGCCTCGCGCTTCGCGCGGCGCACCGCGATGGGATCGTCTTCGACAGCCTGAGGCTCGTCGGTCGCATCGGGGTTGGTGTTCGTCGTGTCGCTCATAGGTCGTCCTTCAGATCACAGGTTGGCGTAGTAAATCAGAGAGGGCCTCTGCGGTGCCCCGCATTGGCGTGATGGCGAAAGCGAAGCGCACTTGAGTACGTGAGCCTTCGCTAGCGCGCCAAGGAAGGGTGCCGCAGAGGCCCGCAGCGTCGACTTCGTTCCAACGGCCGGCAGGCCGCTGAACCCTCTAGTGTTCGATCTTCTCGATCGTCATGTCGATCTCGCGGCCCGTGGGGCCGGTGGCCTGCACCTTGTCGCCCTTCTTGTGCCCGAGCAGCGCAGCGCCGACCGGCGACTCGTTCGAGATCTTGCCGGCGGCGGCGTCGCTCTCCGCGCCGCCCACGATGGTGAACACGCGCTCGCGGCCGCCCATGTCCACGGTGACGGTCGATCCGATGTGCACGCTGTTCGAGCGCTTCGGAGTGTTGACCACCGTCGCCTCGGAGAGGATGCGGCTGATCTCGGCGATGCGCGCCTCCATCATGCCCTGCTCGTTCTTGGCGTCGTCGTACTCCGAGTTCTCCGAGATGTCGCCGAACTCGCGGGCGACCTTGATGCGCTCGCCGATTTCGGCGCGCTTCTCCGTCTCGAGGTAATGCAGCTCTTCTTCGAGCTTTTCCTTGCCCTCTTGCGTGAGAATGAAGTTGCCATCTGCCATATCTGTCACCTATCCAAGTGCAAAACAGGCACGCCCGATGCTGCAAGCGTGCATTCCGATACCTTTATGCTGACGGTTGGAAAGCGCGGAACGAGTCCGGCGCTATATGAAAAAAGCGGTATGTGCGAGACGCGAGCCGTCTGCACATACCGCATACCAAGCAAAACCAGCTCTGCCTACTCAGCCTTTTTCTTGGCTGCCGTGGTCGTCTTCTTGGCCGTGGTCTTCTTCACCGGCTCTTCCTCGACGATCTCTTCCTCATCGTCCTCCTCGACCTCTTCGATGGCTTTGTCGCCACCGCCGATGCCTTCGCGGAGATTCTTGACGGTCTTGCCGAGCGCGCTGCCAAGTTTCGGAAGGTTCTTCGGCCCGAAAATAAGCAGAATCACCGCGAGGATGATGAGAAGCTCCGGCATTCCCATTCCAAGGATTTTCATACAGCCCTCCAAAGTTGCTCGTGCGGAACCCGTCTTCACAGGCCCGCCCACTCCGGCCTCGCCAGAGTAGCACATCTATGCAAAAAAGGGATGTTCTTTTGGTCGAAAGCACATCCCTTTCAGCTCCATGGTCGGGATGACAGGATTTGAACCTGCGGCCTCTGCGTCCCGAACGCAGCGCTCTACCAAGCTGAGCCACATCCCGATGACCCCATGCCTCGGCGATTCTTGTCTCGCCTGATCACAGAGCGGTCCTCGCAGATCGAAACGGACTGCGACAGATTCCAACGCCTGCTGCTGCATGCATCGAACCCCCGCCGAGTCCCGTTTCGCGTCCATGTCGGCCTCACGCTTTTCGCGGATCCGATCGGGGTTGCATGGACACGTCTGCCGGACAACTCTGGGTATAGTACATCAAATGCGGCCGCATGAGAAGAAGACTTCCCAATTTCCCGACAAATTGCCCGAGCCGCACGCTGCCGTTGCGACGAAGGCGGGCGGGGCCGCATGGTGTCGCATGCTCGCTTTTCGCGCGCGGCGGACGGCGCGCCTCGCCCGTCCGCCGCAAGTCCTGCCGTGCGCCGCCGATCCGACAACAGGCTCCGCCTCTCGCCGGCATGCACGAAAGCGCCCGACAGAGCCGCTACTCCGCGCGCAGCGCCTCGATGGGGTTCTTGCGCGAGGCACGGTAAGCCGGGAAGATGCCGAACACGAGGCCGATGGCCGTGCTGGCCGCCACGGCCACCCATACGATGTTCCACGACACGACGAACGCCATCCCGACCGTGCTCGACAGCATGCCCATCGCGATGCCCACGGCTATGCCCAGCGCGCCGCCGACGATGCTGATGATGAGCGCTTCCAGCAGAAACTGCACGAGGATGTCCGAACGGCGGGCGCCGAGGGCCTTCTTGATGCCGATCTCGCGCGTGCGCTCGGTCACCGACACCAGCATGACGTTCATCACGCCGATGCCCGCCACCACGAGCGAGATGCCCGCGATGCCCGCCAGCAGCAGCGTCATCGTGTCGTCGATGCCGCTGCCCGCGCTCAGCATCTCGTCTTGCGATATGACGTCGAACTGGCCTGCACCGATGTTTGCGCTTCCGGTCAAGTACGAGCCGATGGCCCGCTTGGCCTCCTCCACGGCGTCCTCGTCGCTCGCCTTGGCGTAGAACGACTCGATGGAGTCGCCCTCTCCCATGCCCACCGCGGTGGCCAAGGGGATGAGCCCCAGGCTTCCCGTGTTGAGGCCCATCGACTGGCCCTGGTTCTGCAGCACGCCGACCACGGTGAACTCGTCGCCGTCGACCTTCACCTTCCGGCCCACCGCGTCAGCGGAGCCGAACAGCTCGGAAGCCACGTCGGCGCCCAGCACGATCACCTTGCTGCGGTTCTCGCGGTCGACGGCGCTGAGGTTGCGGCCCGCCAGCAGCTTGAGGTTGCGCACGCCCAGGTAGTTCTCGTCCGAGGCTTCGACGGACGCCTTCTTGGATACCGTCGTGCCGACCGAGAGCTTCTTGGACAGCGGTTTCGAGGGAGCGGCCGCGTCCACCGAGTCGAGCCCGGCGATGCCGGCGAGGTCGTCGTAGCCAAGCTCCCCGCCGTACACGTAGGCGGACAGCGAGTCGCCGCCCAGCTCCTTCATCCGGTCGCGCACCTGCTGGTTCGATCCGTCGCCGATTCCCACGAGGATGATGACCGACGAGATGCCGATGACCAGGCCCAGCATGGTGAGCGCCGTACGCAACCCGTTCTGGAACACGGCCCGGACCGCCGTCCGGGCAAGATGGCTATGCCGCATGGCGCCCTCCTTCCGTTTCCTGCAATCGCCCGTCCGCGATGCGCACGACGCGCCCGGCCTCTTCGGCGAGCTCCAGGTTGTGCGTGATGAGGATGACCGTCTGCCCTTCCCCGTGCAGGCGCTTGAAGACGTCCATGATCTCCGCGCCGGTGTGCGAGTCGAGCGCGCCGGTGGGCTCGTCGGCCAGGACGATCTCGGGATCGCACGCGAGGGCGCGGGCGATGGCCACGCGCTGCTGCTGGCCGCCGGACAGCTGGCTGGGCAGATGGCGCTCGCGGCCTTCGAGCCCCACCTGGGCCAGCAGCCTGCGGGCGCGCGCATCCGCCTCTTTGGCGCGCACGCCCGCGTAGCTGAGCGGCAGCTTCACGTTCTCGAGTGCGGTGAGCTTGCCCAGCAGGTTGAAGCTCTGGAATATGAATCCTATTTTCTCGTTGCGGATGCTGGCCAGGCGGTTGTCGGACAGCGCCCCGACATCTTGGCCGTCGAGGAGATAGCTGCCCCGGTCGGGAACGTCGAGCAGTCCGAGGATGTTCATGAGCGTGGACTTGCCCGACCCCGACGGCCCCACGATGGCCACGAACTCGCCCCGGCGGACCTCGAAATCGACCTGGTCGAGGGCACGAACGGTTCCACCGCCCATCTCGTAGCTCTTCTCGACCTGTTTCAAGTGAATCATGAGGATGCTCCCGTCTGCCCTACTCGTCCGCGGTGACGAGCACGGGCGGCTTGCCGGCCGCATCCGACGAATCCGCGCCCTCCTCGTTGAGCACCACGAGGTCGCCTTCCCGCAGGCCCTCGCCCGCAACCTCGACGATCATGCCGTCGGTGATGCCGGTGGCGACGGGAACCTGCCGGGTCTCCCCGGTTTCCTCATCGAAGACGTCGACGTACTTGTCCTCGCCCGCGCCGTTCACGGCGCTCACCGGAACCGTCAGCGCATCGGCCGCCTCGGCCACGGCAATGGCCAGGTTCGCGGACATGCCCAGCTTGATGCTGCCGTCGTTGGGCACCTTGACGGTGACCGTGAACTTGGAGCCGGTATCGCCGTACGTGCCCACCTCGTTGATGTTGGATATGACGCCCTCGTACTCGCGCTCCTCATCGGCGGCCAGCTTCACCTTCACCTTCTGGCCTTCGGCGAGCGACGCCAGATCGCTCTCGGAAACCGGCAGAGCGACGCCCACCGAGTCGATGCGCTGCGCCTCGATGTAGTGGTCGTCCTTCGTCACCGCCCCCTTGTTCTTCTTGGGCAGCTCGTATGAGGTGACCACCATGTCGTAGGGAGCGACCCACTTCTCGCCGTTCGAGTACGTCACCAGCGTGTCTCCGGCCGCGATGCGCTTGTTCAACGGCGCATCGAACGACTTGAGCCAGTGCCAGCTGTCGGCCGGCCTGAGCTTCTCGGTCGCGATCGGCTTCACCTCGCCAACGCCAGTCACGCTCTTCTGCACTGTTTCGCGTGCGACGGGCGCCGTGGCAGGAGGTGCTTCCCGCTGAGTTCCGGACATCGACTGCGCGATGTCGTCGCCGTACGCGAGCCAGACGGCCAAACCGCCCACCGCCGCAAGCAGCAGCACGACGACGACGGCCTTTCCCACCATGCTCTTCACGATCGCAATCCTTTCGCTCGCATGCAAACCATTCAGCCGACTCCCAGCCTAATCGGCCGGAACGGTGACGATCCCGCTGTCGGCGGGCATCGCCATGCCGGAACCGTCCGTGACCGCCCCGTCGTCCTGCGCGGAAGCGGCACCGTCCGCCAGCCCCATGCTCTTGATCGCCAGCAAGCCGCCCAGCACGACGACGAGGACGACCAGCACTCCGACGACGATCTTGAATCCCTTCGATTTCATGTTCCGCTCCTTCCGGCGCAACGTCTGCGCTCTGTCTCGTTCGCTTCACGGCGGACAGTCTAGCGAAGGGCGCCTTAAAACTTCCTGAACCGAACCGAAGTTTTTCGCGGGAAAGGAACGTCCTGCGGCGGCGCGGAACCGTTTCAGCGATTCTTCAGGTTGCGCATGCTAGAATGGGCCGCAAAAAGGATGGAGCGCATGAAACTGCTGATCGTGGAGGACGACCGCCTCCTTTCAAACGCGGTGGCCCGCAGCCTGCGGGAAGCCTTCGCCGTCGACCAGGCGTTCGACGGCGAAGAGGGCCTGTTCTTCGCTGCGCAGGACGTGTACGACCTCATCGTGCTCGACGTCATGCTGCCGGAGCGGGACGGGTTCTCGGTGCTGGATGCGCTGCGCGCGCAAGGCGTGGGCACGCCCGTGCTCATGCTCACCGCCAGGGGCGCGACGGCGGACAAGCTGCGGGGCCTGCGTTCGGGCGCCGACGACTATCTTGCGAAACCGTTCGACCGCGACGAGCTGCTTGCGCGCATCGAGGCCATTCTGCGCCGGACCACCGGCCGCGACGACGTGCGCACCATCACGTTCAAAGAGCTGGTGCTGCACACGCAGACCAAACAGGCCGCCATCGCAGGCGAGCCGCTCGCGCTCAAGGGCAAGCAGTACGACGTCCTCGAGTACCTCGTCAGCCACCGGGGCAGCCTCGTGTCGAAAGACCGCCTGTTCGACAGGATATGGGGATTCATGTCCGACACCTCGTCGAACGTCGTCGAGGTGTACGTGAGCGCGCTCCGCAAGGCACTGGCCCCTTCGGGTTACGACCGTTACATCCAAACCATCCGCGGAGCGGGCTACCTGTTCGCCGAGGAGGACCATGACTGAGCGCACGCTGATCCGCCGCGAGCTGGCCAAGCAGACCATGCTGCTGTTCGTGGTGTTCGCGGTTCTGTTCTCCCTGCTGGGCATGGGCGTCTACTCGATGGTGAGCTCCAACATCTACCGCACGACCGACGAGAACCTGCGAGCGGCCGGCAAAGAATCGGGCCTCATCACGCTCAGCGCCGCCTCAGAAGAGGCCGAAGGCGCCCAACCACAGGAAGCCTATGTCGACGACCAATCGCGCTCCGACCTCCAGGACATCGTGGTCGTCGATCCTCAGTACATCACGCTCATGCGGGACGAGCAGGGAAAGCTGCTGGACACGGTAGGCCTGTACGCCACCTATCCGTCGTTCTTGGAAGCGATGCCCTTCGACGCGGACGACCTCGACCACATCTACCAGACGTCGGCGGGTGGGCACGAGTACCGCGGCATCACCTACGCCCTCGATGGGGACGACGAGGCCGCGTACCTGCAGATGCTGGTCAACGTTGACTCCGAAATAGCCATCCTCGACGGGTTCACGCGCGCCCTCGTGGTCTACCTGGCCGTGGCGGTGGTCGTGTCGGCCGCGGCCAGCTACCTGCTGTCGCGCCGCACGCTCAAGCCCATTGCGGAGAATTGGCGAGCGCACACCGAATTCGTGCAGAACGCCTCGCACGAGCTGCGCACGCCGCTCGCCGTGATCCAGACCACGAGCGAGCTCTTGCTCGACTGCCCCGACAGCCGCATCGTCGATCGGTTCGAAGACGTGAGCGCCATCTCATCCGAGACGAAGCGGCTCGCGCGGCTCGTGGACGACCTCATGGCGCTGTCGCTGGGCGACGCCGGGCGCGCCTCGCTCGATGCGGGCGCGGTGGACGTCGACGCGCTCGTGCGCGACATGGCGGCGACGTACGAGGACTTCGCTTCGCTCCAGGACAAACGGATCGTCGTCGACGCCGCCTTCAACGGCACCGTCCGGGCCGATGCGGACAAGCTGCGGCAGCTGCTGGCCATCGTGCTGGACAACGCGCTGAAGTACACGTCCGCCGGCGACGAGATAGCCTTGAGCACGCGGGTCTCCGGGTCGAAGTGCGTCATCAAGGTGGCTGACACGGGCTGCGGCATCGATCCTGAGGACCGAGCGCACGCGTTCGAGCGGTTCTACCGCGCCGACAAGGCGCGTTCGCGCGAAACGGGCGGCTACGGCCTGGGCCTGTCGCTGGCGCAGAGCATCGTGGAAGCACACGGCGGCGCCATCGCGCTCGAGGCCAACGAGCCGCGCGGCACCGCCGTGCTCATATCGCTGCCGCGCTGAGCGGGAAGCGTTGGAAGAGGCCGGTGAAAACCGGTTCGGTCAGGCTCAGCCCTTCGCCGCGGCGCGTTCGCGCTCTTTGGAGGCCAGGTACGCGAGCGAGACGATCTTCGTCACGATGACGCCTTCGGACACCACGTCGCCCTCGTCGTCGTACGCGACGACGTTCCAGAACTGCTTGACGGCGCCCGAGCGCTCGGACGTTTCCTGCCGGTCGAACTCGGCCACGCCGCGCAGCATGCCCGCCTTCCCGCTCTTCCTGTGGCGAACGTGCACGTCCACGCCGAACGGGCGCTCCGTCTCGAAGTCGGCGTTCTCCTCGGCTCCCCTGCTGGCGGCCGATTCCAACAGCGCTATCGTCGCTCCGCCATGCAGGAAGCCGAACGGCTGGTGCAGGTCGGGCGTTATGGGCATCTCGGCTTCGACGCGGGTCTTGCAGGACGAGGTTATCGTGATGTGCAGCGTGTCGTTGAGCGTCATGGCAGGCTCCTTGTCGTCGTATCGGGGCGCCGCGCGCCCCGCGCGTATCAGGCACCAGTATAGCGCGCGCCCGCGCGCGGGCGCGACCGACTGTTTCGGCGAATTGAGTAACGGGACCTGCGGACGCGAGCCGGGCGGAGCCTTGGGCGCCGGCGCGGTGCGCGCCGCCCTCCCCGCTACGACAGCGAGCGGATGAGGCGCTTGACGTCCTCGGGGATGTCGTGCGGCTCGGGCGCGGGGCGCGCGAGCAGGTAGCCTTGCAGGTAGTCCACGCCAAGAGACACAAGCTCGCGCAGCTCGGCCTCGGTTTCAACGCCCTCGGCTATCACGCGGATGCCGCGGTCGTGCGCGAAGCTGATGAGGTTCATCGCGATGTCCCGGCGGTCCTTCACCGAATCGATGTCGCGGACGATCTCCATGTCCAGCTTCACGAAGTCGGCCCGGTAGTCGAGCAGCGACGTCTCCCCGTTGTAGCCGCTGCCGAAATCGTCGATGGCCAAGCGCGCGCCGAACCGCTGCGCCAGCGCCTCCTTGTACATGGCCATCTCCCGGCTGTAGTCGTTCTCGGTAATCTCTATCACCAGGTGCGGCAGCAGGCTGGCGTAGCGCTCCACGAGCTCAGCCTCGTCGTCGGCCGACAGGCGCTGCGTCGCGATGCTGTTCACGAACAGCGTCGTGCCGCGATCTCCCTCGAAGCGCGAGAACGCCTCAAGGGCTCCGAAGAAGGTCAGATGCTCGACGCGGTAGAGCTTCGACTGCGAGCGCGCCAGCGCCAGCACCAGATCAGGCGTCGGAATGGTGTCCAGCAGCGGGCGCATGAGCGCCTCGTACGCCGCGACCCCGCCGGCACGGGCGTCCACGATGGGCTGGAAGTGGTAGTCCACCAGCTCTTCGTCGAGCAGCCTGTTCAGCTCCTCCCTGCCGTTCACCATGATCGACTGCTTCTCGTAGGTTCTTCGATCGAACGAGATCAGCTCGCCCTTGCGGCTGTTCTTCGCCAGGTACATGGCGAAGTCGGCGTACTCGCGCAGGCGGGCGTAATCGCGGGCGTCGGCCGGGTAGTAGGCGACGCCCGTGGAGGCGCGCACCTTGAGCATCTTGCCGTCCGGGGCTTCCAGAACGCTCGCATCGAGGGCGCGCCGGAATGCTCCGAGCAGGACCTCCGCCTCGTCCCGATTCGCGCATGCGTCCATGAACACGAGGAACTCGTCGCCGGAAATGCGCGCATAGCTCCCCCGGCCTTTGAACACGTCGTCGATGGCGATGGCCGCGGCCTGGATGTAGTGGTCTCCCCAGTCGTGGCCGTAGGTGTCGTTGATGAACTTCAGGTTGTCAAGGTCGAGCATGAGCATGGCCCCGAACGCAGGCGGGTCGTTTTCGAGCAGCTCCGTGACGGCCTGCTCGAACGCGCGACGGTTCGACAGGCCGGTGAGGATGTCGTGGTCGCGTTCGTGCTCGATGCGCCGGCGCGTCTCGATCTCATGGGTGACGTCCTCCACCAAGCCGAACGTGCGCTGCCGTTCCTCATCGACCACCACCACCAAACGCACCCACGAAGCGTGGTGCGGGCCGGTGATGAGGTAGCGCCCCTCGCCTTCGATCTCGACGTAGGGCGCGTAGCCCCGGATGAACTCGTCGAATTCGGCGGGAGTCGGCGAACCTTCGGCTATGCGCTGCAGGTCGAGATGCAGGTTCTCAAGCGGTTCGAGCACCCCCAGCGTGCTGAAGAAGCCGTCGGTATAGGTGATCGCCCCCGTTTCGCCGCTGTACTCGAAGGCGCCGACGCTGCGGTCGGACAGCCGCAGGATCTGCGAGAGCCGCGAAGCCGCCGAAGCCACCTCCGTGCCGAGCGTGGCGATGGAGTCGGCCAGCTCGTCGACCTCCACGATGCCGGTAGGCGTGAACGACAGGGGCTGTTCGGGGCGCGTCGTGCGCACCTCCGCCATCAGATGGCGCAGCCGCGACGAAGACAGCCACGCCGTGAGCGCGGCCACGGCCAGCCCGATGACGAGCGAGGCCGCGAACACCTCCACCAAACTCGTGAAGAGCGATCGCGAAGCCACGAACAGGTCGTTCTCCCGTTCGAGGCCCACGAGGGCCCAATGCTCCGACGCGAACGGCGACGTGCTGTCGTACAGGCCGATCTCTGCCGCGCTCGCCACGGCCCGCCGGTCGGACGAGGACGGAGACGCCGCCTCGATCACCATGCGCCCGTGCTCGTCGAGCGATGACTCGAACGATCCTCCGTCCACGTACAGGCTCTGCGTCGCGCCCGTGGCAGCCAGCACCTCGTAGGAGCGCCCCGCCGCAGCCGCGGGCTCCACGCCCTCGTCGCGGCCGAAGCCGCCCTCCTCGCCGGTGATGGCGAGCAAATACGAGCTGTCGCCCCCGTTGCTCAAATCGGCATGGGGGAAGAAGGACGTCACGCGGTCCAGGCGTATCTCCACGCCCAGCACTCCCACGACGCCGCCGTGGGAATCCTTGATCGGGAGGCTGTAGGTGATGGACGACGTGCCCACCCAGCCCAGGTCCACGGGACGCCCCCAGTAGCCGAGATCGTCCGGATCGGCGTCGGGATGCTCCTCGGCGGCGCGCAGGGGCTTGTAGTAGAACGCGCTGCGGTCCTGCCCTTCGGCGGCAAGGGTGAACGTTGCCGACCATTGGCTGTCCAGCGCGACGCCCGAATCGCGCCCGATGCTGATGGGGCAGGCCGCCAGCAGAAGGTCGGAGCGGTTCTCCACGCTCACCTTCGGATTGGAGTCGCGCACGTACAGGGCGGTGCGGGCGTCCTCCTCGCCGCTGTCGGCGCCGTTCGCAAGCACGAGGAACACGCCATCAACCTCGGCGCGCTGCGCGAACTCCAGCATGTCTTCGGAAACCGCGCCGACAAGCGAGATGGCAAGGTCGCCGCCCGTCTTGATGTCGGCCGCCGTCGCTTCGCGCGATTCCAGCTCGCCATCGATCTTCGCGGAAATCTGATCGGCGGACGACTCGAAATCCGACCAGCGGAATATCATGTCGTTCTCAAGATAGCCCGTGCTGCTGGCGACGCGCTCGGCGAACAGGTCGTAGGCGTCTGCCTCCATCTGGCCCAGCATCTCGCTGCGCGCCAGCACGATGGAGCAGACGATGCCCTGGATGGCGAGCGCGGCGCAGAAGGGCACGACGACGAGGACCTTGAAGGTCAGTCCCCGCCGCCGCGAGCCGTCTTTGTGCCGCGCGCCC
Source organism: uncultured Eggerthellaceae bacterium (assembly GCA_958454405.1). Taxonomy (GTDB): domain Bacteria; phylum Actinomycetota; class Coriobacteriia; order Coriobacteriales; family Eggerthellaceae; genus Enteroscipio. Next base: position 28,436 of record CAUEBO010000017.1, on the reverse strand, counting down.
TCATCCATGTCGTCGCCTGGGCTCCTTCCCCGCGTACTGCGTGCCGCCCGCCGCTCGGCGCTAGGCGGTCGTCGCTTCAAGCTGCGCGGCGAGATCCTTCAGCCAGGCGTCGAACACGGCGTCGTCCAGGTAGGGCGCAACGGCCTCCTCCGGGGTCGCGCCCGCCTCGACGGCCGCCACGACGGCGTCCCGATCGGCAACCGCCTTGTCGGAAAGCGAGCTCTCGAGCACCGCGCGGGCGGAAACGCCGCCGTCGAAGGGCCGGTTCGCATACACGCCCGCCTCGATGGTCTCAAGCGTCGCAGGAAGGTTGATCAGGTAGTTCTCGGACCCTTCGACCTTGGAGGCGGCCGCTTCCAAGTTCTCGAGCGTCAGGGCGTCCTTCGTCACGGGCATGTAGCCGGCGCTCACGGAAAAATCGGTGTTCTGCTCCTTGGCCGTGAACCACTTCAGGAACTCGACGCACGCTGATTCGTGCTTCTCGTCCGACTTCGTCACCACGAACCCGGCGCCCTGCTGCGCCGCGCACGGCTCGCCGTTCGCGAACGTCGGAGCCGCAAGCGCGGCGAGCTCGATGGGATAGCTGGTCTCGTCGTCGAGCGTGACGGTCTGCGGGAAGTACACGACCGAAGAGGACGAGCCCACGTAGCAGACGAGGTCGCCGGTCTTCACGGCGTCGGAGCGGAACTTGCCCTCGGCCGAGAACCAGCCCTGCACCATCGGCACGTAGTAGTTGTCCCACAGCGCCTTCATCGCGTCGCGGTCGAGGTCGAAGGTGCAGGTTCCGTCCTGCACGTCGAACAGCTCGTGGCCGAGCTGCTTGGATCCGGTGATCAGGTAGTTCGCCATGGCGTCACGGCCGAAGAAGGGACGCCCGTCGCCCGCGACGTCAGGCGTTTGGGCATCGGTCCATTCGTAGTAGCGCTGCGCCACTTCCGTGATGCCCTCGATCGTGGAGAGCTCGTCGAGCGTCGAGCCCGTGGCGTCGGCGAACGTCTGCCAATCGGTGGCGTTGATCTGGAGCGTCTCGGTGGACTTGGCGACGGGGAACACCTTGAGGCAGCCGCTGCCGTCGATGTCGCCCTCGTCGAGGAAGGAGTCCACGTACTGGGCCTTCTCCTCGTCGGTCAGGTAGCCCGCCAGGTCGGCGACGCGGCCGAACCCGTCGATGACCGAAGCGGTGTCCGAATAGGAGAGGAACGCGTCAGGCATCTTCTCCGAGCCGACGAGCTCCTGCGCCGAATCGGTGACGGCGGCGGCCAGGTCGTTCACGCCGCCTTGGCTCGAGCTGGTCACGACGACGCCCGTATCCTTGCCACGGCCCTCGTTGAACTCCTTGACGAGGTCTTCGAACGCCTGCTGCTGCGTGCCGTTGTAGTAGGTCCAAAGCTCGATCTGCACCGGATCCGACGGGTCGAGCGCCGACGGGCCTTCCGATTCGCCCGAGCTGCCCGAATCGCTCGAGCATCCAGCAAGCGCCACCAATCCCGCAAGCGCGAACGGCACGCATCCCCGCATGATCGTCCGAATGTTCAAAACCCTCACCCGCTCCTTCGTTTTCAAAGCGGCCCGGCCGAGCAGGGCCGCTGAGCATCAATCCGCCCATTGTAAAACAAAGGTTGAAGCAAAAAGCCGTAAACTTGCCGTTGAAAGGCCGGTCGACGAAGAAATAGCCGCGAATCGCCGGATCAAGCTCCAGCGGCCTGGACGAACGGGCTCCGGCGAAGGCGGAAGGGGCTAGCGGTCCTCCTGGGAAAGGAGCTCGTCCGCGCTGCGGGCGGCAGGCGCAGCGCCCTCGGCGGCGTCGCCTTCGCCAGGCGCGGCGCCGTCGGCCGGGCCCGTCGGCCGCGCGTCGGCGCGCCCCGCGGGATCGTGAGGGCCCTGCGGATCGCCCACGTGGGCCTCGATCTGCTTCGCGGCGGCCACGGCCCCGCTCAAACGGTCCTTGCGCTTCTGGTTGCGCGTCGTGCGCTTCGCGTCGTGGCGGAACGTCTTCGTGGTCTGGATGAGCACGGCGCCGATGAGGAACGGCATCCAGAACACGATGCCGCGGTACACGAGCGCGATGGACAGCCCCGCCGCGCTCGACACGCCGAACGACGTGAACGCCACCACCACGGCCGCCTCCACCACGCCGACGCCCTGCGGGGTGATCGAGATCATGGCGAACAGCGTTGCAACCACGTACCCGCAGATGAGAGCCTCGGGATGCGTCACGCCGAACGCGACGCCCACCAAGCTGAAGCAGGCGAGCTCGCAGGCGCTGGCCACGATCGAGCAGCCGAACACCTTCGCCGTCGTCTTCGGGTTGTGCCCGATGAGACCCGCGGCGTCGGAGAACGAGGCCACGGCCCGCTCCACCCACGAATCGAGCGGCGGCTTCTTGAAGCGCGCACGGACGCGGTCGACCAGCCGCTCGACCGGGCGCAGCATGCGCAGCACGAGCGCGGGCCGCTTCCTGCCCAGCACGAGTATGAGCACCATGACGCTGACGAGCGCGATCACCGCAAGCCCCAGCAGGAACCAGAGCGGGGACAGGCCCACCGTGGCAGCGAGGATGGCGAAGCCGATGAGCATGATGGTGGCGAAACCGGAATCCACGGTGATCTGCATGAGCAGCGCCGCGGACGTGGCCTTCCCCGGCGCGATGCCGCGCCGGCGCGCGTCATCGACGACGAGCGTCGTGCCCGCCAGATTGAGCGACGGCGCGATGGTGTTCATGAAGAACGTGCCGAATACGAGCGGCAGCGTCGACCGGGGGTCCATGCGCTCGTCCACGGCCTCGAACGCATAGGAATAGGCGAAGCTCTGCGAGAAGTACTTGCCCAGCTGCGTGCACAGCGCGGCAATGAGCGGGATGGCCGCGCCCTTCTTCATCGTCTCGACGAGTTCGACCAGCTGGTCGCCGCGCAGCAGCACGACCGCCAAAACGATGACGATGACGAAGCCGATCAGCAGGTTGCGTATGTTGAGCTTCACGGCCTTCTCCGGTCCGTCACGACCCGCCCCCGCCGCTAGCGGAGGAATTCTCGCAGGTCGGAGCTTTGCAGGAAGGCGAGTTCATCCGCCGTGTCGGCATCGGTCTCAAGGAAGAGGAAGCCGTAGTTGCCCACGCGGCGGACATCGAAGGGACGCATCTCCAGCACATGCGAGAACCGGCCGAGGAACGCGTCGTAGTCGAACCGCTCATCGCCCGTCGCTCCCTGCGGGGGGTTCAGCAGCGACATCGAGTACACCTTGTTCTCCCTGCCCGCGAACGCGGCGTCGAAATCGGGAAGCTCGTCGTTCAGGAACGATTCATAGGTGCGGAACCCGTAGGCGTGCAGGCTGAGGTCGGTGCCCCCCAGGCCGGCGAAGCGCAGCGGATTGAATTCGATGGGGCACACGTGCCCGTCAGCGACGCGCACCTCCACGTGCACGGGGAAGTTGCGCACGCCCACGAGCGCGTTCACGCGGTCGAGCCACGTCGTGAACGTCGTCGACGTCTCGCGAACGATGGACGGGCTGGTCACGTACAGGCGGTCGCTCGTGTCCTCGGGCGAGGCAAAGTTGTGGCGCAGGACGTTGAGGATGCGGGACGAGCCGGACTCGTCGAAGAACGCGTCGAGCGCGTACTCGGTGCCGTCGATGTAGCCTTCGAGGATGAACGAGCCCGCGCCGATGACGCTTTCGGGGTACATGCTGTGCCAATCCGACGCGTTCTGGGCGATGTCGGCGAGCGCACGCTCCCAATCCTGCCTGCTCTGCACGGTATACACCCCCACGCTGCAGAACCCGACGGAGGGCTTGAGCACGAACGGCGTCTGGAGCTGCGCGTAGTCCAGCTTGAACAGCTCGTCGACCGAACAGGTTTTGAAGAACAGGTCGGGATCGAGCGCGGCCAGCGCCGAGCGCATGGCGGCCTTGTCCTTGAACAGCCCGATGCCCCGCACAAGGCTTTCGTTGTGGACGTTCTCCATGACCCAGGCGAGCGCGTTCTCGGAGTTCGTGTACACGCGCTCGCCCCCGTCGATGCGCCGCACGGCCTCGTCCGCGGACACCAGGTTGAGCGAGCGACCCTCCGCCTGCGCGCGGGCCACGTCGTTGTCGAGCACCGGGTGCTGCGACGCTTCCAGCCAATCGGCCAGCGGCTCGGACACGTAGGGCTCATCGAGCACGATCATCGTTTGCCTCCTCCTTACGAGACGCGGGGTCGGCGGAGGAGGCCGCTGCGCTCGAAAACGCGGCGGCGACGTCTTCGCCAAAGGGAAGTATACCCTCTTGCTGGGCCATGCGCCGAATCTCCGCGCCTTTTTCGGCCTGTTGTTCCCAACCCGTTTTCCGCCGGCCGCGCTCGGCGGACGACCCCTCGGCGGCAGGCGGCGCGTTTCGAATGGACGCGCCCGGCGCGACGGAACGCGACCGCCGAGGACCCGCCCCCCGCTCCCGAGCGGCCTTGCGCCGGCCGCGCCACGCCCGGAAGCGCGCCACGTTCTCGCCGAACTCGCGGCTCAGGCGCGCGGCGTCCTCCTTCGGCACGAGGGGCCGGTCGAACGCGTCGCGCTTCCAGAACAGCCACGCCACCAGCGCCACCGCAGCCACCGCCACCTCCACGGTGTCCACGAACAAAAACTCCGCGCCCGCCACCAGCACGAGCGCGGTCACGGTGAGCGCCCAGGCCGTCCGCAGGCGCAGGACGAGACCCACGGCCAGCACGATGAGCACGGCGCTTCCCACGATGAGCGTCGGGCCGATGAAGAGCCCGCTGATGTTGATCCACGACGTGAGCACGGTGAACGGCTCGAACGTGCGCGGCACCACGGCCATGCCGATGTTGACGCAGCCCACGATGAACACGAGCGTCCCCGAGACCCAGGACACGTCTTTGGCGCGCTGCTCTTCGGTGGGGCTCTTCTTGTCGGCGAAGAACCCGGACTGGGACAGCAGCAGCGCGCCGATGCAGAACGGCACCCAGAACATGATGCCGCGGTACACGAGCGCGATGGCCGTGGCCGTGGCCAACGACGTCCCGTGCGCCGTGAGGATGGCGGCGATGGCCGCTTCCACCACGCCGACGCCCTGCGGCGTGGGGCTCAGGATGACCGAGATGGCGGCCACCGCGAACGCCGCGACGAGCGCCGCGACGTTCTCGCACCCGAACGCGTAGCCGATGGCCACGAGGCACGCCATGTTCAGTATGGCCGAGAACGACGCGTACGCCACAGTGACCATGGTGCCCTGCGGGTTCCGCGCGAGGATGTTCGCGGACGAGATGAACGAGGAAGCTGTCTTGCGGCCCCATCCTGCTTTCAGATGCTTCTTCACCAGGCCGACGACCTTGTTCAAGGCCGCCTCCACGGCCAGGAACACGCGGAACAGCACGCGCGGCTTGCGATGCCCCACCACGAACAGGCTCGACAGGACCAGGAGCACGACGGCCAGCGCAAGGCCCCCGACAAGGAAGAGCGCGTTCATGGAACCCGCGAACAGCATCGTCAAGAAGCCGATGACCGAGATGACCAGCACGGCGGCGAAATACCCGATCTGCGAGAGGATGGCGCCCGAAGTGGACTGGCCGGCGTCCGCGCCCTTGCGGTGCGCATCGTCGATGATGAACGCCACGCCCGTGGCGCCCGAGAACAAGCAGAACGTGTTGATGAACACGAGCGAGAAGATGAGGACGACGTTGTGCCAGAAGCCCGTCTTGTGGCCCACGGCATCGAAGGCCGCGTCGTAGGAAGCCGCCTGCACGAGATGGCGCGCCAGCATGAGGACGACCGCGATGACGAGCGGGACGAGCGCGCCGGTTTGCAGCGTGGCGACGAAGCTGGCCAGGTAATCGGCGTTCGCGATGAGGCAGCAGACCGCGACGATGCCGATGACAAGCAGCAGCGCTTTCTTCAACCGGCGACCCCTTCCAGCGAACCTTGACCCAGAGCGGCTAGTATAGCATGAGAGGAAGCATCCCCGGCCAGGCCGCAGGGGCGCGCGCCGGCGATCGGATGGTTCGACGGCGGCCGGGGCCGCTCAGCGCGCGGCGCGTTGCGCGGCGCGGCAGCCCTGCACGAGCTTGGCCAGGTTCGCGACGTCGAACAGCACGGCCACAAGGGAGACCGCAGCCAAGCCGATGGTGACGGCTCCCTGCCGCGGGGCGATGACGAACACGAACGGCATCATGAAGATCGCCAGGGGCAGCAGCGCGCCGATGAGGCAGGAGCCGAACCGCTTCCACAGCCCGTAGATGAACGAGGCGACCACGTAGACGAACAGCCCCGTGGCCAGCGACCCGATGAGCGCGAGAGCGACGAGGACGGCGGCCTTCGCGGCGACCGCGCCCGCTTCCCTTTTGAGGGCCGCGCGCGCTTCGTCCAGCTGCTGCTGCGGCGTCTTCTGCGGAGCGCTCGCGGCCCAGAACGGCGCGAAGGGATCGAACGGGTCGGCCCCGAAGGGAGAACCTCCTTGGGCGCCGCCCGCGGGCCGCGCTCCGTCCCATGGGGTCCACACGTACGTCGTCCCGCCCGGGCCCTGCGAAAAGGGCCAACCGGCGAAGGGATCGGCCTGCCCCTGCCCCGAGCCCGTCCCGGAGGCGCCGCCCGGCGCGCCCGTCGGGTGCGCGTAAGGATTGGCGTAGGGCCGCGGATCGCGCCGGGGATCGTACTCGGGGGTCCAAGAACGGTTGATCAGCACGTCGCGCGCCTCGTTGATGCGCTTCGTCAGCTCCTCGGCCTCGGCGTGCTCCTTGGAGCCGAGCGCGAACCTGTCCGGATGATGCGCGATCACCAGCTTGCGATGGGCCTGCTTGACCTCGTCGTCGGTCGCGCCCTGCGCGAGCCCCAGTATGTTCAGAGCTTCGGATTTCTTCATGGGGCCCACTATACGGAACGGCAAGGCCCGCGCGGGACACGGAGCAGGCACGTTGCCTTCCCGTCAGATAACATCCACAAGCGCCGCGCACAGAGACGGATGAGGCTTGCAGGTTGCCCCAGGCAAGCGTGCGCAGCATCGCTTGCCATGCGGCCGAAGGCCGCATGATGGCCGCCCCGGTTGGATGAGCGGGAGCGAAGCGTCCCGCTCATGCGCCCGAAGGGCGCATAGAAACCGCCCAGGTTGGCGCAGCAAGTCAGCGAAGCCGGCCGTGGTGCCCGAGATCGTGGGGATGGCGAGGGCGACGCGTACAACGGGTACGCGAGGCCTCGTCATCGCCGCGAGGTCGGGTGCCACGGCCGGCCGCAGCGTCGAGGGGTTCCGCCGTTCGGAGAACGGCGGAACCTGTTTAGTGCCTGAAGTGCCGGTGCCCCGTGAACACGAGGGCCACGTTCTGCTCGTCGGCGGCGGCGATGACTTCTTCGTCGCGGATGGAGCCGCCCGGCTCGATGACGGCCGTCACGCCGGCCTCGGCCAACACGTCGAAGCCGTCGCGGAACGGGAAGAACGCGTCGGACGCCGCCACGGCGCCCTTCGCCGCCTCCCCCGCCTGCTCAACGGCGATGCGCGCGGAGTTCACCCGGTTGGGCTGGCCGCCGCCCACGCCCACCGTGGCATGGTCCTTCGTGATGGCGATGGCGTTGGACTTCACGGACTTGCACGCCTTCCACGCGAACAGGAGCTCCTCCATCTCCTCGGCGGTGGGCTGGCGCTTCGTGGGCACGGTGAAGGCCGCAGGATCCTCGGCCACGGCGTCGCTGTCCTGGCACAGCAGGCCGCCTTCGACGGCGCGGTACTCCACTTCCCCGCCGGCCGGGTTCACGCCGCCCGTGGAAAGCAGGCGCGCGTTCTTCTTGGCGCTGTACATGTCCAGCGCGTCGCCTGCGAACTCGGGCGCGACGATGGCCTCCACGAACTGCTTGTTGTCGAAGATGGCCACCACCACGTCGGAGGTGACGGGGCGGTTGAACGCCATGACGCCGCCGTAGGCGCTCACCGGGTCGCACGCGTGCGCGCGCTGGTAGGCCGTCACCAAATCGTCGTCCTGGCACACGCCGCAAGGCGTGAGGTGCTTCACGATGACGCAGGCGGGGCCGTCGAACTCGCGCACGGCCGTCCAAGCGGCGTCGAGGTCCAGGTAGTTGTTGTACGACAGCTCCTTGCCCTGGTGCTGCACGGCATGGGCCAGGCTGTGCTCGGAACCGGCATAGTCGTCGCGGCGGTAGAACGCGGCGCTCTGGTGCGGGTTCTCGCCATAGCGCAGGTCCTGCACCTTCGTCAGGCGCACGGCGCGACGGGCGGGGAACCGCTCGGCCTCGGCGCCTTCCAACTGGGCGCCCATCCAGGCGGCGATGGCGCCGTCGTAGGCCGCCGTCGTCCGGAACACGTCCAGCGCCAGCTTCGCGCGCGTCTCGCGCGTGGTGGCGCCGTCGTTGGCGCGCATCTCGGCAAGGATTTCATCGTAGCTTTCGGGACGCGTGACCACGGCCACGCTCTCGAAGTTCTTCGCGGCGGAGCGCAGCATGGACGGACCGCCGATGTCGATGTTCTCGATGCAGGTGCCGAAATCGGCGCCGCTTTCCACCGTCTTCTCGAAAGCGTAGAGGTTCACCACCACCATGTCGATCATCTCGATGCCGTGCTCGGCCGCCTGGGCCATGTGGTCGGCGTTGTCTCGCTTGGCCAAAAGCCCGCCGTGCACGCGCGGGTGCAGCGTCTTCACGCGGCCGTCCATCATCTCGGGGAACTGCGTCACGTCGTCGATGGGCGTGACGGGCACGCCGGCATCGGCGATCGCGCGGGCGGTGCCCCCCGTGGAGATGATCTCCGCGCCGAACTCGTCCACAAGGGCGCGGGCGAAGTCCGCCACCCCCGTCTTGTCCGTCACGGACACGAGCACGCGCTTTACTTTAGGATCGCTCATATGGCCTTACATCCTTTCTGTTGGGTGGTGCCGCCTCTCCGCAGGTCCGGCGGCAACGATACGGCAACAATGATAGCAGCCGAACGGCGCCCTTCGCGCCCCGCATCGCCAGAAGCAACCAAAACCGCACGGAGAAGGCAGAGGGATGCGCTCCCGCATCAAGCGCAGACCCGTGCGCGGCAAAACGGGCTGCTCGTGGCAGAAAACGACGTTAGTTGATCATCAGAGCGGGAACTCTCCAGAAGGAGCAAAAAGCGCTCGCTTCTGACCAGGTAAAACAAATGAGCACCTTCGCCTCAGGTCGAAGAAGGCTTCGACGAATGATCGACGAACGTCGTTTTCTGCCACCAAACCGGTTTTCGCGCACACGGCACGGCAGCCCCAGCAGAACAAACCCTTAGCGGCCCAGGCTCTTCTCGTGGCGCTCGCGCGCCTCATCGCTGTAGCGCTGCTTGTAGCGCACGTCCACCAGTTCGGCGACGATCGCTATCGCCAGCTCGGCGGGCGTCTTCGCGCCGAACTTCAAGCCGATGGGGCGCTTGACGCGCTCCCAGTCCTCTTCGGTGGCGCCGGCGGCCAGCACGAGCTCGTGCACGCGGTCGTTCTTGCCCGCGCAGCCCATCATCCCCACGTAGTGCACGCCGTGCTTCGCGGCCCACACGCAGCCTTCGGGATCGAACATGTGGCCGCGCGTGAGCACGCATACGTAGTCCTCGGGGTCGGCGTCGAGCGCGTCCAGCGCGTCGAAGTTGCCGCCCGGCAGCACGATGCGCTCGGCGTCGGGGAAGCGCGCATCGTTCGCGTAGGCAAGATCGTAGTCCACCACCGTCACCGAGAACCCCACGTGGCGGGCGAGCGCCGCCACCTCGCTCGCCGCGTCCGATGCGCCCAGCAGCCACACGTGCACCCGGTCGAACAGCGGGACGGAGAGCCACGTGAGGCCCTCGAACTGCTCGCTGTGCATCGAAGGGCCGCGCGTGACGTCCTTCATCTGGAACATGTCGCGCGGCGAGTACGGCCGCGAAGCCACGATCTCCTTCGCGTCGTTGCAGAAGAACACAAGCGGCTCGCCATCGGCCGAACCCTCGTCGCCGTACTTCTTCGTCACCTCGTTGTCGGTGTTGCGCTGAGCTTCGTCCGCATCGTAGACGATCTTGAAGCCCAGCCATGCGAGGTCGCCCTCGTCCATCGCGCGCAGCGCGCGCTCGAACGTAGGGGCGTCATCAGCCGTGAGGCTGCACGCGAGCACGCCCAGGTACGACGGCTCGACATGCCGGTTGCCGGCAACGGCCTCGTCGGAGAAGCAGGGAAAGTCCTCCGTTGACAGAACGGGCACGCGCCCCTCTCGAAGATCGGCCGCGATGGCGGCGAGAACGCTCCTGTCCATGCTCTGTGCACCTTCCCTTTCACTCCCGGCCCGCCCCTCTGCAGGCGGACCATCCTGCATGCGCGCTCCACGGCGCTCCCCAGCCCGTTTCACACGCTTCCCCTGCGCCTTCCGGCGCCCGTCTCTTCCACATCCGCGCGGACCATTGTCCCACCGAACGGCCCCGCGCGCCCCTCGATCCGGCATCGAAACAGGGAAACACCACCGCCGCCCTGGGCGGACGGCGACGCCGTCAAAGCACGAAGGCGGCCACGATCGGAATCGTGACGAGGGAAAGCGCCGTTGTAAGGAACGTGCATTGCGACATGGTGGTCAGATCTCCCCCGTACGTCAGGCACATGATCGTGCCCATGCTGGCAACCGGCATGGCGGAAACCATGACGAGCGAGGCCAGCATAAACGCGTCGGTGGTGAAGAAGCTCCCGACGAAGTAGACGATGACGGGCACGAGCAGCAGCCGGGCGAACGTGGTGACATAGGCGCTCGCGTTGCCGAGCATGGTCTTCAGATCGAACTTCGCCATGGTGGATCCGATGACCAGCATCGAGGCGGGAGGCGTCATCTGCCCGAGCATCGCGCAGGTCTTGCCTACCACGCCGCCCGTGTCGGTGATGTGGAACAGCGCCAGGAACAGGGCGACCACGCAGGCCAGCATGACCGGGCTGACCAAGCTGCGCCCGACGGTCTTCAGCTGATCGGCGCGCGACGTCTTCGCATCCCCCGAGCTGGCCATCATCGCCGTGCCGATGGTGAACAGAACCAGGTTGTAGGGGATGTTGTAGATCGAGGCGTACAGCACGGACTGCCCGCCCATGATGGCGCCGAGCACGGCAAAGCCGATGAAGCCCGTGTTGCCGAAGGATATGGTGAACCGATGCGGGCCGCGCGAGCGCTTCGGAACGCGGTACACAAGCGGCAGAAGCCACGCCGCGACGAGCACCCCGACGTACGTGATGCACGAGATGCCGAGGATCTGGAGGATGGTGTCGGTCGAGGGCGATTCCGTGCTGGAGAGCACGGAATTGAGGATCATGGCCGGACAGGTGATGTTCATGACCACCTTGGAAAGCGTCGTATCGAAGCTGTCGTCCACCATTCCCGACTTGCGCGCGAAAAAGCCCAGAGCGAGCAGGATGAAGAGGGTGGCCATGGCCGATTCCGCGTTGAGGAACGCCTCCATCTAGCCGACGCGCACTTTCCGGTCCTCGCCGACGGACACGCGGCCCTCGGCCACCAGGCGCAGAACCTCGGGGTACAGCTCGTGCTCCGCCTCGTGTATGCGCGCCTCCAGGTCGTCGAGCGTGTCGCCCTCGCGCACCTCCACGGCGCGCTGCGCCACGATGGGACCCTTGTCGTAATCCTCGTTCGCGAAGTGCACGGTGACCCCCGTCACCTTCACGCCCATGTCGTAGGCGTCCTGGATGGCATGGGCGCCCTTGAACGACGGCAGCAGCGCCGGGTGCAGGTTGAGCACCCGGTCGGGGAACGCGCGCAGCATGACCGGGGTCACCTTGCGCATGTAGCCCGCCATGACCGCGTACTCCGCGCCTGCCGCGCGCAGCTCCTCGACGATGCGCGCGTCGGCGGCTTCCGGATCGGCGTACGCGTCGCGGTTGAGCGCCACGGCCGGGATGCCCGCTGCCCGCGCGCGCTCGATGCCGAAGGCGTCGGGACGCGAGGAAACCACCTTCACCACGTCCACCGGCAGCCCGTCGCGCGCCGCCGCATCGATGATGGCTTGCAGATTCGTGCCGCTGCCCGAAAGCAGCACGCCGATCTTGAGCTTCTCCACTCCGCCCCTTCCTCTCGCTTCGGCGCCGTTCGCGCCTCCGCGTCTCTCTCCACAGCCGAACATCCCTTCAGCCCGTCCCAGGACCGCCTTCGGCCGCTGCGGCCTGCGCCAGCGCGCGAACCGAAGCGCCAAAGGCGCAGCCGTCCGTCAGATCGCGTCCCCGTGCTCAAGCAGCGAGCCGTCGCCCGTGTAGCGCACCTCGCCCGAGCCTGCCACGATGCGGCCCACGCGGTACGTCTCCTCGCCGGCGGCCGACAGGGCTATCTCCACGTCGTCGACGCGATCCGGATCGACGATCAGCACCAAGCCCAGCCCCATGTTGAACGTCTTGAGCGCTTCGGCCTCGTCCAGATGCGCGGCATCGCACACGAAGCGCGCGATGGCGGGCACGGGCCACGTGCCCAGGTCCACTTCGGCGTCGCACGACGCGGGCAGCGCGCGGTTCAGGTTCTCGGAGATGCCGCCGCCCGTGATGTGCGCGAGCGCGCGCACGGCGCCGGGATGCGCCTCCAGAACGGCGCGCACCGGCTTCACGTAGATGCGCGTGGGTTCCAGAAGCGCGTCCTGCAGGCTGCGCCCGCCCAGCTCCTCGCGTTCGATGCGCAGCTCGTAGTGGGTCTTGCCCTCCACGCATACCTTGCGGGCCAGCGAGTAGCCGTTGGAGTGCAGGCCGCTTGACGCCAGGCCGATCAGCACGTCGCCCTCGCGCACGCTTTCGGGGTCGAGCATCTTCGTGCGGTCGACCAGCCCCACGCAGAAGCCGGACAGGTCGTAGTCGTCCGGGTCCATGACGCCGGGGTGCTCGGCCATCTCGCCGCCGACGAGCGCGCAGCCGGCCTGCTTGCAGCCTTCGCCGATGCCCGCCACGATCTCGGCCACGTTCTCAGCCTTCAGCTTGCCGATGGCCACGTAGTCCAGGAAGAACAGCGGCTCGGCGCCCGTGGCCAGGATGTCGTTGGCGCACATGGCCACCAGGTCGATGCCCACCGTGTCGTGCTTGCCGGCCAGCTGGGCCACCTTCAGCTTCGTGCCCACGCCGTCAGTGCCGCTCACCAGCAGCGGGTCGTCCATGTCCTTGGCCGCCGCGATGGAGAACAGGCCGCCGAAGCCGCCGATGTCGCCCACCACCTCGGGACGGTACGTGTCGTGCACCACGCCCTTGATGGCCTCGACGGCGCGCGCGCCCTCGGCCGTGTCCACGCCCGCCTGCGCGTAGGTCACCGCGTCTTCGTCCATCCAGCTGGGCATGGCGGGGGCGTCGTCCGCGTCGGCCGCGCTCACGGTTATTCTCTCGGTCATCTTAGCTCCTTGTCTCAAAACGCTTCTTGCTCGCCGCTTCGGGCGTATCGTTCCTCGAAATCCTTCTTCGTGAGAAAGCTCTTCTTCGCCAGGGCATCCGGTATGGCCACCGGGTACTCGCCCGTGAAGCACGCCTCGCAGAACCCCTGGCGGCGCGCATCGGGAACCGAGGCGCGCAGTCCCTCGAGCGAGATGAAGGCGAGTGAATCGGAGCCGATCCACGCGTTCATCTCATCAAGCGACATGTTCGCGGCGATCAGCTGGTCGCGCGTGTCGGTGTCGATGCCGTAGAAGCACGGCCACAGCACTTGGGGGCTCACGATGCGCAGGTGCACCTCGGCGGCGCCTGCCTCGCGCAGCATCTGCACGAGCTTCTTCGACGTGTTGCCGCGCACGATGCTGTCGTCGATGACCACGAGGCGCTTGCCCCGGATGACCGAGGGCAGCGGATTGAGCTTCAGCCGGATGCCCAGCTGGCGCATGGCCTGCGTGGGCTGGATGAACGTGCGGCCGACGTAGCGGTTCTTCACGATGCCGTCGGCGTACGGAATGCCGCTTTCCTGCGCGTATCCCAGCGCGGGAGGCACGCCGGAATCGGGAACACCCAGCACCAGATCGGCCTCCGCCGGCGCTTCCTGCGCGAGGATGCGACCCATGTTGCGGCGCGCCTGGTAGACGCCCTGGCCGTCGATGACGCTGTCGGGCCGGGCGAAGTACACGTACTCGAAGATGCAGGCCGCGGATTCGCGGGCGGCAACGGCCTGCTCGGCGTGCATGCCCTCCTTGTTGAAGCGCACGATCTCGCCGGGCTCGACGTCGCGCACGTACTCCGCCCCCACGATGTCGAGGCCGCACGTCTCCGACGACACCACCCAGCCGCGCCCGTCAGGCAGCGCGCCGATGCTCAACGGCCGGATGCCCGAGGGATCGCGGAACGCGTACAGCGAATCGGGGCTGGCCAGCACCATGGCGTAGGCGCCTTCGATCTCCTCCATCGCCCGCCGGATGCCCTCGCGCAGATGATGCGTCTCCCGCGTCACCTGCCCGATGGCCTTCGCGGCCACCTCGCTGTCGGTGCACGACCGGAATTGCACGCCCTCGCCGACGAGGCGCGTCCTGATGCCGTTCGTGTTGACGAGCGTGCCGTTGTGGGCGAGCGCGATGAGCACGTCGTCGATGGCCGAGATGTGGGGCTGGGCCGCCTCCCACGATGCAGCCCCGCCGCTCGTGGAGTAGCGGGCGTGGCCCACGGCCACGTAGCCGTCGAGGGCCGCAAGGCTCGCCTCGTCGAACACCTGAGTGACCAGGCCCAAATCCTTCGACGCCATGATGGTCTCGCCGTCGCCCACGGCGATGCCCGCGCTTTCCTGGCCACGATGCTGCAGCGCCTGCAGGCCGAAGCAGGTCATGCGCGCAACGTCCTCGCCGGGCGCGTACATGCCGAACACGGCGCACGCCTCCTCAAGGCGATCGGGGCGCTCGCCCGGCAGAATCGACGTGCTCACGAGGCCATCTCCTTCGCTGCCTCATCGACGGCGCCCACGGCGTCGGGGTCGGCCGCGCCGGCCCCCGCGTCGTCGGAGGCCGCCACCGTGCTGTCGGCGACGTAGGCGAACAGCACGTAGCGCCCGTCGGAGGGAAGGCTGTCGCACGTGGAGAACGCGAACGTCTTCTTCATGTCGGCGGCAGCGGGAATGCCGGAGGCGCCGACCACCGACCGGTCGATCTTGTCTTGGACGTAGGACACGCGCTCGTCTTCGCTGGCGAACGTCATCTGGGCCAGCGGATCGTCGGCCGCGCAGTGCACGAGCGAGAACGTCTGCAGCTTGTAGTTGCCCTGCGGCGTGAGGATGTACACGTCGCGCAGCTCGTCGAAGCGCGCTTGGTCCGTCATGCCGGTGATGGTGGCGAACATGGAGCCGTCGCGCATGTTGTGCCCGTACACGAGGTTGTTCGGATCAGTGAAATCGCCTTTGTTCTCCGCGGCGAGGAAGATGGCGCCGTGCTTGGCCAGCCAGCCTTCGGTGCCTTGGAAATCATGCGTGAGGTAGTACTCGTTGTCGGTCGTGTGCACGATGGGATAGTTCACCTCGGAGCCGGGAATGTATATCCAGCCTACCGTGTCGGGGTTGACGGCGCGCAGCGCGTCCCAGTCCACGACGAGGTCGGCCAGGCTGGTGCCCTCGATGTCCTCGGGCGCCGAGAAGCCCTGTTCGGCGACTTCGTCGTACACGTGCTGTCCCTGCCAGTAGCTGAACGCGATGGCCCCGAGCGCCACGAGCGAAGCGACCAGGACGACGAGCGCGATCCAGAACACGACGCGCCACGGGCCGCCCTTCTTCTTGGGAGGCGTGCCGGATCCCGGCACGCGGCCCGGGCCTGCTTTGCGCGCCGGCTGCGCCGGCCGGTACGCGCCCTGCTGCGGCGCGGCGGGACGGTATGCGCCGGGACGAGCCTGCGCAGGCGCACGGCCTTCGCCGCCCCTGGCCCTGGCAGGATCCTGCGCATGGCGCGCGCGCTGCGAGGGGTGGGGATGCTGTCGTCTATCGTCCATGTCCACCTTTCGGATGATCGTCATGCGACGGCCGCGCCGAACGCGGTGCGGCACGGTAGAGCGCCGTCGCCACCGAACCCGTACCATAATAAACAAACGCCCCCGTAGTGGGGGCGCGATGCAAGCAAAAGCGCAATTTCCGCAGTCGACAGGACCGGCGATGCTCCTACTTCTTCATCTCGTCGATGAAGCCCTTCGCGATGAACGCGACGATGATGAGCACGACGATGGCCACGATGATCCAGATGGCCTCCATAGGTACGTCAAATCCAAATATCGTCATTCCGGTTACCCCTTTTTGTTCAAGCGCTCGAAAGCGCGCGGTCGCTCAGGTTGTTGCAGCCCATAGTAACGCGATCTCAGTTTTCGCGCAAGCGCGCTTCCAACGCGTCGTTGATTATTTTCAACGCTTTGACGCGCGCGTGGCGCTTGTCGTCGCTTTCGAGCACGATCCAGGGGGCGAACGGCGTGGAGGTCAGCCGGAACATGTCTTCGACCGCGGCCTTGTACTGGGGGTACTTGTCTCGGTTGCGCCAATCCTCATCGGTGATCTTCCACTGCTTGGCCGGGTCTTCCTGCCGGTCGCGGAAGCGGTTCAACTGCTCTTCGGGGCTCACGTCCACCCAGAACTTCAAGAGGATCGCGCCCCAGCGCACCAGCTCCTGCTCGAACTCGTTGATCTCGTCGTAGGCGCGCGCCCACTCCGAAGGCGAGGCGAAGCCCTCCACGCGTTCCACGAGCACGCGCCCGTACCAGCTGCGGTCGTAGATGCCCACGTGGCCGGCCTTGGGCAAACGCGTCCAATAGCGCCAGAGGTGCGGATGCATGAGCTCCGGCTTCGTGGGCGCGGGACTGGGAAAGATGGTGTAGGCGCGCGCGTCGAGCGCCTGCGCGACGCGCTTGATGTTGCCGCCCTTGCCCGCCGCGTCCCAGCCCTCGTACATGAGCATGAGGGGGATGCGCTTCTGGTACATCTCCATCTCCAGCTTGTTCAGGCGCTTCTGCTCCTCCTTGAGCTCGGCCTTGTACCGATCGGGGTCGAGCACGATGCCGTGGTCCACGTCGTCGAGCTTGGGAGGCTGCTCCACCAGGCGGAATCGCGAGGCGCGCGGCGCGCGGGCGGCCGCTTCGGCGGCCTCGCGGGCGGAAGCGGCCCGGATGCGCGCCTCCTCCTCGGGCGAGCGCCCGAACAGCGGCGCCTCGTCGAGCGCGCCGGCCGAGTTCGCCCGGGCCTTCGCCGCGGCGGCGCAGGCCTCCTCGTCGGGCTGCGACGAAAGCGCCTTCACCAGCTCCTCGACGAGCGTCTCGGCGATCTTGAGGTTCGTGCGGCGCTTGTCCTCCCCGTTGATCAGGTGCCACGGGGCGTACGAGAAGTCGCTGCCCTCCAGAAGGTTGTCGTAGAGCCGGTAGGCCTGGGCGTAGTTGCGCGCGCTCGCCAGCTTCTCCTTGCTCACCCGCCAGCGCGTGGCGGGGTCGTTGCGCAGGCGGAGCAGGCGCTTCTCCTGCGCCTCCTGCGTCACGTGCACGAAGAACTTCACCACCACGTAGCCGTCGTCCACGAGCTGCCGCTCGAAATCGGCCACCGAGGTGAGGTAGCGGCGCAGCGCGTCGCTTCGCCGCTCGTCGCGCGCCTGCGCCACGAGCGCGGCGGCGCCCTGCTTCTCCTTCTTCCCCTTCTTGCGTCCCGCATCGCCCTCGGCGGGCTCCTCGCGGACATCGTCGAAGCGCAGGTCGCCGAATTCGGTGTAGAGCATGTGCTGCGTCGCAGCCGTGTACCAGCCGCGGTCGTAGAACGTGATGTTGCCCCGCGGTCCGAGGGCCTTCCAGAATTCCTGCATGAACGGGTAGAAGCCCGTCACGCCGTACGGCGCGCCGGCGAACGTGCGCGCGGCCTGGATGTCGAGGTCCTCCGTCACGAAGACGCTCGTGGCGCGCGCGTCGAGGTTGAACATGAGGTCGGAGATGCGGCTGCCCTTGCCGGCGCCGTTCCATCCTTCGAACAGCACGACCAGCCCGACGCCCTGCTGGCGCGCCTGCTGCTGCAGCACTACGAGCCGCTCCATGAGCTCGTCGCGGCGGGCCTTGTACTCGTCCTTCGGCAACGGCTCCAGCGAGAAGTCGACGGTCTCCAGCATGGCGCTTCCTTTCGTCGGGATCCTTCAATCATACCATAGCGAAAAGCGAAGCCGGGATGCGCCGCAGGCGCCGAAGCTGCGGCCTTCGATGCCCCCAGCGCGCGGGTGCGCGCCTCCCGGCCGTTTTCCATGCGAGGCGCCCGCATCAGGCGCAGGTAAAATCTTGCCCTCGATTTCCCTCTCGCGCTTTGCGTCCCCGCGCCGTTTGCCTAGAATGGGATCATTGACCGACCAGCGCAGCGTCCCCGAACGACGCCGCACGACCGACAAGAAGCGCTTATGCCGAACTACGCAGTGATAGACCTCGGATCGAACTCCATCCGCCTCGTCGTGTACGAGGTGAAGGACGACGGCCGGAAAACGTACACGGGCAAGGACTTCAAAAGCCTCATCAACGACAAGGTGATGGCAGGCTTGGCCGCCTACGTCTCGGACGGCGCATTCAGCGCCGGCGGGATCGACCGCGCGGCGAGCGTGCTGAAGGGCCACGCGAAGCGGGCGCGGTACTTCGACTGCAAGAAGCTCGAAGTGTTCGCGACGGCCGTGCTGCGCAATGCCGAGAACTGCGCGGAAGCCGTGGCCGCCATCGAGGAGCGCACGGGGCTTCCCATCACGCTGCTGTCCGAGAAGGACGAGGCCCATCTGGGATTCGTCGGAGCGACCTGCGACCGCGCCGTCGATCGGGGCACGCTCGTGGACATCGGCGGCGGCTCGACCGAGCTCACGCGCATCGAGGGCGGCCTCGACTTCGACAACGCCAGCATGGGGCAGGGATCGCTCTCGTCGTTCGCGCGCTACGTGCAGGCCATCCTGCCCACGGCCGCCGAATCGGACGCCATCGCGGACGCCCTGCGCGCCCACCTGGAGCAGCTGCCTCACGCATCCGCCTACCGCGCCGGCACCCTGTACGGCATCGGCGGCAGCGTGCGCGCAGCCGCCAAGATGCATGCGCAGGCCGCAGGCCATATCGTCCGGCCGAAATCCATGACGGCGGCCGAGATTCGTGCGATACTGGACTGGTGCCACCGCGATCCCGACACATTCGCGCATACCGCGATCAAAGCGTCGGCCGAGCGAATCCACACGCTCGTGCCGGGCTGCATCATCCTCCTGGCGCTGTTCGAGGAGCTCGGCGCCGAACGGCTGGAAATCTGCAAGCACGGCGTGCGCGAGGGCTACCTCATCGAGCGCATGCTGGGCTAGCGGCGCGAAACGCAGAGCGCGGACGGCACGGGGAGAACGCACGGGAAGGGGACGTTCATGGAAGCCAAAGAGTCATCGACCGGCATCGAAGCCGAGGTGCAGCCCGCCGCCGCGCCGGAGAGCCATGACAGGGCCGTCCCGGGCAAGGCCGTCGAGCCCGCCCGGGACGCGGCCGAAGCCGCACGGGACCGAGAGGAGCCGAAGGCGGCTCCCTATCTGCAGAACCGCGAGCTGTCCTGGCTCACGTTCAACGAGCGCGTGCTCGACCAGGGCGCCGACGAGACGGTCCCCTTGCTCGAGCGGCTGAACTTCATCTCCATCTTCTGGAGCAACCTGCAGGAGTTCTTCATGGTGCGCGTGGGCAGCCTGACCGACCTGTCGCTGGTGAAGAAGCAGATCATCGATTCGAAATCGGGCATGACGCCCTCCGAGCAGCTGGACGCCATCTACGCGCGCTGCCACGAGCTGTACCCCATCCAGGAGCGCACGTACGAAAAGGTGCGCCGCCTGCTCGCCGAGCACGGCGTGAGCCAGGTGCGCCCCCAGGACCTCGGCGACGAACAGCGCTCCTTCCTGCCCGAGCACGTGCGCCAAAACGTCATGCCCTTCCTGTCGCCCCAGATCATCAACTCGCGCCATCCGTTCCCCCACCTTGAGAACGGGGCGCTGTACGTGGTGGTGCGCCTGAACGAGGAAGCTGGCGCGCGGAAGAAGGACAAGGGCGCCGAAAAGCAGGCCAAAGACGACAAGGCCAAGAACCTGGGGGCCGAGGGCGTCACCCTCGGGCTCGTGCCGATGCCGCGCCAGTGCGCGCGCGTCATCGCGCTTCCGGGGCCCGGCCTGCAGTTCATCCTGCTCGAACATGCCATCGAGATGGTTGCCGACGAGATATTCTCGATGTACGCCGTCAAGCACACCAACGTCATCTGCGTCACGCGCAACGCCGACCTCGACGCCACCGAAGGCACCGACGAGAACGACGAGGACTACCGCGACCACATGAAGCGCATTCTGAAAAAACGCGCGCGCCTGGCGCCCGTGCGGCTGGAAAGCGAGCGCCCGCTCTCGTCGACGGTGGAGAAGCTGCTGCTCAAGCGTTTGAACCTGAAACCGCACCAGATGTACTCCACTTCGGTTCCGCTGGACATGAGCTACACGTTCGGCTTGGCGGGGCGCCTGCCCGAGAAGAAGCGGGCCGCGCTGACGAACGTGCCGTTCTCGCCGCAGTGGCCCGCCTGCCTCGATCACAACCGCCCCGTCATCGACCAGGTGACCGAGAAGGAGGTGCTGCTGTCGTACCCCTACGAGAGCATGGACCCCTTCGTGCAGCTTTTGCGCGAGGCGGCGAACGATCCTTCGGTCATCTCCATCAAGATCACGCTGTACCGGCTCGCCAGCCAGTCGCACCTGGCCGAAGCGCTCATCGCGGCCGCCGAGAACGGCAAGGAGGTCACCGCGCTGTTCGAGCTGCGCGCGCGCTTCGACGAAAGCAACAACATCGAATGGTCGCAGCGCTTCGAGGAAGCCGGCTGCAACGTCATCTACGGTTTCCGCGACTTCAAGGTGCACTCGAAGATATGCTGCATCACCCGCCAGACCGAACACGGGCTGCAGCACATCACCCAACTGGGCACCGGCAACTACAACGAGAAGACCGCCAAGCTCTACACCGACCTGTCCTTCATCACCACCGACCCCACGTTCGGCCGCGATGCCGGCGAGTTCTTCCGCAACATGGGCCTGGAAAACACCTCCGACAACTACGACATCATGTGGGTTGCCCCGTTGCAGATCAAGCCGATGATCATCACGGGCATCGACCGCGAGATCGAGCGCGCGCGGGCCGGCGAGCCGTGCGGCCTGTACTTCAAGACGAACTCGATCACCGACAAGGACCTCATCGAGAAGATCGTCGAAGCGTCGCAGGCGGGCGTGCCGGTGACGCTGTTCGTCCGCGGCATCTCGTGCATCGTGCCCGGCCTCGAAGGCTTCACCGACCACGTGCGCGTGGTGTCCATCGTCGGGCGCCTGCTGGAGCACAGCCGCATCTACGGATTCGGGCCGAGCGAGACCATGAAGCTGTACCTGTCCAGCGCCGACCTCATGACGCGCAACATGGACAAGCGCATCGAGATAGCCTGGCCCATCCTCGACGACGAGCTGCGCGACCAGATCGTCGGCTATCTGGACCTGTGCATGAACGACACCGCGAAGCTGCGCGAGCTTCTGCCCGACAAGAGCTACACGCCGCTCGGCGCCTTCGCCAAGGAGGGCCCCGACGGCGTCACCGAGCTGTTCGAATCGCAGGAGTACCTGATCAAACGCGCGCAGCAGCGCAGGCTCGAGGCGGCCGAGGAAGAGGCCTCCCGCGATGCGAGCAGGCGCCGCGCGATGCGCTCGGCGCAGACCGAGCAGCCGGCGCAGTCGGCTGCGGACGAAGCGCGCCCCGCGCAGGCGCAGATCCAGCAACAGGAATCCGAGGTCGCGGCCGCGGCCGTAGCCGCGTCGGAAGCCGCGGCGGCCGCCGCGCGGGCGGCGGCGGAAGCAGCCGAGAGGATGCGGGCGACGGCGAGCGGAAGCGCCACCTCGCCTGCCGCAGACGAGGTGGGATCTCCAGGCGACAAAGCGGCGGCTTTGGAAGCCGACGAGATCGAGCCTCCGCGCTCCGACGCGCCCGGATCCTCCGCCGATCCAGACGGCAGGGCGCTTGCGGTCGCGCCGGCGGCATCGGGCGGAGCGCGCAAGCCGAGTTTGCTGGTGCGCATCCTGAGCAGGTTCGTGCGGTAGATGCAGCGCGACGGCCCCGGCAGGCTCTTCGGAGCCGGCTGGGGCCGCTCGGAACACAGGGCTCCGTCCGTGGTGTATACTCCGCCCCATGAACGAGATGCTCAACAGATTTGTTGGCAATATCTCTCCAGCGGCGCTGCTCGTATCGAGCTTCTTCTGGTCGTGGTTCGACGTGGTCCCCTTCAGCCCCGCTCTGTTCCTGGCAAAGGGCAGTTCGATCGATCCGAAGCTGTTCATCATCTCGTTCGTCGTCGGCACGATCTGCATGGCGCTCTGCGCATCGAGCGCCGGCCTGCGAACCAGCATGCTCAAGCCGAAGGTGTTCGCCGCATGCTCGCTCGTGTGCGGCAGCCTGGGAACGCTCGCCGTCTACCTGGGCATCAACGGCAGCTCCGAGCTCTTCGTTGCCGGATGCGTCCTCGTGGGAATGTACCAAGGCGTGGGGATCATCCTCGTCGGAAGCGTCGCCACCTGCGAGGGCACGACGAACGCCCTGATCCACCTTGCCGCGGCGCTCCCGCTCAACATCGTCTCCATCCTGCTGGTCGTCTTTCTCAGGCCCCTCGCCTCGGTGGCCTTCATCGCCATCCTGCCCCTTTTGGCGACGCTCTTCTTCGCCGCGTACATCGCTCGGGACCGGAATCGCTCGACCCTCGGAACGGTCGCGGCCGTGTCGCGTCCCCCCGCGGGCGGCTTCGAGGCGAAGGGGAGGATCCTCGGCTGCGATCGGACGTTTCTGGCCATCGTCTTGGCGGCGACCTTCGTTTTCGGCTTCGCGAACTACCACGCCACCGTGCTCGAACCCGCAGGGGGCCCGCTCATCAGCTACGCTCCCATCGTCTGGCGCGCCATCACGAGCTTCGCAGTGCTCGTAGGGTACCTCTTCTTCTCGTGGCGGCCCTATTCGATCCTCCGGATCGGCCTGCTGCTCATGTCGATGGGCCTGGTGGTCTGCGGGGCGGCTTGCGCCTTCGATCTTGCGCGCCTGCCGCTCGCCACCAGCCCCATCTTCATAGGATTCGCCTGTTTCGACCTTTTGATCTGGGCGATCATGATCATGTCGCGCTACAGTTCGGGCACGTCCCTGCTCAAGATCATCTGCGTCGTCGAAGCGCTCGACGAATTCGGCATGCTTGCGGGAACGATCGCCGGGATGGCCGTGGGTTCCGACGGCATGCTCGTCGCGTTTTCGTTCGTCGCATGCGGCGGCATCCTCCTCCTTGCCACCCAGTCCTTCTTCAACAGCACGTCCTCCATGCGCAAGGTGCTGAAGAAGCAGGAGGTGGCGCTCGTCGATTCAGGGACCCAGCCCGAAGAGCCCGGGGGCT
This sequence comes from uncultured Eggerthellaceae bacterium, assembly GCA_958454405.1. Lineage (GTDB taxonomy): Bacteria > Actinomycetota > Coriobacteriia > Coriobacteriales > Eggerthellaceae > Enteroscipio. Next base: position 5,124 of record CAUEBO010000017.1, on the reverse strand, counting down.
CCCTCCCCCTGCATTCCCACCGGGAGAGCGCCTCGAAGCTGGCGGCGCGCTACTTTCTGACCGCCCGCGAAACGGAGGTGCTCGCCCTGCTCCTTGCCGGCAGGAGCGTGCCGTACATAGCCGAGCGCCTGCACCTTTCCGACAACACCGTCAAAACGCACGTGCGGCACCTCTACACCAAGCTCGACGTGCACAATCGCCAAGAGCTGCTCAACCTGGTCTTTCCCCCGCAGGACTGACCCAGCGCGCCCACAGGCCGCGCGCCAACGGCTGCCTTTGCCCACAACGTCCATGCGCGGCCTGGGCGGGGACAGGTCATCACCTATGGGTGATTTCACGCAAAGTCATCTCTATGTGATGAAGACCGGCGCTGAAAAACCATGTTCAATCCTCTTGAGCCGCCAGCAAGGCGGCCATGCAGACAAGGAGGATGGACATGGGTACGAAGACGACAGGAACGGCGCCGGCGCGGGCCGCGGCGCTGGCCGCATGCGCGCTTGCGGCCATGCTGGCATTCGCGGCGCTCAGCGGATGCAGTTCGGCCGGCTCGGGCGCAGGATCGGGCGTAAACGACGTCACGAGGATAACCAAAACGCTTGTGAAAACGGCCTCGAACGATCTGGTCCTTTCGGGCTTGGAGCTGAATCCCGAGGACAGCCCCATCACCATTTCGAGCGACGACCCCGCATACGCCGAGTTCATCGACGGCTTGAAGAACCATTCGGGGCTGGACATCGAGCGCGTGACCATGCAGGTGGACGTGGTCGCGTCGACGGGCGCCGTGCTGGGCGCGGGCAGCAACGATTCGACGAACTACGTCTACACGGTGGAGAGCCTCGACGCCGTCGCAGACTCCCACGACATCTCGTACACCGAGAAGGAAGGGTTCAAGTAGCCCTGGCATTTCTTGACGGCACTCCATCCAAGGGAAGAAGGATCGACATGGCAGAACTCACGAGAAGGAACTTCCTCGTCGGCGCGGCCGGCACGGCAGGAGCGGCTCTGGCGCTGGGGCTGGCGGGTCGGACGGCATTCGCCGCCGAAGGGTCTGCGGAAGAGGCGGACTACGCCAACAACGTCGACGAAGAGCTATCGTGCGACATACTGATCGTCGGAGGAGGCCTGACCGGCGTATGCGCCGCGGTCCAGGCAGGCGAGAACGGCGACGACGTGCTCATCATCGAAGGGCAGGCCGCGCTGGGCGGCAACGGCCTGGGAGTGGAATGCACCTGCGGCTACGGGCTGCACCCGAACACGGAAAACGTTCCTTTGGGCGAGATGATCGCATACGAAGTGAAGTCGCAGGCGTACGCCATCAACCCCCTGTTCTACCGCGACCTGCTTGAAAACGCGGGAAAGAACATCGAATGGCTCATGGGCAACGGCGTGGAGTACCAGCCGACCGAAGAGATCAGCGAAGAGTATCTGGCGATGTACAAGGAGGGCCGCTATCGCGCCGAGTACAGCTTCGACTTCGTGTACAAAGACGGCGCCGCGGGCATCGGCTACTTCCCGGCGATGAAGAAGAAGCTGAAGGAGTACGGCGCCGGCCTGCGCCTGAACACCCGCGGACGCGAACTGTTCCTGGACGAGAGAGGCAACGTCGGCGGCGCCTACGCAACCGACAAGTACGGCGACACCATCAAGATCAATGCGAAAGCGGTCATCATAGCCACCGGCGGCTTCGGCGAAGACAAGGACCGCATGGGGCTGCTCGGCGTGAACCTTGACGAGATCCGGTTCATCGGGACCCCGGGCCATTACGGCGACGGCATCAACATGGCCATCGGCATCGGGGGCATTTGGCAAGGCCAGCCCGCTCTGGGATGCACGAACATCATCGGCTCGGCCGAACCGTGGGGCGGCATTTGGGACCACCTGTGCTGGGGCGGACCTTCGCTCTGGGTCGACATCAACGGCGAGCGGTTCTCCGACGAGGCGGTGTCGGCCTACACGCACAACATGGAGCTTCAGAACGTTCCCGTCAGGCTGAACGGAGGCTCGTGCTGGAGCATCATGGATCAGACGGTCCTCAACGCCATGCTGGACGGAGACGCCGACACGGCGAAAGAATGGGACGCGATGATCGAGAGCGGCGACGACGCGTACAAGGCCGACACGATCGAGGCGCTTGCCGCCGCGATCGGCCTCGACAAGGACGTGCTGGCGAACACGATCGAAGAGTACAACGAGCAGGCTCGGCAAGGCCGCGACGACATCTTCGGGAAGGACCCGCAGTACCTGCTGGAGCTGGCCGTTCCCCCCTTCTATGCAGCGCACATCTCCAGCGTGCTGGAGGGCTCGTACGCCGGCGGCGTGAAAACCGATCGCCGCTTCCGCGTGAAGAAGCCCGGGCGCGACCAGGCGTTCGAGAACCTGTTCGCCATCGGATCGGACGGCGCCATGCTCTGGAACAACGTGTACGGGCTCGACATCAACGGATCGATGAGCTGCAACGGCTTCCACAGCGCGCGAACGGCGGCGAACACGGCGCACGAGCACATCTCCGGGCTGTAGGCCCTGCATGCAAAGCGACCCGCCGGATCGGCGGGTCGCTTTGCTCGGGCGAGCCCGTTCAAGCCGTTCCCGTTCCGGGCGGAGTCTCTACACCTCGCGCTCGACGACGTCGGCGATGGCGCGCGCGTGCCGCTCGGCATCGGCGACGCTCGCAGCCTCCACCATGACGCGCACGACGGGCTCGGTGCCGCTCGGGCGGATGAGCACGCGGCCGTTCTCGCCCAGCTCGGCCTCCGCAGCCTCCACGGCGGCTTCGACGGCAGCGTTGCCCTCAAGGGCGTGCTTGTCGTTCACCTGCACGTTGATGAGCGTCTGCGGGAAACGCGTCATGACGGCGGCGGCATCGGCGACGGACTTCCCGGCCCGCCTGCATGCCGCAAGGAACTGCAGTGCCGTCACCAGGCCGTCGCCCGTGGAGTTGTGCTCGAGGAAGATCGTGTGGCCGCTCTGCTCGCCTCCCAGCAAGAAGCCGCCCTCGCGCATCGCCTCCAGCACGTAGCGGTCGCCCACCTTCGTCTGCACGAGCTCGATGCCGGCGTCGCGCAGCGCGTGCGAGAGCCCGAGGTTGCACATGACCGTGGACACGGCCGTGTTGCCGGCCAGCTTGCCCCGCTCTTTGAGGTCGATGGCGCACACGGCCTCCACCACGTCCCCGTCTATCTCGTTGCCCTGCGCGTCCACCAGCATGACGCGATCAGCATCGCCGTCGTGCGCGATGCCCACATCGGCGCCGATCTCGGCCACGAGGCCGCGCACGGGGCCGAGATGGGTGGAACCGCATGCCACGTTGATGTCGGTGCCGTCGAAGTCGTCGTTGACCACCGTCACGTCGGCCCCCAGGCGGCGCAGCGCCTCAGCGCTCGTCACGCAGGAGGCTCCGTGCCCCGCATCGAGCGCCACCTTCAGCCCCGACAGGTCGACGCCCTCGTCGGCGACGGTGGCCACCGCATGGGAGATATAGAGCTCGCAGGCGTCCTCCACCGGCAGGGCCACGCCCACGGCGTCCCCGTTCGGCAGCTCGTCGCCCTGCGCTCCCCCGCGCACGACGAACGCTTCGATGTCGTCTTCCACCGCGTCGGGGAGCTTGAAGCCCTGCCCGTCGAACAGCTTGATGCCGTTGTACTCGGGCGGGTTGTGCGAAGCCGAGATGACGATGCCGCCGTCGCAATGCAGCTCGCGGACGAGATGCGCGATGGCGGGCGTCGGCACGATGCCGGCCAAAAGCGCCGTGCCTCCCATCGACATGATGCCGGCCGACACCGCCGCTTCCAGCATGTCCCCCGAAAGCCGCGTGTCCTTGCCGATGAGGATGGTCTTGCCCTGGAACGCCACGGCCGCCTGGCCGAGCTTGAACGCGAGGTCGCAGGTAAGCTGAGTGTTCGCCACGCCGCGCACCCCGTCGGTACCGAATAGTCGTGCCATGTTGTTTCCTTTCCAGCAGGTCCTGCAAAGTCAGCGAGGGCTTTCGTGGTGCCTGAGATCGTGGGGATGACGAGGGCGAAGCGTACTTTGGTACGCGAGTCCTCGCCATCGCCGCGAGATCGGGTGCCACGAAAGGCCGCAGCGTCGAGCAATTCCGACGGCCGGAGGCCGTCGGAACACCTACTTTCCCCGTTTCACGTGATCTTCGTGCAGGCGAACGCCGCCTTGCGGGCGCTCGTCGTCCTTCATGCGGTTGTTGAGCTCGGCAGCGAACTCGTCGAGATCGATGCCGTAGCGCTCCAGCACCACCAGCAGATGGTACACGACGTCGGCCGCCTCGTAGCGCAGGTGGTCGACAGCCTCGTGGTACTCCGCCGGCAGCTCCACGGCCAGTTCGCCGTCGTCTGCGCGGCCCTGCCCGCTTCGATAGGCCAGCGTCGCAGCCAGCGACGAGCAGGCCCAGGACTCCACGTCCTTGGCCGCCAGCGCCACTTCGCCGGACTCTTCCATGACCTTCTTCAGCACGCCGTCGGGCGAGCCGGTCAGAAGCCGGTGCGTGTAGCTCTCGTCCCCCGCATCGCGCCGCGCCGCAATGGTGGCGGCAAGCGCCTCGAACGTCGCCCCGATCTGCGACGAAGGCGGCATTTCGCCGGAAGGGATATAGGTTATCTGAGACATGATGCTCCTCCTACTAAACAACCCCGCAAGCAGAACCCTTCTCCAGCGAGTCCCGGTCTGACCGCCCTATCGCAGGTTGCGGCCGCACCCGCTGGCGCCGCACGGGATCCTTCGACTCCGCGCTGCGCGCTCCGCTCAGGATGACAAGAGCTCCAGCTGCGGCAACCGCGCGAAGGAGCTCGCGGGGCGGCACCCACCAAGCGAGTTCCGCAGCGAAGCGAGGACTGTCTGAGCGACTGGGTGTCGCCCCGCGAGCTCCCCCAAAAACCCCGCAACAAGAAGGGGGGCGCGCCAAGCACCCCCCCCCAGGTCGAACTTACTCTTCCACGTCGTCGTCGGCGTTGGAAGCTTCCTCGGACTCTTTGGTGGTCACGCCGAAGCCGAGCGACCCCACCGAGCCCAGCAGCGCGTCCAGCTCTTCCAGATTGCGCTGGTAGGAGCGGGGCGGCAGGGCCTCGCCCAGCATGTCCTCGCCTTCGGTGTTGAAGGTGGGCGGCTCGTCGCCGC
>CAUEBO010000016.1 GCA_958454405.1 uncultured Eggerthellaceae bacterium | reverse complement strand
CGGCACGCTGCTTCTGGTCACGCACGACCGCTACCTCATGGAGCGCGTGACCGACCACCAGTTCGCGCTGCTGGATGGACGGATTCGCCACCTTCCCGGCGGCGTTGACGAGTATCTGAGGCTGACGGAGGCGCGGGATTCTCAACCTGCCGTGGCTGATCGGGGGGCATCCAGTCGCTCGGGCAGTCTTGGCTCGCACGGAGCGTCCACAGCGCCCGCTCGGGCGCGAAAACAGTGTGTGAACAGTCCACTGGACTGTTCACCATGCGGAACTCGCTTGGTGGATGCCCCCCGATCAGCCACGACTTCCGGGGCCAGTGCTTCATTCAACGACAACGAGGGCGGGGAGCGGCTTTCCGGGGGCGAGATTCGCACGCTGCGCAAGCTCATGCAGTCGAACGAGCGCAAGACGGAGACGCTCAACGGCAAGATCGAGGACGTGCGCGCCCAGATGGCCGCCGCCGACCCCAGCGACTTCACCGCCCTCGGCGACTTCCAAGCGCAGATCAACGACTTGCAGGCCCAGGTGGACGCTCTCGAGGAAGCGTGGCTCGAGGCTGCCGAGAAGCTGGGGGAGTAGCGGGTGCCTCTACTTCCAGGTCGACCTGCTCCGCGGTGCGCTTGACGGGCGGGGGCTTTCGTTGCGGAAGGCTGCGGATGCTTCCGGTGCTGCAGCTTGGGTCGGCACCGAATCCGGCCGTCCGTCAGTCGGCTGATCGGGGCCGCGCGCCCAGGGATCTTCCTCCGCGCCGCTTTGCGCGTACTTCATCCACGCGTCTTCCTGGCGCGCCTCGGCTATCCAGTCGTCTTGCGTCTTGAACAGCACGCTGCCCGCCAAGTACACGATGCCGCACAGGATGCCGCCCACCACGAACGCGATCCAGCTGACGGCGAAGCCGCCCTGGCCGCTGCGAACGGCTTCCTTGAGCGCGAATTTGTCGATGCCGTCCCAGCCGCCGATCTGGTCGAACGACGGCATGAAGCCCCACACCAGGAACACGATCAACGCCAGCAGCATGATGATGCCGCACGTCACGCCCATGATGGACTCGGCCCGCACCTGCTCAGGCGACTTCACGTTCGCGGTGGGCGGCAGGTCGGCGCCGAGGTCCCTGCGGTGCGCGATGTAGGTGAGCTCGGACAGCTCGTACTTCGACTTCTGCATGGTTGCCCAGATGAGCGTGCCCACGGCGATGGCGAGGACGAACATGAACGGTGCGACGATCAGTTCGTCCAAACGGATGCCGCGTACAAGATCGAGCGAGCTGTCGTCAGGCGAGAGGCCGATGAGCATAATCACGCCGAGCAGGATGAGCCCCACGCCGCCGGCGATGAGCAGGGGGAAGCGACGGCTGAACCGCTCGAGCACGTCGGCGGCGTAGCGCGGCTCGATGGCGGGGTTGCGACGCTTGAACTCGCTGTGGTTGAGACTGCCCACGATGAGGACGACCACGCCCACCACCACGAACGACAAGAACGCGACGGTTGAGATGTTGCTCGGCCATCCGAGGGCGTCTAGGAGCACCTGCACGCCCACGCCCACGAGAATGCACGCCACGCCGAGCGCTATTGATAGGTCGAAGCGGTTCATGTGGTGGTCGTAGCGTTCGGTGTCATTGTCGTTCGTCACCTGCACGCTGCCGCGCATGAGGTCGTCGAGGTTCGTATGGAACAGGTCGCACAGCATCAGCAGCTTGTCCATCTCGGGGTAGTTGGTGCCGGCTTCCCATTTCGATACGGTCTGGCGCGACACGCCCAGCTGCTCGGCAAGGCCCTCCTGCGTGATGCCGTAATGCTGGCGCAGGTAGACGAGATTGTCCGCGAAGGTCATTGAAGGTCCTTTCGTTTCGTGAATGCATCATACCCGAAAGTCGCGCGGCGCTTCTTGGAAGCCGTCGGCCCGCGGTGCCGAATGCCAGCGTGCCTTTCGTGCTCCCATCATGCGATTGCGGGCCCGCGCGCTCCACCACTCTGGTGTTGCGTTTCGGTATGTTTCGCGCACGCTCAGGTTGCGGGGGCGGTGAACAGGGGTTTTGTGAAGCGTGTGAAAACGGGTTCGGAGAACGCTCCTTGGAGATTGCGCCTGCGGGGCGGTGCGCGTCCGCCCCGCGAAGAGCGGTCGCGCTTGCGGCTTGTGCATAGGTGCGCGGTTGAAGGGCGATGGCTGGCATGCGAGGGCGTCGTTTGATAAGGTGGGTCGAGGCCGATCTTTCGGAAAAGGAGGCCGTCGCATGGCGGAACGGGAGCCGAACGTCGAGCATATTCGGAATTTCAGGCTGCACGCGCACTACTTGGATGCATGGTACGACGAAGCCGACGTGCTTGCCGTCGTGGGCGCATGCGGCATGCAGAACACCCCGCCGGGCGCATGGGAGGCCGCGCTGCACAACCGCGTTCCCGCGTGCGATCGGGCACGTATGGATCGCCTGCTGTATGAAGACCGCTCCCTCGTGCAGGCGTGGAGCTTCCGTGGCGCGCCGGTGGTGTTCCCCGCGGCGGAAAGCGATGCGTTCTTGTCCGCGCTGATCCCGCAAGGGGACGAGCCGTGGATCTACACGATGGGCATCGGCCTGGCGCTCGACGCTTTGGGCATGGAGTTCGACGAGGTGCTGGCCTTGCTGGAACGGGTCATGCCGAAGCTGGACGACAAGGTTGTCGTCAGCAAGACCGCGCTTGACCAAACGCTGGCCGACTGGATCGAGCCGCTGCTGCCCGCGGGCAAACGGGAGCCGTGGCGCGCGCCGTCGATGTACGGCAGCCCCGACAAGCAGACGGTGGGCGGCGCGGCGGCGTCCTTCCTGCTGCGTCCCTGCGCGTTCAAGGGGCTGGTGGTGTTCGGCGGGCGCGATGGCGCAAGCCCCACGTTCACGTCGTACCGCAGTTGGCTCGGCCGGGAGCTGGAACCCGGCAAGGACGCGCCGAAGAAGCTCGTGCGGAAGTTCCTGCACTGCTACGGCCCTTCGACGGCCGACCGGTTCGCCAGCTGGCTGGGTTGCTCCGGCACGCAGGCGCGGCGCCTGTGGAAGGCCGTCTTCGACGAGATGGAACCGGTGGCGTGCGATGGCAAGCGGGCCTACGTGCTGGCGGCCGACCGGGAGCGTCTGTTCGCGCCCGAACCGCTTGAACGCGAGCTGTTGCTGCTGTCGGCGCACGACCCCTATCTTGACCAGCGCGACCGCGCCGTCCTCCAGGCGGACAAAACGCTGCAGCGTCGGATATGGCGCACGGTGGCCAACCCGGGCGCCGTCGTGTTGCGCGGCGAGGTGGTGGGCACGTGGGCCGGCAAGAAGAAGAGCGCCGGCCTGGAGGTGAAGGCGAACCTGTGGACCGATGCCGTGGACGTACGCGAGCTGCGCGGCCTCGCTGAGGACTATGCCGCATTCCGCGGATTGGAGCTGGTGGGCTTCGAGGCGTAGCCACCTGTGCGTTGCAGTTGTCGGCTTGTTCAAGTTCCTGCAAAGTCTCGGTGGTGAACTGCTGCCGCGTGAAAGCGGGTCGTACAATGGCCGGGAAAGCGCAGCGACGCGGGCCCGCTTCGGACGGTGCCTTGTCGGGTTCGCGGCAGCGCGCGCTTTCGTGCGGCAGCGTTCCAGCCCAGGAGGTTCCAACATGATCAAATTCATCGCCAGCGACATGGACGGCGCGTTCCTCGACGGGAACGAATGCGTGCCCGACGGCGCCTTCGACCTCATCCTGCGCCTGCGCGAGGCGGGTGTGCGGTTCGCGGCCACGTCGGGGCGGCGCTTCGACACGCTGTGCGAGCTGTTCGAACCCATCGTCGATTGCATGGACTTCGTTGCGTCGAACGGCGCGCAAGTTGTCGTGGGGGACGAGCTGGTGGACTTGGAGGTGTTCTCGCACGCGGCCGTGAAGCGGCTGGCTCGCGTCGTGGATATGTTCGACACCATGCACCTGGCGCTGTTCGACGAAACGCGCAGCTATCTGCTGGACGACGAGGAGCGCTTCGAGCGCGAGGTGGACAAGAACCTGCCGAACCCCGTGCGCGTGCTCGACGTGCCCTCTCCGCGGACGAGCATCCTGAAAGCATCGGTGTACTGCGACGATGCCGTCATGGACATGGCCTACATCCTCACGCGCGAGCTGGACGACGACTTCGTGTTCGCGCCTTCGGGCCGCAAGTGGATCGACGTCATGCAGCGCGGCGTGAGCAAGGCCACCGGCGTGGGCCAGGTGTTGGACGCCCACGGCATCCGGCCCGAAGAGATGATGGCGTTCGGCGACTCGATGAACGACTACGAGATACTGCGCATGGCGGGGACGAGCGTGGCCATGGGCAACGCCCGCTCCGCCATCAAGCAGATAGCCGCGAAGACCATCGGCACGAACGCCGAAAACAGCGTGCAGAACGAGCTGCGGAAGGTGCTGGCGGGCATCGAGGGCAGGTAGACCTCCGGACGGGTAATCTCCTGATCGCCCGGCGCGGCGCTCTCGCAACGGCACAGGCAATGCGGCGAGCGCGCGGAAGAGCTGGCAAGTCCTTTCCGCGCCCTCTGTTGCCGGGGCATCGCCCGTTGGTTGCCCGCTCTGGGTGATCGGCGGGCGATCAACCGCTGCTATAGCTTCGCGTGCTCCTCGCCGCTCACGCGGGCATTCGGGTCGCGCAGCACGGCGCGGTCGAGGTCGCCCACAGCATTGGATGCGGTGACGCCGGCCACCATGGAGTCGCTCACGTTGAGCGCCGTGCGGCCCATGTCGATGAGCGGCTCGACCGAGGCCAGAAGCCCCACGATCTCGATGGGCAGTCCCATGGTGCCCAGCACGATGAGCGAGGCGAACGTCGCGCCGCCGCCCACGCCCGCCACGCCGAACGAGCTGATCACCACCACGGCCACGAGCCCAGCCACGAACGTCGGCGAGAACACGTCGATGCCCACGGTGGGGGCGATGATGGTGGCCAGCATGGCGGGGTAGATGCCCGCGCACCCGTTCTGCCCGATGGACATGCCGAAGCTGGCCGAGAAGTTAGCCGTGGCCTCGCCCACGCCCAGGGCGCGCGTTTGCGTCTCGATGTTGAGGGGTACCGCTCCCGCGCTCGAGCGCGCCACGAACGCGAAGCTGAGCACAGGAAACGCCTTTTTCAAATACGTAAGCGGGCTCACGCGGTTCGCCAGCAGGATGACGCAGTGCACCAGGAACATGAACAGGAGCGCTCCGTAGGACACCGCCACGAACTTTCCCAGGTCGAGGATGGCGGCGTAATCGCTCGTGGCCATGACATGGGCGATGAGCGCCAGCACGCCGTAAGGCGTGAGCGCGAGCACCATGGACACGATGCGCATGACGATGCCGTACAGGCTGTCGATGAGCTGCTTGAAGAACGCGGCCTGCTTGGCAGCGGCGTTGGCGGGGGCGTTGGTGCCGCCTGCTTCTTCTCCGCGTGCGCGCAGTTTGAGGTAGGCGATGCCCACGATGGCGGCGAAGATGACGACGGCGATGGTGGAGGTGGCGCGGCTTCCGGCCAAGTCGGCGAACACGTTCACGGGAATGAATGAGAGGATCATTTGGGGCAGCGAGAGACCCGCTACCTGCTGCTGCTCGGCTTGAAGCGCTTGCAGGCTGTCGGCGCTCGCGCCTGCTCCCGATTCGGTGAATCTGGCGCCTGCGAGCCCTGAGAACGCTACCGCCGCCCAACCGGTGAGCGCAGCCACCGCCACGGTGCCCAGCAGCACGGCCAGCACGACGGCGCTGATGCGCCCCAAGTTCTCCGTGACCTTTGTGCGGGTGAACGCGCCCACGATGGCCACGAACACGAGCGGCATCACCAGCATCTTCAGCAATGCGATGTAGCCCTGGCCCACGATCGACATCCAATCGAGCGCCGTTGCGGCCGCGTCGCTTCCGCGTCCGAGCGCCAGCTGGATGCCGATTCCCAGCGCGATGCCCAGTCCCAGCGCCGCGAACACGCGCGGCGTGAAGCCCGCACCCTTCGCCTTCATGAAGCGCAGGACGAGGAGCAAGGCGACGAACACGGCCAGGACGGCCGCAACGGGAAGGATGGCATCGAGGGACATGGCAGTTCTGGCTTTCTCGCGCACGAGGCTTTCGGTTTGATGCTGCAAGAGCAGTATGCGGCCACATCCAGTTGACGGAGCCGCTTGTGGACGATCCGTCTCTTGTCCGTTGCCCGATGCTGACAAGGCGGCCGGCGCCTGTGTTGCGCGCCATCAGGTTGACGGCGGCAAAGCGGCGCGGTATGCTGGGCGGCGTTTTGCACACCCCTTTGGAGGACTCGTGATACTTTGCAGGGCAGCCGCTCCGCGCGTGATCGCCGATGAAGCATCGCACGGAGCAGAGACGGGCATAGTCATCGGCATCGGAAGGCGTGCCGCCTAGGGGCTCGCCATCTTCGTCGATGCCGGAACGCCGCATTCGCAAGCGCCGCAGGTGATGATTCATCTGCGGCGCTTTTTTGCGCGCTGGCTCGCGGACCCGTCGACGATGGTTCGTTGCGGGGAGTGTCCGCTGAGGATCGGCGCTATTCCGTTTCCGCATTCCGAGATCCCAAGAGGTGCATGGTGTCTACTTCCGTTTCTTTTTCCGAGGGGCCGCTGTTCCGGCAGCTGCTCTCGTTCGCGTTGCCGCTCATGGCGGTGAACCTTCTGCAATACGTGTACCAAGCGGTCGACATGGTGGTGGTCGGCCAAGTGGTGGGCGACGTGGGGCTGGTGTCCATGAGCAACGCGGTGAACGCCGTCTTTCTGGTGAACGCGTTCGTCATCGGGCTCACGGCCGGAGGCGGCGTGGTGGTTGCGCGGGCGGTGGGTGCGCGCGACGCGCTCGCGCAGCGGCGCGCCTATGCGGCCACGCTCGCGGTGGCGCTGCTGGCGTCGGCGGGCATTGCGGCGGCCGGGGTGCTGTTGGCGCGTCCCGCGTTCGTGGCGAACGCGGTGCCCGCCGCCGCGCTCGAAGGCGCGGTGTCCTACACGACGGTGCTGTGCTGCGGCGCGGTGGGGCCGTTCTTGATGAATGCCGCCGCGGCGTTTTTGAAGGCGCAGGGCGACGCCTGGACGCCGCTTGTGCTGGTGGGAGCGGCGGCCTTCGTGAACATGGCGCTCGATTTGGTGCTGGTGGGCCCGGCGGGCCTCGGCGTGCCGGGGGCCGCCGTGGCAACCGTGGCGGCGCAGGGGCTCGCCGCCGCGCTGGCGCTCGCGTTCGTGTGGCGGCGCTATCCCGCGGTGCGCCCGTTCGGGGGCAGCCCGCTTCGCGGCCGCGCGTTCGGCTGGATCGCCGACGTGGGCGCGGTCCTGCGCGTGGGCCTGCCCTCCGCCGTGCAGATGGCGGTGGTGAACCTGTCGTATGCGCTGGTCACCGGCTTGATCAACCGCTACGGCACCGACGTGGCCGCAGCTGCCGGCGTGGGGCTGCAGATAAGCACCATCGCAGGGCTTCCGTGCTGGGCCATCGGGCAGGCCATCACCACGGCCGCCGCGCAGAACGTCGGGGCCGGCGAGCTTGCCCGCGCCCGCGACGTCGCACGGCTGGGCGCGCGGTTCAACATCGGCGTCACGTTGAGCATCCAGGTGCTCATCCAGCTGCTGGCTCCGGCCATCGTGGCGCTGTACGGCCTGGCCGAGCCGGCGACGCTCGACGTGGCCGTGCTCTACCTGCGCATCACGTGCAGCGTGAACGGGCTGTTCTACGCCGCCATGTACAGCTTCGACTCGTTCGCGCTCGGCGCCGGCTCACCGCGGCTTGTGCTGGCCAACTCCCTCATCGACGCGTTCGCCGTGCGCTTCGGCCTGGCGTTCCTGCTGAGCGGCGTGCTGGGCGCGGGCTACGTGGGCATCTTCGTGGCGCAGGCGGCCTCGCCCGTCATCCCGGCGATCATCGGCGGCGTCTATGTGCGCCACTGGTCGCGTTCGCGCGGGGCGTCGGGGCGATGAGCCTCCCAGCTTCGGCGGTGCGCCCCGCTATGCTTCCGTCACCAGCTCGTTCACGGGGATGCGTTCGGAGGCGTGGCGCTCGGGATCCTTGAATTCGCAGGCGGCATGGCCGACGGCCAGGATGTTCACCGGCACGAGCGCATCCGGCAGATTGAATTCGTCGCGCACGACCTGGGGATTGAAAGCGCAGATCCACACGCTGCCAAGCCCCAGGTCGGCTGCAGCCAACATCATGTGGTCGGTGATGATGGACGCGTCGATGTCGGTAGTCACCATGCCGTCGACCGGCCGATGCCACGCGCGATCGCGGTCGGCGCACACGATGAACGCGAGGGGGGCGCCGTGGACGTTGGCGGCCTTCCCGAGCTTGGCCAGCCCCTCCGCGCTGGCCACTTGGATGATGCGGACGGGCTGTCGGTTCGCGGCAGTGGGCGCGACGTGCGCGGCCTCCACGATGGCGGCTATCTTCTCCGGCTCCACCGGCGTCGGCTCGTAGGCGCGGATCGAGCAGCGCTGCTTGGCGAGATTCAGAAACGACATGGGTGCTCCTTGTCTCTTCGGACGGTTGCTCCGTGCGCGCGTGCGCGCCGGACGATCTTCCCTGCTCCATGATAGGCGCTGCTATCTTCTGGGCAAGTAGGCACTTTTCTGGAATATACTATCGAAAACGATAGTACGAGGCACGAGGGAGCCGTTCCCGCAAGGGCGGGGGATCCGCCTCGAAGGAGCATCGCATGAAAACCGGTCCGAACGCATACCACTGCCCCGTCGAAGCCACCATCGACATCGTGGGCGGCAAGCACAAGGTGCTCGTCCTGTGGCACGTCAGCCAGCACGAAGTCCTGCGCTTCGGCGAGCTGCAGCGGCTCATGCCGCAGGCCACGCCCAAGATGCTCACCCAGCAGCTGCGCGAGCTCGAGGCCGACGGCATGCTGCATCGCAAGCTGTACCACCAGGTTCCGCCGAAGACCGAATACTCGCTTACCGATCGTGGCGAAAGCTTCGTTCCCGTCCTCAGCGCCATGTGCGCCTGGGGGAAGGGCGTGCTCGACGAGATGGCGACGGAAGCCGGCACGGCGCGCTGCGAGGAGGCGCGCGCATGAGCGGGGGCGGCGCGACCGTCCTCATCGTGGAGGACGACGCCGACATCAACGGCATCGTCGCAGACCATCTCGAGCGTGCGGGCTACGCGTGTTCGCAGGCGTTCTCGGGCACGGAGGCCCGCCTCGTTCTGGAGCGCGCGGCCGCGGGCGGAACAGCGGGCTCCTCCGTTCCGGGCGCCGGCTCCTTCGTCTCTGCTCCGTTCGACGTGGTGGTGTGCGACCTCATGCTGCCGGGCATGCCCGGCGAGGACATCGTGAGGCTCATCCGGGAAACAGACCCCGCCACGCCCATCATCGTGACTTCGGCTCGCACGGCCGCCACCGACAAGATCGACCTGCTGAAGCTGGGCGCGGACGACTACCTGGCAAAGCCGTTCGACCTCGACGAGCTCGTCGCGCGCATCGAGGTGCAGCTGCGCCATCGCGGGCGCGCCGCGGCGCCCTCGTCCGGCGGCCGCATGCTGCGCGTGGGCTCGTGGGAGCTCGACGGCGAGGCGCGCACGCTTGCGGTGGGCGGGGAGGACGTTCCGCTCACCCGCATCGAGTTCAACATCGTGGAGCTTCTGGCGGCCCATCCGAAGAAGGTCTACACCAAGCAGGAGCTGTTCGAGCTGGCCTGGGGCGAGCCGTACGCCTCCGACGACAGCACCGTGAGCGTGCACGTGTCCAACATCCGCAGCAAGCTCAGGCCCACCGGCACCGACGGCTACATCCAAACGGTGTGGGGCCTCGGTTTCAAGCTGGCCGCCGATGCCAAGGCGTAGCGCGTCGCGGACCCTCCCGCTTCTTCAAGCTTTCTTAAAGCCTGGTTCAAGGTTCCTGAAACCTCGCTCCCTATCATGAAAGCCATGAAACCGGATTGCGGCAGAAGGGAGCGGCATGAACGTCGTTGAGACGCGCGGGCTGGCGAAAGCCTATCGCGGCAGGCGCGTGGTCGATCGATTCGACATGCGGGTTGCGCAGGGCGACATCTACGGATTCGTCGGAAAGAACGGTGCGGGCAAGTCCACGGTCATGAAGATGATCTGCGGGCTGGTGGCGCCCACTGCGGGCGAGATAGAGCTGTTCGGCTCGCGCATGGGCGGCGACGCGCGAGCGGCGGCCGGGGAAGGCGCGGCCGTCGAGAGCGGCGCGTTCGGACGCGGCTGGGACGCTCCAGGCGCGCCGCGCATCGGCGCGCTCATCGAGGCGCCGGGCCTGCTGCCGAATTTGACCGCCTTCCAAAACCTCATGGTGAAGGCGCTGGCCATGGGCATCGTCGATGCCGCGGAGCGCAGCCGGGAGATGCTTGAGCTCGTAGGGCTGCCGGAGGCAGGGAAGAAGAAGGTCAAGGGGTTCTCGCTCGGCATGAAGCAGCGCCTGGGGCTTGCGCTCGCCCTTGTGGGATCGCCCGACCTGCTGCTTCTGGACGAGCCGCTGAACGGGTTGGATCCCGAAGGCACGCGCGCCGTGCGCAACCTTCTGGTGCGGTTGAACCAGTCGTTCGGCATCACCATCGTCATCAGCTCGCACGTGCTCGACCAGCTCGACCGCGTGGCCACGCGCTTCGGCGTCATCGCGGACGGCACGCTCGTGCGGGAGATGACCGCCGAAGAGATGCAGTCAGAATGCGGCGACAGCCTGCGGGTGAGGACGACCGATCCGGCGCGCACGCTGGCGCTGCTCGACGAGGCGTTTCCGCAGGCGGTGTTCCGGGCCCAGCCCGACGGAACGCTCTCGATCAGCGGGCGATGCGAGCCTGAAGCCGTGTCGCGCCTTCTGCGCGACACGGACCAGACCGTGCTCGAGCTGGGCGTCGTGCGGTGCGACATCGAAGACTACTTCCTGGAGCTCATGGAGGGCACCTCCGCCGGCCGCGGCCCGATTCGAGGCGCTGCGGCGCCGGCGCCGCGGGCGCAAGGCGGTGGTCCTCGTGTTTAACCTGTTGAAATCGGATGCGTACCGGCTCATGCACGGCAAGATGCTGTGGGTGCTGACGGTGGCGCTGCTGGTGTTCGTAGCCGGGGCGGTGGGCTTGGTGTGGTTCGGCACCACGCCGGAATTCGCCCAGATGGTGAACGAGCAGGCGGCGCAGAACATGGCTGATTCGCCGGGCGCTTCGGGGGAGCTGTCCACGTCGAACGACGCCGATCTCACCGGCGAGGAAGTGGCCATGCTCAACGACAAATCGATCGACAGCCGCACGTACGCCTACGGGCAGACGTTCGTGACGGGGGGCGTGCTGAACATGCTCGCCGCCCTGTTCGCGGCGCTGTTCCTGGTGAGCGATTTCGACACGGGATTCGTGAAGAGCGTGTTCGCGGGGCGTGCGCGCCGGGCTTCGTACTTCGCGGAGAAGCTCGTGCTGTGCGGTGCGGCGTGCGCGCTGTTCCTGCTGGTCGGCATGCTTGCCGTCGATGCGGGCTATGCGATTGCGGGGTTCTCGATCGAGCGCGTCGAACCGATGGGGGAGTATTGGGCGTGGGCCGGCCTGGCGTGGTTGAACGCCATGGCCTACGTTCTCATCACCGCGGTCGTGGCATGGGCGACCCGCAGCAAAGCGGCGGCCGTCGCAGCGGCCGTCGTGGTGGCGGGCGGGATAGCGGCATCCCTCATCATGCTGGCCGCCCAGGCCCTTGCGCCTGCGTTCCCGATGCTTGTCGAAGCGGTGCTGTGGCTTCCCCGTAGCTGCACGCGGTTGCTGGGTTCGGGCGCGCTCGATCTGTTCTCGTCCTCGCAGGGCGTGGTGCTGCCCGGTTTGGCGGCTCCCGGCCACATCGCGCTCGTGTCCTGCGCGGTCATCTCGGCATGCGCGGCTCTCTCCCTGACGGCGTGCAAGCGCAGGGACGTCTGAGGTGGCGCCGGAGGGCTTGCGGAGCGGCCGCTTTTCGGTTGCCCCGCCGAAAACGTTGGAAGAAGGGTGGTTCCGGTCATGTACAACCTGCTGAAATCCGATCTGTACCGGCTCGTGCACGGCAAGATGCTGTGGGTCGCGCTGGGATGCCTGGTCGTGCTGGCCGCAGGTTCGGGCTGGTTCGTGTGGTTCGGGACGACGCTTCCCGGCGCTTCAACCACGAGCGAGCTGGCTTGGGACTCGCGCACGCACACGTACGCCCAGCTGCTCATCGAAGGAGGGGTCCTGCCCATCATCGTCTCGATCATGGTGGCGCTGCTGTTCGCGGGCGATTACGAGACGGGGTTCGCGAAGAGCGTGTTCGCGGGGCGGCCTCGTCGTGCGCCGTACTTCGTCGAACGGCTCGCGCTGTGCGGCCTTCTGTGCGCGGCGTTCCTGCTTGCGGGGGCGTTCGTCGCGGATGCGTCGTTCGCGGTGTTCGGTTCCGCGTACCAGCGCGTTGAAACCGTGGGCGAGTACTGGACATGGCTCGGGCTCGCCTGGCTCGAGGCCGTGGCGTACGTGCTCATGACGGCTCTCGTCGCATGGTCGACGCGCAGCAAGGCGGCGGCCGTCGTGTTCGCCGTGGCGATTCCGTTCGGCTTGCCGTACTGGATCGTCGCGCTGGCGGCATCGTCGCTGCAGCCGGCGGTTCCCGTGCTGGCCGACCTGGCAAGCTGGCTGCCGACGAGCAGCGCGCACCTGCTGGGCTCCGGCGGCGTGGGGCTGTTCGCCCCGGTCGGCGACGCGGCGCTTTCGGGGTTGTCGGTTCCCGCCCATATCGCGCTCGTGTCCTGCGTCGTCGCAGCGGCGTGCTGCGCCATCTCGCTTGCGGTGTGCCGGCGCCGGGACGTGTAGTATGCTGGCTTGCATTCGGTGCGGTCTCGTTGGAAGGGTCGATGGATGTTCGCTGTGCTCGCCTGCTTGATCTGCTTCGCTGCGGGGGCCGGGCTGGTCGCGCTCGCCTACGGAAGGGAGCTGCGCCGCATGGCGCGGTTCCTGCACGAGCGCGACGCCCGCAGCAATGCGCGCATGACGGCGGAGGCGCCCGGGCGCTCGCTTGCCGCGCTGGCGAGCGCCGTGAACGGCCAGCTGGACGACGCGCAGGCCGAGCGTCTTGAAGCGCAGCGCCGCCAGCAGGAATTCCAACGCGATCTGGCCAGCCTGTCGCACGACATCCGCACGCCGCTCATGGGCGCGAAAGGTTATTTGCGGCTCGCGCAGGACGAGCAGGACGAGGCGGGCCGCGCGCGCCGCGTCGATGCGGCCATCGCACGCCTCGACGACATGGGCGGCCTGTTGGACCAGCTGTTCGACTATGCGCGCGCGAACGATCCCGACATCGCGCTCGATGTGCGGCCGGTGGCCGTCAAGCCCGTGTTGGCCGGCGCGCTTCTCGGGCAGTACCCGGCCTTCGAGCAGCGAGGGTGGGAGCCGTCCGTCCGATTCCAGGACGAAAGGCTGACGGCGGACGCCGACCCCGAGGCGCTTGCCCGCGTGTTCGAGAACCTCATCGACAACGCGTTGCGCCATGGATCGTCGGCTCCGACGATCGAGCAGCGCGGTCGAACGGTGACGTTCGCGAACGAAGTGGCCGATCCTGACGCCGTCGATGCGAGCCGCTTGTTCGAGCGCTTCTACCGGGGCGATGCCTCGCGAAGCACTCCTGGCACCGGCCTGGGCCTTGCGGTGGCCGCGAGCCTTGCGAACGCGATGGGCATGCGGCTGGGCGCGCAGATGCGCAGCCGCGAGCTGCTCATCGAGCTCGCGCTGCCGGGCGAGGAAGGCAGGCCGGCCTGACGGACGGGGCGCGATGGGGCGTTTGGCTGCCGCATTGTGGCGAGCGCCGTGCGGCGATGCGCTTCCATACATTGAACGTTGTTTATTGACTATTGTTTAATGAAGACATACAATGCGAAGAAACGGAAAGGGATCGAAAGTCCGAGACGGTGCGGGAGGACGGGATGGCGATGACGAGGACGGTGAAAGCGCCTGAGGAGCGCAAGTGCGAGATCCTCGATGCAGCGATGGAGCTGTTCATCGAGCGAGGCTACGAGAGCACGTCTTTGCGCGACATCGCCAAGCATATGGGCATCACGCCAGGGCTCGTATACCACTATTTCGATTCGAAGCAGAAGTTGTTCGACGAGGCCATGACGTTGTACGTGGAGGAATGCACCGCCGAGTACGTTCGCGTGCTGCGATCAACCGACCTGGACTTCCGCCAGAAAGTCGATGCTCTCTTCAGTTCCGTGACCGATGAGGAGAGCTTGCGCTACCATGACTTCTTCCACGCTCAAGGCAACGAGGAGCTGCATCGCCAGCTCGCTTTGCGCCTGGCCGACTATCTGTGTCCCCATCTGGCAGACGCGCTGCGGCGCTCATGCGAGAGGGAGGGGGTCGCGGTGGCCGATCCTGATTTGCTCGTGAGCTTCATCGCATACGGGCAGATCGGTCTCATGGCGGATCCTGCTATGCCCGATCCCGAGCGCCTCACGAAGATTCGCGAGTACATCGACGTGCTGTTCGATTCGCAGATTGAGGGGCGATGACGAGAAGCGGGTTCACGCCTTGGCTTCTCGTGCGGCTTCAAAATATGCGAACAGATGTTTCACGTGAAACATTTGGGTTGCACAAGCGAATCCAGCCTGCCTATTTTTTTGTTTAATGATTGAACAAAGTTCAATTGAGAGAAAAGGAGTTTGTTTCCATGGAAGCCCTCGATTATCGAGAAAAATCGCGCATTGCATTCGACGCGCAGGCCGCCACGTATGACATGAGCGAAAAAGGGGCGCATGCTCGCGGCCTGTACGGGCATGTTGCGGATGCCCTCGTGGAGGCGGGCCTCGGGGTCGACGGCGCGCCCGACGTGCTCGACCTCGGTTGCGGCACGGGGGCGCTTGCTCTCCGGCTGCTCGACCTGGTTCCGGCATGCCGGATCGTCGGCGTAGATATTTCTCCCAACATGGTGAAGAGAGCGCGTGCGGCCGTCGACGGACGAGCGGACATCGTTGAGGCCGATAGCGCATCGCTGCCCTTTCATGACGAGTCGTTCGACTTCGCGTTCTGCAATGATTCGTTCCATCATTATCCCGATCCCGAGAGGGCGGTCTTCGAAACGTGGCGCGTGCTGCGGCCGGGCGGAGCCTTCGTCATAGGGGATTGCGCGCTGCCTTCCGTTTCTCGCGCGGTGATGAACGCGTTCATTCGGTTTTCCCACGAGGGGGACGTGCGCATCTACTCCGAGGACGAATTCAAGCAGATGCTCGGCGTCTGGTTCACACGGGTCGAGTGGCGCAGGATCGGGTCGGCGTCGTGTCTCGTGCAGGCGGTGAAATGATGGCGGTGGAGCTTTCCCCGTCGCTCGCGCGCTACGTGCTGGTCGTCAAAGGCGCAACCGACCAAGGAAGGATTCTTCGGCAAGCGGACCTTGCGCGTATGCTCGGGGTTTCGAGGCCGAGCGTGTCGAAGGCGATGGGTCGGCTGGAGGACGCGGGGCTCGTCGCGCCGGAATTGCGAAAGCGCGTCTTCCTCACCGAAGAGGGGAATCGCGTGGCTGACGACCTTGAGAGCGAGTGGAGCTGTATCGCCAAGGCGTTCGCGGGGCTGCCGGAGTCGGATGCGGCGTGCGGGAAGCTTCCCTGCCTGCGCTGTCCGTTGGGTTCGGGCTCCGCGTTCGATCGGGCGGGGCATTTCTCGGGCATCTGAATTCCCGAACCCTGAAGCGATCCAGCGGCGGTTTGCAGGTTCGGGACGGATGGCAAACCTGGCTCGTAGCTACGGCCGATGAAGCGCGCGGTAGCCGGCCAGCTGGACGATGACGAACCGCTCGAGCGTCGGCTCGAACGCTTGCTGCGCGCCGTTGGAGCCGGAGCAGAGAAGGGCCGTGACCTGCGCGGGCGTCGGATGGGCTGCGGGGTAGAGGCCGGCCACGTAATGCGATGCTGCCATGATCAGCTCTTGGGCGTCGTCGGAGGCCAAAAAGGGGAACAGGCGGGCAAGCTGCTCCGCGGCGGCTCCCGCAGCTGCGTATATGCGCCGTTTGCACGCGGCCAGCACCTCGATGTCGACGTTCGTCTCGATGATGGTCGTCAGCAGCGCGCCGATGCGGCCGAAATTGCGGCGCCGGGCGCAAGCTGCAGCGAAGAAGCGGGCGAAAGCCTCGTCGTCAGCGGAGATGGCGCGGGGGCCGGACGACGGGTCCCCGGCCTTCGAAAGCCGCGCCTCCGCGAAGGCGGCGAGATCTGCCGCGAGCCCTTCGATGTCCTGGACGTACAGCCGCAGGAATATCTCCTCCTTCGTGGCGACGTAGTGGACCAGGTTCGCGCGCGAGAACCCCAGGCGGGCGGCCACCATGGCCATGGTTATGCTGCGGTACGCATGCTCGTCCAGCAACTGGTCGGCCGCGTGCAGGATCGCCGCCATGCGCTCGCGCTTCTGCTCTTCGGTGCGCGCCCGCTTGAACCCGGCGCGAGCGGCCGGGCTGTCGTCGATTGCGCGTCCTTCTTCCATGGTTCCTCCGGATTGCTTGACAAGTTGCAAAGCGCAACTTATAGTGCAATAAATTACTTCGTGCAACTTATTGTAAAGGGAGATGAACCCGCATGCAATATCGAGTCGATCCTCGCAGCGGCGCGCGCCTGTCCGTTCTCGGTTTCGGCTGCATGCGCTTTCCCGGCAGCTCGCTCGGTCGCATCGACCTGAAGGCGACCGAGCGCCTTGTCCTGGACGCCGTGCAGCGCGGCGTCAACTACTTCGACACCGCCTACCTGTACCGGGGCAGCGAAGAGGCGCTTGGCACCATCCTCGAGCGCAACGGCCTGCGCGACGACGTGTTCGTGGCAACGAAGCTGCCCCATGGGATGTGCAAGACGGCAGCTGATTTCGATCGCTTCCTCGATGAGCAGCTCAAGCGGCTGAAGACCAACCGCGTGGACTACTACCTCGTCCACAACATCATGAGCTTCGGCCAATGGGAGCGGCTCGTCGGCCTGGGAATCGAGGCATGGATCGCCGAGAAGAAGCGCAGCGGCGCCATGGCCCGCATCGGGTTCTCGTTCCACGGATCGCAAGGCGACTTCATGCGCATGCTCGACGCCTACGATTGGGATTTCTGCCAGATCCAGTACAACTACCTGAACGAGCAGTACCAGGCCGGGCGCGCCGGGCTCGAAGCGGCTGCCGAGCGGGAGCTTCCCGTCATCGTGATGGAACCTCTTTTGGGCGGCAAGCTGTCCGACGGCCTGCCGCGCGCGGCGGTGCGCGCGTTCGAGCGCGCCGACGGCGAGCGGACGCCGACGGCATGGGCGCTGCGCTGGGTGTGGGACCATCCGCAGGCCACGGTGGTGCTTTCGGGCATGAACGACCCGGCGCAGCTTGCCGAGAACGCGAAGGTGGCCGAGACGGCCGTGCCGGAGTGCATGGACGAGGCCGAGCGCGCCGTCATGGCGGAGGTGGTGGATCTGGTGAGCGCGAGCTACCGGGTGCCGTGCACCGGATGCAACTACTGCATGCCGTGCCCGAAAGGCATCAACATCCCGGCGCTGTTCTCGGCGTACAACACCTCTTTCGTGACCGGGTGGTTCTCCGGCGTCTACCAGTACGTCGTCGCGACGGGGGCCATGGGGGACGACCCGCGCCTTGCCAGCGACTGCATCGCGTGCGGCGCCTGCGCGAAGCAGTGCCCGCAACGCATCGACGTGCCCGAGGAGCTCAACGGCGTCCGCCGCCGCTTGCAGCCGTTCTTCCTGCCTCCGGCGCTTTCCATTGCGAACCGCATGATGCGCTGACCCGCGCCCGGCTGGAGCCCGGCACGTGCGTGAGGTCTCGCCGCATTCGCGCCCGATGCCGCCGCTGCGCGGCGCCGGGCGCTCGTGGCGGCCTCCTGGCGTACAATGGTCCGAATGCGAGCAGCGGCGCCTTCCCCAAAAAGGCGCGAAGACGGGAAAGGCCAGGCACGGTATGGCGATCGACAAGGTGAGAGCGTATTTCCGAGCGCGCGGCATCGAGGAGAGGGTGCTTGAGTTCGATACGTCCAGCGCTACGGTGGAGCTTGCGGCCGCCGCCGTGGGCTGCGAGCCCGCGCGCATCGCCAAGACCCTGTCGTTCCACGTGGGGGACCGTGTGGCGCTCGTGGTGGCTGCCGGCGACGCGCGCATCCACAACCAGAAATTCAAAGCGCAGTTCAGCACGAAGGCCAAGATGCTCGCCGCCGACGAGGCCGAGCCGCTCATCGGTCACGGGGTGGGCGGCGTGTGCCCCTTCGCCGTGAACGAGGGGTGCGACGTCTACCTCGACGAATCGCTGCGGCGCTTCGACACGGTCTATCCTGCATGCGGCAGCGCCAGCAGCGCCATCGGCCTTTCCCCCGACGAGCTCGAGCGTTATGCCGCGCCCTGCTCCTGGGTGGACGTCTGCAAGCTGCCCGGAGAGTGACGCCGCCCGCCGTAGTCGGCGCTCCCGCGCTTTCCTTGGAACGCGTCGTCAATATCGTTCAAGAGACGCGCGGGTTTCGGAGGTACAATGGTTCGCTCGAACGAAACGGAGGGCGAAGCGTGGAAGAGACAAGGTCGTGCATGCACGACGGCGATCTGGGCGTGGAATACTGCCTGTTCGACGGCGTGGCGCAGAAGTTTCCCCGGCATGTGCACGAGGCGTACGTCGTCGGGCTGGTGGAACGGGGAACGCGCAGCTTGATCTGCGTGGACGAGGAGCACGAGATAGGCCCCGGCACGCTCATGTTCCTGAACCCGCTCGATCCTCACGAGTGCACCCAGATCGAGGGGTCGTTGCGGTACCGGAGCCTGCACCTGCCCGAAAGCCTGATGGCCGAGGTGTTCAGCGAGCTGGTCGGGTTCGGCCGGCTGCGGTTCACGAAGCACGTGGTGCAGGACGACGTGCTGGAAGCCGACTTCGACGCGCTCTGCCGCTCGGTCGAGTCGCGCGCCCAGCTCTCCGAGCGGCAGGAGGCGCTGTACTGCCTTGCGGCGGACATCGTCGAGCGGCAAGCCGGCGAAGACGCGATGCGGGCCGTGCGCGACGAGGGCCCCGGTGCGGGCGTCGAGCGCGTGCGCGCCTATATCGAGGCGCACGCTGCCGACAAGCTGGAGCTCGAAGAGCTGGCTTCGTTGGCGAGCGTTTCGGTGTGGCAGCTCATCCGCCTGTTCACGCGCGCGTACGGCATCACGCCCTACCGCTATCTGCAAAGCATCCGCATCGATCGCGTGAAGGGCTTGCTCGCGGGCGGCCGCGCGCCGGCCGAAGCGGCTCTGGAGGCCGGGTTCAGCGACCAAGCCCATCTCACGCGCACGTTCAAGAGCTTCGTGGGCGTGACGCCCGGCCAGTACGCCGCCATGTTCAGGGAGGGGCGATGAGCCCCGCCTCCGAAGGCGGCCTCGCGCCGGCCGGATCGACGGCGGCCCGCGGCCATGGGCTTGCGCTCGCCACCGTGCTCATCTGGGGCGTCACGTTCGTGTCGACGAAAGTGCTGCTCGAGGGCTGCTCGCCTATCGAGATCCTGTTCTTCCGCTTCGCGCTGGGCTTCGCGGCGCTGTGGGCCATCCGGCCGCGCCTCTTGCGCGTGGCGGGCTGGCGCGACGAGCTGCTGTTCGTCGCGGCCGGCGCCTGCGGCGTCACGCTGTACTTCCTCATGGAGAACATCGCGCTCGTGTACACCACGGCCTCGAACGTGGGCGTCATCGTGGCCGTGGCGCCCCTGTTCACCGGGCTGATCGCCTCGCTCGTGCTGCGGGAGGGAACGCTGGGCCGCCGGTTCTTCATCGGCTTCGCGCTGGCCATCGCGGGCATCGCGCTCATCAGCTTCGTCGGCGGCGCCGGCGCGCCCGCAGATGCCGGGGCCGCGGATGCCGGCCTGGGCCTTGTCGGCTGCCTGCTCGCGCTGCTCGCCGCCATCGTATGGGCGGTGTACTCGAACATCTCGAAGCGCATCTCGGCGCACGGCTACGGCACCGTGCTGGCCACCCGCCGCACGTTCTTCTGGGGGCTGGCCTTCATGCTGCCGTGCCTGCCGCTTCTGGGATTCGATCCCGATTGGTCGTTCGTCCTCACGCCGCTCGCGCTGGGCAACCTGGTGTTTCTGGGCCTTGGCGCTTCGGCGCTCTGCTACGTCATGTGGAACACGGCGGTGCGCGAGCTCGGGCCGGTGAAGACGACGGCCTACATCTACCTGGTGCCGGTGGTGACCATCGCCACGTCGGTGGCGATCCTCGGCGAGCCGTTGACGCCGGCCATCGTCGCAGGGGCGCTGCTCACCATCGCGGGCCTGGTCATCTCGGAGCTGAAACCGCGCGCCGCCGCGCCTGCCGCATCGGCTTTGGAGGCGGAAGGGTGCGAAGACGGGCCCGAACAGGCCGATTCGCTCCGACGCGGGGCGTGAGGCGGAACATGGAAGGCGCAGGCCGACCGGGCGGGGCGAAGCGCGTTTCGGACGATCCGGCCGAGAGCTTCTGCGACGTCCTTGTCGTGGGTGCCGGCCCTGCCGGCGCCGCGGCGGCGCGCACGCTCGCGCAAGCCGGCGCCAGCGTGCTGCTCGTGGAGCGCTTCGCCCTGCCGCGGAACAAGTCGTGCTCGGGCATGCTCATCGAAGCGGCCATCCGCTCGATTGAGGACGTGTTCGGCGGGCCTGTGCCGACCGCGGCCCGCTGCGTGCCCGACGACTGCCGCGGCCTGGTGATGTACGACCAAAGCGGCCGGCGTCAGGAGTCCGGGCAGAAGGCGCTGAACGTGTGGCGCGATCGGCTGGATGCCTGGATGGCGGGGCGCGCTGTCGATGCCGGGGCGACGCTGCGCGAAGCGACCTCGCTCGTCTTCTTCGGCGAAGAAGCTGCAGGCGTTGCGGCCACGCTCAAAGGCGCCGAGGGCGCGTACCGCGTGCATGCGCGCTACCTGGTGTTGTGCGACGGGGTGACGGGCTATCTGCGGCGTTCGAGCGATTCCGACGCTCGATGCGCGACGATCACGTACCAGGCTTTCTGCGAAGGCGAGGCCGATGGGCGCGCGCTCGATCCGCTGTGCTTCCATGCGTTCCTGCAGCCCGAGTTCTCCGAATACGACGCATGGGCCAATGTAAAGGACGGCCTGCTGGTCGTTGGGACCGCGGTTCGGGACGCAGTGAGCATTCGGCCGTGTCATGAAGCGTTCTACGGGCATTTGCAGCGCTTTTTCGGCATGCGCGTCGACCGCATCGTCCGAGCCGAGAAGTGGGCGATGCCCCGCGTCCGGCCCGGCTGTCCGCTCGACTTGGGCAGCGGGCGCGTTTTCGTCGCCGGAGAAGCGGCCGGCCTGCTCAACCCGATGGGGGAGGGCATTTCCTCGGCGGTCGAGTCCGGCCGCTCGGTCGCGCTTGCCGTTTCGGATGCGCTCGCATCGCAGGCATCCGCGAGCGCTGCGCCCGAGGCGGCCCATGCCGCCTACGAACACGCGGTCCGGCCGCTGCGCCACTACATGATGCGCCAGTGGCATGCCGTGTCCGGCATGTCCGACCGATTCGCCGACTTGCGGATGTGAAAGAGCGGTTCCTGATCGGATACGTCGCCTGCGCCGGCACCGCGGTAGGTGCTGGGGATTCGGATGAGCGCAGCATGCCGTGCGGAAGTTCGTTCCGTGTTGATCGGCCTTCGACTGTGCGGAATCGGCCCGCCCGCGCTCGTCGTGGATTCGTCCGCGCGGTCTTCGGCGCAGCTCCGCGCGGTCCGCGCCGCTATTCCATGCCGCGCAGCGAAGCGGACGGCACGAAGGCCTGCAAGGCCGGCAGCAGGCCCCGCAGCGCATCGGCGTCCCACGGGTGGAACGTCCCGGCCCCCACGAGCACGTTCTCGCTCTCGACGAAGTTCTGCAGGAACCAGGCGGGCGCGCCTTCTATCCATCGTGCGAGCTCGAGCAAGTCGTCGGCGGTGTGCAGCTCGCGCACGACGGTCGTGCGGAATTCGAACCGCACGGGCCCCGAGAGCAGATAGTCGATGGATGCGCGCACGGCCGAATGGTCGAAGCTCCGCCGCGGCGCGCCCGCTCCTTCCGCCGGCGCGCCCGCGCACGGACCCCCGTCTTCCGCTTGGGAAGCGTCGCGGGGGTCCTTCGCGCCGCCCGCGCCGGCTCCGACGGTCTCCGCGTAGCGTTCGGGCGCGTTCTTCACGTCCATGGCCACGTAATCGACCAGCCCGGCTTCCACGAGGGCGCGCAGCCGGTCGGGAAAGCTCCCGTTCGTGTCCAGCTTCACGGCGAAGCCGCGCTCTTTGACAGAGGCGCAGAAATCGTCCAATCCGGGCTGCAGAAGCGGCTCGCCGCCGGTGATGCACACGCCGTCCAGCAGTCCCCGGCGCTTGTCGAGGAAGGCGAGGACGTCTTCAGGGGCGATGCCGGGTTCCTGGCCGCCGCAGCCCGCCGGGCCGTTCGCGGCGCCTTCCGCCACCAGGTCGGCGTTGTGGCAGTACGGGCAGCGGAAGTTGCAGCCGGGCGTGAACACCGTCGCGGCCGTTTTGCCCGGAAAGTCGAGCAGCGTGAGCTTCTGGATTCCCGCTAGGCGCACGGTCCGGCCCCGCCCGTGAAAATCCGTTCGCGCTTGCGTCCGCGCGCGAACAGGACGACGGCATCCACCACGTCGGCGAAGAAGAACAGCTGCAGGACCACATGCGCGGCGCACTCGCCGGTGGATATGAACCCGGCGCGGCGCAGTTCCAGCGCGTACGTGATGGCCCATGCCGAGCCGCCCATCATGATCAGCCAGCCGAACGCAGCGGCAACGGGCAGGCTGATCCAGCCCGCTACGGCCAGCACGGGATGTATCGAGAGCACCATGAGGAAGAGCATGACCAAGCCGCCGAAGAGGAAGAACGGGATGAGGCCCAGCTTCATCATGAGCATGGTGCGGCGCGAGAAGGCGCGCAGGCCGAAAACATCCCGTGCGGTGAGGATCGCGCACTCCAGTACGTTCGCCACGAACAGGACGCACAGGGCGACGAAGCTCGCGGTCTCCACCCAGCTGAGCGGGCCCGATCCGTCGGCGTCGCCCGATCCGGCCGCCAAGGGGATGGCGAACAGCAGGTTGGCCGACACCGCGTAGGCCACGGGGACGATCCATCTCAGCGGTCGAGCTTGTTCGGTCATGGCGCTTCCCTTCCGGTGTTGGTTGATCGCCGCCCGCCGTCGCAGACCATGCGCTCGCCGGTCGCCTGCAACTTTAGACGAGCGCGCGCGAAGATGCAACGCCGAGACGCCACGGCCCGGCTCGCGCTCCGCCGCAGGCCCTTTATCGGCCGTCTTCGCCCGGTGCGCTCAAGCTGTTGCCGCAGGTCGGTTTTCATACGGCTCCCGCTTGATCCCGTGTGCGATGCGCCGGCAAGAGAACCACTACATCTTGTTATCGAATGTGTTTCTATCATCAACATGTGGTTTACATCCATTGACTGGTCACATCGGCGCTGGTAGGGTGGAATGCATCGCACAAGATCCGACGAACAGGCCGTCGAAAAAGCGTGAGCGCTCGGGGCGCCGGCCGATCGGAGCGAGCAAGACGAAGCTGCGGAAACACCGTTACAAAGGAGCAAGCATGTACGAGGTTCAGAAGCGCGATGGCAAGATCGCGGAGTTCGACATCGCCAAGATCTCAGCCGCCATCGCCAAGGCGTTCGACGCGTTGGACAAGCAGTATCATCCGTCCACGATCGATCTGCTGGCCTTGAACGTCACCGCGCATTTCGAACCTAAGATCAAAGACGGCATCATCAGCGTCGAGGACGTGCAGGACAGCGTGGAGGAGGTGCTGTCCACGGCCGGGTACGCCGACGTGGCGAAGTCCTACATCCTGTACCGCCGCCAGCGCGAGAAGGTGCGCAACGCCAACGCCACGCTGCTGGACTACAAGGACCTGGTGGACCAGTACGTGAAGGTGGAGGACTGGCGCGTGAAGGAAAATTCCACGGTCACGTACTCCGTGGGCGGCCTCATCCTGTCGAACTCCGGCGCCATCACGGCGAACTACTGGCTGTCCGAGATCTACGACGACGAGGTGGCCAACGCCCACCGCAACGCCGACATCCACCTGCACGACCTGTCCATGCTCACGGGCTACTGCGCGGGCTGGTCGCTCAAGCAGCTCATCCAGGAGGGATTGGGCGGCGTGCCCGGCAAGATCACGTCGAAGCCGGCCAGCCACCTGTCCAGCCTGTGCAACCAGATGGTGAACTTCTTAGGCATCATGCAGAACGAATGGGCCGGCGCCCAGGCGTTCAGCAGCTTCGACACCTACCTTGCCCCGTTCGTGAAGGTCGACGACCTGACCTACCAGGAAACGAAGCAGTGCATCGAGAGCTTCGTGTTCGGCGTGAACACCCCGTCGCGCTGGGGCACGCAGGCACCGTTTTCCAACATCACGCTGGACTGGGTGTGCCCGGCCGACCTGCGCGACCAGCCGGCCATCGTGGGCGGCGAAGAGCAGGACTTCACCTACGGTGACTGCACGGCCGAGATGGACCTGGTGAACAAGGCGTTCATCGAGATTATGATCGAGGGAGACGCGAACGGCCGCGGGTTCCAGTACCCCATTCCCACGTACTCCATCACGCGCGACTTCGACTGGAGCGACACCGAGAACAACCGCCTGCTGTTCGAGATGACCAGCAAGTACGGCACGCCGTACTTCAGCAACTACATCAACTCCGACATGGAGCCCTCCGACGTGCGCTCCATGTGTTGCCGCCTGCGCCTCGACCTGCGCGAGCTGCGCAAGAAGTCGGGCGGGTTCTTCGGCTCGGGCGAGTCCACAGGCTCCATCGGCGTCGTGACCATCAACATGCCGCGCATCGCGTACCAGGCGGTGGACGAGGCCGACTTCTACCGCCGCCTCAACCACCTCATGGACGTGTCCGCGCGCTCGCTGCACACGAAGCGCGAGGTCATCACGCGCCTGCTGGACGCGGGTCTCTATCCCTACACGAAGCGCTACCTGGGCACGTTCGAGAACCACTTCAGCACCATCGGGCTGGTGGGCATGAACGAGGCGTGCCTGAACGCCGGCTGGCTGCGCGCCGACATGACGCAGGAGGCCGCGCAGGCGTTCACGAAGGACGTGCTGAACCACATGCGCGAGCGTCTGGCCGACTACCAGGAGGAATACGGCGACCTGTACAACCTGGAAGCCACGCCCGCCGAGAGCACCACGTACCGCTTCGCCAAGCACGACAAGGAGCAGTTCCCGAACATCGTCACCGCCAACGACCAGGGCAAGCCGTACTACACAAACTCCTCGCACCTGCCGGTGAGCTACACCGACGACATCTTCAGCGCGCTCGACGTGCAGGACGAGCTGCAGACGCTCTACACGTCCGGCACGGTGTTCCACGCGTTTCTGGGCGAGAAGCTGCCCGACTGGCAGAGCACGGCCACGCTGGTGCGCAAGATCGCCGAGAACTACAAGCTGCCGTATTACACCATGTCGCCCACGTATTCCGTGTGCAAGAACCACGGCTACATCGCTGGCGAGGTGTACGAGTGTCCCTGCTGCCATGAGGAAACGGAAGTGTACTCGCGCATCACCGGCTACTACCGCCCGGTGAAGAACTGGAACGACGGCAAGTCGCAGGAGTTCGCCGACCGCGTGGAGTACGACCTTGCGCACTCGCATCTGACGCGCGCCGGCGTGGTGACGGCCGCGGCCGCTGAGACGGCTGGGCAGGCGGGCTCGCACGTGACGGTGTCCGGCGGCGAGACGGCGGCCGCGCCCGTCGAGGCTTCCGCGGCGGCAGCCGGCGCTTCGGTCGTCGAGGGCAGCGCGCTTCCTGCAGGCCTGTACCTGGTGGCCACGCGCACGTGTCCGAACTGCAAGTTCGCGGCTGCGGAAATGGAAGCGGCCGGCATCGCCTTCGAGGAGCTTCTGGCCGAGGAGAACGTGGAGCTCGCGCAGCGCTACCGCATCATGCAGGCGCCCACGATGCTGGAGGCGGGCCCGGACGGCACCGTGAACGTCACGAGCGGCGCTGCGGCGGTGTTCCGGAAGATCAACGAGATGAAATCCCAGGTGGTCGCTTAATCCCCGACGTTCGCGTCGGATTGAGAGCGGGCGCGCGGCCAGCACGATCGCACCCTACCACCAGCATGGCAGCGGCAGGCGCCCGATGGAGAGCGGGGCCGGATTCGGAAGAGTCCGGCCCCGCTTTGCGTGAGGAAGGGATTCGCTGCGCCGTGTGCAGCGAATCGTGCACACACGGTGCTCGCAACCGGTAGAAGTACGGCATAGCTCAATTTGCAAACAGTTGTTCTGAATAGCCCTTTGGTGCACGATGTTGCGAAATTGGCTTCTCGTGGCAGGAAGTGACGATAGTTTGCCTTCGCGCAGGGAGGTATCCGGAAGCCGGATTTCCCGCCATCCCGATGACCAGGCAAAACGGAGAAGGCTGGAACCGAGGGCGGCGCGCACGGCCGAATCGGCCCCTTCGAACAGCAGATCACCGTCGTTTTCTGCCACGAGCGGGGGGTTCCGGCGCGCTCAAGGGCCGGCCGCGGCCGCCAGGGCGGCCGCGGGGCGCCGGCGCACGGGCGGCCCGTCCCGCCCGCGGAGCTTGCGCCGCGCATCCGGCGCGGCGATGCCTGCGGTTGCGCGCGCAAAGAGGGAGTAAGAACAAGCAGAAGAGGAGATCGTCCAAGCACTTGAGCCGACGAGTGCCCTGTTTCTGGAATAGGGCAGCCGGTTCTGCTCCACGCATGGTTTATGCAGCCGAGCGCGAAGAAGGCGGACGCCGTCGGGACGCCCGCCTTCTTCGCATCGCAAGGAAGCGTGCGGGAGAAGCTATTCCTCGGTGCCCACCATGACGTCGGTGGACTTCACGATAGCGACGGCCTTGCCGCCCTCGGCCAGGCCCAGCTCCTCGATGGCCTCGTTCGTGATGGAGCCCATGATCACGTTGCCGTCGTCGAGTTCGATCGAGACATGGCCGTTCACGGCGCCTTTGATGACGGCGACGATGGTGCCGGGCAGCTGGTTGCGGGCGGACAGGTTCTTGATGGGCTCGGAGCCGGCGGCGAACATGACATTGCTGGCTTTGATGACGGCGAAGGCGGTCATGCCGTCGTGAAGGTCGAGGGCGTCGATGGCGTCCATGGTGATGTCGGCCTTCACGGATGCGGTGCCCAGGTCGATGGTCACGATCCCGTTTGCCATCCCGTCAGTGATGTGGGAAACGGTGCCCTTGAGCTGGTTGCGAGCGGAAATCCACATGATGTGCTCCTTCTGCGTGGGTGCGTCCGGCCATTCCGGACGCTTGTGAGAGATAGGTATGCAGTATCGCTCCTTGTTCGGCGGACGGAAAGGGACGGGGGGCGAAGCGCTGCCAGTTCGTTTTTCTTCGCGTCGTGACGTTATCTGGGCGTCACATTCTGAGGACAAGCCCCTACTGCACGCGCGCGTGCGGCACAAGGCGGGCGATGACCGCGCTGATGCCCGCTGCGAGCAAGGCGAATCCGGCTATTAGGAACATGACGGTCGTCAGGCCGACGGTATCGCCTATGGCGCCGAGGATGGGAGAGAACATGCCGCCCACGCAAACGACCACGCCGAACGAAAGGCCCGATGCCATGCCCAGGTGCCGGGGCACGAAGCTTTGGCCGAGCGCGACGGTCGAGGGATACGATATGGCCTGCGACAAGCCGATGAGCGCCAGCACGAGCACCGAAAGCGGCAGCACGCGGCTGAGGGCGAAGCACACCAGCAGCGCTGCCAACACGACGTAGGTGCCTTGCATGAGCCGCTGCACGCCCACGCGTCCTGCGACGCGGCCCGAGAGCACCGTGGCAACGGCCGAGAACGTAGCGAACACGGTGATCATGATGGATCCCACCGCTTCGGCCTGGCCGAGTTCGGCGACGATGAACAGCGCCGCGTAGGCGGTGATGGCGTAGTAGATGATGGAGCGGGACGAGAGGACCGCCATCACGAGCGCGAACAGCCCCCAATGGTCGCGCTGGTCGGGGTCGGCCGCAACTTCCTCATCCACCAGGCCGAACTGGGAAAAACGCCCGTTCATGGCAAGGAACACGATCGCGCAGACGGTCGAGGGGACCAGGAACACGAACGTTCCCTGCAGGCCGAACGCCCCGATGCCCGCCACCGCGAGCATCGGTCCCACCGCGAAGCCCAGATTGCCGCCCACGGCGAAGATGCTCATGCCCGAGCCCTTCTTCTTGCCGGCGACCAGGTTGGCCAAGCGGCCGCCTTCGGGATGGAACATGGCCACGCCCAGGCCGCTCAGCATGGCCGATGCGATGATGAGCGGATAGCTGTCCAGCAGGCCCACGCCCGCAAGGCCGACGCCCGCCAGGAACATGCCGAGCGCCATGAGCCACGGCCGTTCGCGCCGGTCTCCCAGCCACCCGAACAAGGGCTGGATGACGGCTGAGACGGCGTTGGAGGCGAACACGAGGAACGCCACCTCGGTGTACGAGAAGCCGCTGAAGACGACGAGGAAGGGAAACACCGCGGTGAGCGCGCCTTGGTTGAGGTCGGTGCAAAGATGGCCGGCCATGAGCAGGTAGCTCAGCCCCTTATGCTGTTCGCCAGGTTGCTCTGCGTCGGAGGCGATGCCGGCTTCCTCCGATTGCTCGATGTCGATTGCGGTGTTCATGTGCGCCCTTCCGCAGTGCGTACGGTGTGCATGCAAGTGTAGCTCATTAGCGGCTGAGCGCGCGAGCGCAGCATCCCGAGCGCAGGTGGACCTGCGTCTCTCGGCTCCGAGTGCAAGCCAAGCCCGTTTTTCGGAGCAGAAATCGAGGTAGGGTATGCGGTCCGAATCGAGCCTGCAACGTTTCCCCAGGTCGCGGTTGCCGGTCGTGCGAGCAACTCGAAAAAAGGGCGCGCGCAGGCGCGTTTCACGGGACTTGGAGCGCCAGAGCGCGTTCCCTACCTCGATTTCTGCTCAGGAAACGGGACTCGATCTGCATCCGCCCATGCGGCCCCCGAATCGGAGGCGCCTGCTGGTCCACCAAATGCCGGTCCGCGCGAACCGCTCGACCGCCGTCAGGAAGTCGCTGGGACTTGATTGGTCCGGGCTGCAAATACTTTTGATGGCCTCCCTGGTTTTTACATGGTCTCGTTTTCCGATCGGCTTCCTATGATGGAGGCAAGGCCCCGCATGGGAGGCGGGGATTCGCATGAACCCGAGGAGGGATTGCCATGAAGACGAACATCACGCACGCACCCGAAGGCTCCGAAGCACCCGAAGGCGCGCCGGCGCTTTCGCGCCGCTCGTTCATCGGCTTGGGCGCTTTGGGCGCGTTGTCGTTGGGGGCGGCGGGACTTGCCGGTTGTGCGCCGCAGAGCGAAGGCCAATCGAATGCACCCGAAGGCGCTGACGCCGCTTCGGAAGAGCTGCCGGCTGCCGACCGCACCGAAACGTGCGACGTCGCAGTGGTCGGCATGGGCGTGTCGGGCGTGGTTGCCTCGTCGGCTGCCGCGCAGGCCGGAGCGAACGTCGTAGGAATCGATTGCGTGAACAGCATTAATGCGACCAACGCGGTCAACACGGCTGGCATTTGGGCCATTGAGTCGGCCGAGGAGCTGAAGTACGACAACCATCTGACCGTTGCCGAGATGTTCGACTTCATCTGGTCGGGCACGCACTACCAGAGCAACGCGCGTGCCCTGCGCAACCTGCTGCCCGCCAGCGGCAAGGCCATCGATCTGGCGATGGAGGCGGGCGCGCAGTTCATCTTTCCCTTCGCTGAGGCGGATGAGAGCATGGGTCTGCTCAACCGGGGCGGTCATATCTGGGCGACGAGCGGCACCGAGCGCGGCGCGCAGCTGCAGGGCTGCATGGACCAGTACGGCGTGGATTCGCGCTGGGAATGCGAGGCGACCTCGCTTCTGCTCGAGGACGGCGCTGTGAAGGGCGTGCGCTACGTCGACGCCGATGGGCAGCAGATCGATCTCGAAGCCAAGAGCGTGATCGTCTGCACGGGCGGCTTCATCCAGAACATTGAAATGGTGGAACGCTACTTTGCCGGCGCACGCATGTACGGCCCTGGCAACCAGCGCAACGACGGCGCCGGCATTTCCATGGCGCTGGCTGCGGGCGCCCAGATGGGCAAGAATTTCAGCACGTCCATCAACGAGTCGGGCGCATGCAACGTCAACGCGACGACGCGTTTCGTGGGCCAGGACTACAACACCACGCCGCTGCATTGCCTGCCGCTGCTGGGCGGCCTGTTCGTGAACAAGGACGGCGTGCGGTTCATGGACGAAGGGAAGATGGCGACCGAGACCATGTACTGCGCGGAGCCCCTTCTGCGGGAGAGCACGTACTACGTGATTCTCGATCAGGCGGAAGTCGACGAGCTGATGAGCACTCCGCTTGTGGATTTCGTGGCGCCGTCCGCGTACGCCAACATGGCGCCGGTGGTGCAGATGAGCTTCGAAGGGGTCACCCTGACCTCCACTGCCGAAACGCTCGAGTCCGCCGTGGCGGAAGGCTGGGCATGGAAGGCTGACGATATCGCCTCCTTGGCCGAGCAGGCCGAGCTGCCCGCCCTTGAGGCGACGGTGAATGCGTATAACGAGTATTGCGCTTCGGGCAACGACGAGCTCATGTACAAGTCGGTCGACTTCCTGAAGTCCGTCGAGGCCGGCCCGTTCTATGCTGTGGAGCTGAACGTGGCAGCATGGCTCACGCTGGGCGGCATCAAGACCGACGAGTGCTGCCGGGCCCTCGATGCCGAGAGCAACGTGATAGACGGCCTGTTCGTGGCAGGCGCGGATGGCGACTTCTGGGCGGTGCCGTACTACGAGGGCGGTTCGGCCCAAGGCTTCTGCTTCGCGTCCGGCTACCTTGCGGGCACGACGGCGGCCGAAGCCTAGAGCGAGCTGAAACAACGGAACCAATCCCCCCCTCCCTTTGCAGGCGGCCCGCGTTTTTTGGGCCGCCTGCGTCTATGGTGGGG
Source organism: uncultured Eggerthellaceae bacterium (assembly GCA_958454405.1). Classification (GTDB taxonomy): domain Bacteria; phylum Actinomycetota; class Coriobacteriia; order Coriobacteriales; family Eggerthellaceae; genus Enteroscipio. The sequence goes on along the minus strand of CAUEBO010000016.1, from coordinate 18,963 downwards.
AGGCGGACTTGTATCGCATCGAAGGGCTCCGAGCGCGTCAGGCGCGGTTCTCCTGCTGTCCAGGCGAGGCTCCGAACCGCTTCAGGATGAAATCGCGCAGTTCTGCGCTTGCGTCAGCCGCAACGCCTTTGCGCCAGACAAGGTAGAGTGGCAGTGAGAAATCGTCTTTTGCTGCAAGGGGCAGGAACACGGCGTTCAGGCCTTCGCTGTAGCGTTCGTCCTCCGCGAAGAACCGCGGCGTGAACGAAACCCCGCGGTTCTCCTTCACGAATTCCCGTGCGTTGTCCACGCTGAACGGCATCGTGGAGAAACGGGGCTCGAATCCGTAGGCGCGGCAGCGCTCGGTGATGCGGCTGTACGTGAGGTTCAAATCGGGAGGTGCGAAGATGGGGACGTCCTCAAGATCGGCGAACGACAGCGCCTCCCGGTTCGCGAGCGGATGCTTCCGCGATACTCCGACGAGAAACGACCCGCGCGAGATGCATGCGCTTTCAACGTCGGCAGGGGCGGAGGACGTGGCCGCGAACGCCAGGTGGGCCTGATGGCTGGCGACCGCTTCTACGCAGGCATCGCTTGTCAGCTCGAACACGTTGAGCGATACATGCGGATGCGCGATGCGAAACCGCTCCAGGTCGGCAAGGGAGAGCGGGCCTCCCTCGCTTGGGAGGGAGGCGGACGCATAGGCGAACGTCACGGTTTCGGATGCCGCGGCGCGCGTTTGGCGTGCACGCGCCGCAAGCGCCTCCAAGTCTTCGATGACGACGGCGACTTGATCGAGCATGGCGGCTCCCGCTCCAGTGAGCTCGATGCCCGAGGCTTTGCGGTCGAATAGGGACAAGCCCCATTCGCGTTCCAGTGCCGCAACTGCCGTCGAGATCGTCTGCGGGGCGACGAACAGCTGCTTCGCCGCCTGCGAGAAGCTTCCGTTCCGTGCAGCGGCATAGAAATAGTGCAGATGAGCGAGATTCATCGCGCCTCCTTGCAAAACCGGTGCGGCACGCCTCCCCTTTCGGCGCACCGGTCCGCCCATTATATCGCAGCGCAGCAGCGGCCCGTTGCGCCGCTCCTTCAATCTACGGTGCAACTTCCACTTGATTGTGGGACAATACGAGGCGAACTATTCAAACTCTCGCATGTGAGGTATCAGCGCCCATGTCTGCCCAGTTCAACATCAAAGCGGCCGATCCTGCGTCCGTTGCGCGGCTCCAGGCGGAGCTCGGCCTTCCCCGGTTCATCGCGGCCACGCTCGTCGCGCGCGGGTTCGACGATCCGGCCGTCGCCCGGCGCTTCCTTGCGCCCTCGCTCGACCGCGACTGGCTCGATCCCTACACGATCCCCGGCCTTGCCGACGTCGCCGACGCCTTGGAGGCCGTCATCAAGCGGGACGGCCGCATCGTCGTGTTCGGCGACTTCGACCTGGACGGCATCTCCGCCACCACCGTGCTCACGCGCGGCCTGCGCGCGCTCGGGGCGAAGGCGACGCCGTTCATCCCGCGGCGCTTCGAAGAGGGCTACGGCATCACGGACGCCTCCATCGCGCGCGTCCGCACGCTCGACCCCGACTTCGTCGTCACGGTGGACTGCGGCATCGCCTGCAAGGCGGAGGCGGCAACGCTCGTGGAGCTGGGCGTCGGCGTGGCCATCACCGACCACCACGAACCGGTCGATCTTGTGCCCGAGGGCGTGCCCGTGGCCGATCCGAAGTGCGACGAAGGCTGCGAAAGCGCCATCCTGGCCGGCGTCGGGGTCGCGCTCAAACTCGTGCAGGTGCTGGGGGGCCGCTTCGGCCAGCCGCATCTGTGGCGCGACTACACCGATTTCGCCACGCTGGGCACGGTGGCCGACCTCATGCCCATGCGCGGCGAGAACCGCGCGCTCGTCTCGGACGGCATCGCGCGCATGAACAAGGCGCCCCGTCCGTGCATCGCGGCGCTCTTGGCCACGGCGGGCGCGGCCGACAAGCCGGTGAGCGCCACGAACCTCAGCTTCTCCATCATCCCGCGCCTGAACGCCGCCGGCCGCATGGGAGATGCGCAGCTCGCGCTCGACCTGCTCCTCACCGACGATTTCGAGGAGGCCAACCAACTGGCCGCCCGGCTCGAGGAAGTGAACGACCAGCGCCGCACCATCGAAGCCGAGCTCTCCGAGATCGCCAAGGCGCAGGCGGCCGAGATATACCGCGGCCAGCGCGCGCTCGTGGTGTCGGGCGAAAGCTGGCACGAAGGGGTGAAGGGCATCGTGGCAAGCCGGCTGGTGAACACCTACGGCGTGCCGACGCTGCTGTTCACCATCGACGGCGACGAGGCGCGCGGCTCGGGCCGCAGCGTGGGGCAGGTGAACCTGTTCAAAGCGGTGGAGGGGGCGTCGGACCTGCTCACGCGCTTTGGCGGCCACGAGGCCGCCGTGGGCGTCACCCTGCCGGCCGAGAACCTCCCGGAGTTCGAGCGTCGCCTTGCGGCCTACATGGACGAGCTGCCCGAAGGCGCGTTCCACCCGCTCATCGAGATCGACTCGTGCGTGGAACTGGACGAGCTCACCCTTGAAAGCGTGGGCATGCTGGACTCCCTGGCGCCGTTCGGCCAGGAGCACCGCGTGCCGGTGTATCTTGCGCGCGACGTGACGCTGGCGAACTGCCGCGCGGTGGGCGCCGAGAAGAACCACTTCTCGTGCACGCTCGCCGACGGGCGTGCCACCGTGGCCGGCATCATGTTCCACTGCTCGGACATCGAGACGCTCATGCACACCGACAGCGTGGTGAACGCCGCGTTCGAAGTGCAGATAGACGAGTGGCGCGGGCGCCGTTCGGTCAAGGCCATGCTGCAGTCGCTCGCGCCCGCCCGCACATGCGCGGCCCTTGAAGCGTGCCTCAACCCCGAGAGCCTCAGTTTCGTCGCCGACCTGTACGCCACGAGCGATGCGGAGCTGTGCGCCACCACGCCGCCACGCCCCGAGGACGTCGAGGCCTACGAAGCCGAACGCGAGAAGAACCGCGCATGCTGGGAACGCAAGGCCTGCGAGGATCCTGCCGGGCTTGCCCAAGAGGTGGTGCGCGCCATCATCGGAGACCGGCCCCTGCATGACGCGCAGCGCGCCATCCTCGAGCATCTGCGCGCGGGCCGCTCCGTGCTGGGCGTCATGGCCACGGGTCGCGGCAAGTCGCTCACGTTCCACGTGCACGCGGCCACGCGGGCCCTTGCGCACGGGGAGGCGAGCCTGTTCGTGTACCCGCTGCGCGCGCTCATCGCCGACCAGGCGTTCCATCTGCGCGAAGCCCTCGACGCGTTCGGCATCGGGGTGGTCACGCTCACGGGGGAGAGCACGCCCGACGAGCGCCGCCAGGCGTTCGCGGGGCTGGCCGACGGCACCTACGACATCGCGCTCACCACGCCCGAGTTCTTGGCGTGGCATGCCGACGAGTTCGCGCGCACCGGGCGCGTGCGCTTCGTCGTGGTGGACGAGGCCCATCATGTGGGCACGGCGAAGGCGGGGCAGCGCGTCGCCTACGCTGCCATCGGTTCCGCCATCGCCCGTCTGGGCGATCCGGCGCCTGCCGTCCTCGCGCTCACGGCCACGGCCGACGACGAGGTGGCCGCGGCCATCAAGCGCGAGCTGCCCATCGACGCCTGCGTATACGATTCGTCGAGCCGCCCGAACCTGCGCGTGGACGACCAGCGCAACCTGCGCAACCGCGACACCTACCTCGCAACCCTCATCGCGTCGGGCGACAAGACGGTCATCTACGTGAACTCGCGCGAGCAGTCGGTGGCGGTGGCGCGCACCCTGCGCAAGCGCGTGCCGCAGCTCGCGCCCCTCGTCGGGTTCTACAACGCGGGCCTTTCGCGCGCCGAGCGCAAGCGCATCGAAGAGCTGTTCCGCACCGACGCGCTGTCGGTGCTCGTGGCCACGTCGGCCTTCGGCGAGGGCGTGGACATCCCCAACATCCGCCATGTCGTGCTGTACCACCTGCCGTTCAACGAGATCGAGTTCAACCAGATGAGCGGCCGCGCGGGCCGTGACGGGCAGGATGCGTGCATCCATCTGCTGTTCGGCCGCAACGACGCCGGCATCAACGAGCGCATCCTGCGCGACATGACGCCGGACCACGATTGCCTCGCGCAGGTGTACCGGAAGCTGCGCTCCATCCAACGGGACAGCCAGACGGCCTTCTTCACCATGAGCAACGCCGAGCTGGCGGCCGCTGCCAGCACCGACGTGTTCCCGGTGAGCCCGGCCTCCGCCGCATGCGGCGTGGCGGTGTTCCGCGAGCTGGGGCTCGTCGAGACGCGCACCGCGTTCGGCGACGGCGGCATGGCCCGCTCCATCCACGTCGTGGAAACGCAGGACAAGGTGGAGTTGACGGACAGCGTACGATACCGTGAAGGTTTGGGGGAGCGCGCGATATTCCACGCGTTCAGGGACTGGGCGATGAAGAGCGATTCTGATAGCCTGCATAGACGGGTTTCTCGGCCCATCCTGCCGAGCGAAGCCCAGTAAGCGAAGAACCCCCGCGTCGCCGCGCTCCGCGCAGGTCGGCGAAGGGACGGCCGATGCGGCGCGCATGAGCGCTTGCGCCGCATCGGCGCGCATGCGAGTTGGAGAGGAGGATGACGATGGGCAAAGACGGACAAGAAGAGCTGCTGGGCTCGGCACCAGAACCGGGAACGGGCCGGCAGACCGTGGAAGACAACCTGCTCGGCCGCCCGCATGTGGTCGAGAAGTCGTTCGCGTCCGATGCCAAGAAGGACGGGTCGTCTTCGAAGACGCCCGAAGAACGCTTCGCCGAGCTGCAGCGCCTCACGTCGACGTACCTCTCCGAAGAGGACGAGGCCCTGCTCGCCAAGGCGTTCTCGTTCGCGAGCGAGGCGCATGCGGGCCAGTGCCGCAAGAGCGGCGAGCCGTTCGTGGCGCACCCGGTGGAGGTGGCCATCATCCTGGCCGACTTGCGCATGGACGTGGAGACGCTGTGCGCCGCGCTGCTGCACGACACCGTCGAGGACACCACGGTCACGCGCGAGCAGGTGGAGGAGGAGTTCAGCCCCGAGATCGCCCAGCTCGTGGAGGGCGTCACCAAGATCACGCGCATCGAGGTGGAGAGCCTTTCCGACGAGCAGGCCGCCACCATCCGCAAGATGCTCGTGGCCATGAGCAAGGACATCCGCGTCATCGTCATCAAGCTGGCCGACCGCTTGCACAACATGCGCACGCTGGGCGCCCTGCGCGAGGACCGGCGCATCTTCAAAGCGCGCGAGACGCTGGAAATCTACGCGCCCATCGCGCACCGCCTGGGCATCAACAACATCAAGTGGGAGCTTGAGGACCTGTCGTTCTTCTACCTGGAGCCCAACAAGTTCAAGCAGGTGTCGCGCATGGTCACGGAAAGCCGCGCCGAGCGCGAGGGCTATCTCGACCAGATCATCGAGATCCTGCACGACGAGATGGAGAAGGTGGGCATCCAGGCCCAGATCATGGGCCGGCCGAAGCACCTGTACTCCATCTACCAGAAAATGACCAAGAAGGGCAAGGGCTTCTCGGAGATCTACGACCTCATCGCGGTGCGCATCATCGTGAAGTCGGTGAAGGACTGCTATTCGGCGCTTGGCGCGGTGCACACGCTGTGGCATCCCATGCCGGGGCGCTTCAAAGACTACATCGCCATGCCGAAGTTCAACATGTACCAGAGCCTGCACACCACGGTCATCGGTCCGGCGGGCCGGCCGCTCGAGGTGCAGATCCGCACCGAGGACATGCATCGGACGAGCGAGTACGGCGTGGCCGCCCATTGGCGCTACAAGGAAAAGGGCGGCAAGGGCGGAGACGCTCTCGACCAGCAGCTTGCCTGGCTGCGCCAGATGATCGACTGGCAGAGCGAGACGCAGGACTCCCGCGAGTTCCTGAAGGACCTCAAGGTGGACCTCGCGCCCACCGAGGTGTACGTGTTCACGCCGAAAGGCGAGGTGATGAGCCTGCGCGCCGGATCGACGCCGGTGGACTTCGCCTACGCCATCCACACCGAGGTGGGCAACCACTGTGTGGGCGCGAAGGTGAACGGCGCCATCGTGCCGCTCACTTACGAGCTGCAGCTGGGCGATCGCGTGGAGATACTCACGCAGAAGAGCGCGAGCCCGTCGCGCGACTGGCTCACCCTGGTGAAGACGCCTTCGGCGCGATCGAAGATCCGCTCCTACTTCAGCAAGGTGAGCCGCGGCGACGACCTGCAGGCCGGCCGCGACAAGCTCACGCGCGAGATGCGCAAGCACGGCCTGGGTATTTCGAGCGCGCAGTCGATGCGCGCCATGAAGGCGGTGGCCGAGCACATGGGCTTCCGCGACGCCGACGACATGCTGGTCAACATCGGCACGGGTAAGGAAGGCGCCCAGCACGTGACGAACCGCCTGCTCAAGATACTCGTCGATCGCGGCACGGAAGCCGACGAATCGCCGGGGCTCGGCGCCGGCGACATGTCCACGGGCAAGCTTCCGCCCATGCTGACCAGCGTGAAGCGCCCGAAGAAGCACGAGGCCCATACTTCCAACGGCGTGGTGGTGAAGGGCATCGACGACGTGCTGGTGCGCTTGTCGAAATGCTGCAACCCCGTGCCGGGCGACGACATCCTGGGCTTCGTGACGCGCGGCCGCGGCGTGTCGGTGCACCGCGCCGACTGCCCGAACGCGCAGGACCTCATGCAAACGCCGGAGCGCATCATCGAAGTCTCGTGGGAGCGCGACCTTCCCAAGAACACCTCGTTCAAGGTGGAGGTGCTCATCGAGGCGCTCGACCGCATGAACCTGCTGCGCGACGTGACCGTCATCCTCTCGGAGATGGGCGCGAACGTGCTGGCCTGCTCCACCACCTCGCATCGCGACGGCATGGTGGAGATGCGCTTCCTGTTCCAGGTGTCGGACATCGCGCATATCGACATCGTGCTGAACAAGCTGCGCGGCGTCGAAGGCGTGTTCGATGCACGCCGCATGGTCCCCAAGAGCAGCAGCGCGAAGAAGAAGGGCGGCAAGGGCTCGTCGGCGTGACGCCGAGCGTCGTTTCGAGCCTCTGAGAATACCGTAAACCGCGACAACGCGGACGATCGAAAGGATGAGCATATGGCGTACAAAGTGAAGGGCGGGTGCGTGCCCATCGAGTTCCTCGTGCTCGGCATGATAGAGAACAACGTGTTCATCATCTCCGACGGCGAGGCCACCATGGTGGTCGACCCGTCGTGCAAAGCCGACGAGATTCTGAAAGCGGTGGGAGATCGCAAGGTCGACGCCATCGTGCTGACGCACCGCCACTCCGACCACGTGGGCGCGGCCAAGGAGCTGCGCGACAAGACCGGCGCGACGGTCATCGCGTCGGCTATCGACGCGCCGTGGATCACCGGCGAGAAGCGCGCCCGCGACGACATGCGCTTCGATCCCTGCCCGGTCGACCATACCGTGGCCGACGGCGACATCCTCAAGATAGGGAACATGGCGTGGAAGGTGATCGCCACGCCGGGCCATACGCCGGGCGGCATCTGCCTCTTCCTCGATCCGCAGTTCGGGTCGAACCCGGCGGGCGACCCGGTGCTCGTTTCGGGCGACACGCTGTTCTGCGGCTCCATCGGCCGCGTCGACTTCGAGGGCGGCGACATGAAGGCCATGCGCAAGTCGCTCAAGCGCCTGGCCGTGCTGCCTGACGAGACCATCGTGCTTCCGGGCCACAACGACCTGACCAAGATCGGCGACGAGCGCCGCCGAGTGTTCGCGTTCTACGCCTAGCGGGTTTCCGCCGGCCTTGCGGCCGTCGGAACTCTCCGACGCTGCGAGGCCGTCCGGCACCGGATGCGGGTTCCGCCGGCCTCTCGCCGACTGGCTGCGCCAACCTGGGCGCTTGGCATGCGGGCTTCGCCCGCAGGGGCAGGTCGCTGCGCTCCTGCCCCTGCTTCCCGCCTCGCTTTACAAAAATTTTACCATTCGTCGCGCATTCCGGTGTGAAAAGCCGGGTTGCCCCCCTTTCGATTTGTTAAAAGTGCGTTAAACTGATGACCGCTGGGCCTTTTGCAGGTGTATCGAAAGGGAAATCGTGACCATAGAGTGGGCTACGTTCATTGCCGAGCTCGGCTCCAATCCGATGCTGGCGGTCGTGACGCTGCTCAACATCGGCGTCATCGTCGTCAACGGCGCGACCGACGCGCCGAACGCCATCGCAACCGTCGTGTCGACGCGCGCCATGAGGCCGAAAGCAGCCATCCTCATGGCTGCCATCTGCAACTTCCTCGGACTGCTGCTCGTCTCCCTGGTAACGGCCGCCGTCGCCCATACGATATTCAGCATGGTCGATTTCGGCGGCGACGCGCGCCAGTCCCTCATCGCGCTCATGGCGGCCATGATCGCCATCATCGTATGGGGCACGGCAGCCTGGGGCTTCGGCATCCCCACGAGCCAATCGCATTCCCTCATCGCGGGCCTCACGGGGGCGGCAGTGGCCCTGCAGGGTGGGTTCGGCGCGATCAACGGCGACGAGTGGATGAAGGTGGTGTACGGCATCCTGCTTTCCACGCTTCTGGGGTTTGGGCTGGGTTGGTTCAACTTCAAAGTCATCGGCGCGCTGTGCCGGAACATGGATCGCATGAAGACGACGAGGTTCTTCCGCGGCGCCCAGGTGGTTTCAGGCGCCGGCGTCGCGTTCATGCACGGAGCCCAGGACGGCCAGAAGTTCATGAGCATCTTCGTGCTGGCCGTCACGCTTGCGCTGGGGGTCGGCCAGGTCGACCAGATGATCCTTCCCGTTTGGCTCATGATATTCTGCGCGCTCAACATGGGCATCGGGACGGCGGTGGGCGGAGAGCGCATCATCAAGAGCGTGGGCGTCGACATGGTCAAGCTCGAGCCGTTCCAAGGATTCGCCGCCAGCCTGTCCACGTTCGCGTGCCTCATGCTGTCCACGTTCGGGGGCTTGCCGGTGTCCACGACGCATACGAACACGACGGCCATCATGGGCGTGGGGGCGGCGCGCAATCCCAAGGCCGTCAAATGGAGCATCGCCGTCGACATGGTGAAGACGTGGGTGCTCACCTTCCCGGGATGCGGCCTCATGGGGTTTGCGTTCGCCTGGCTGTTCCTGGCCATTTTATGAGGTTGCATGCGAATCTGACGGAAAGCTGCGCGGGCCGGCGCACCGGCTCGAATGAACGATAGGGACGGATAGGACGGAGCTCTGGACTCGGCAGCGGCGCACGCTGTCCGAGCGGGCGACGAAACGGAGGGACGCGATCATGGGCAACAAGCGCAAGTTCGACTACTTCAATGCGTTCGAAGCGCTGTCGGAAGTGGCGGTGGCCGAGGCCGATCTGCTGATCGAGGCGATCGAGGGCTTCACTGAAGCCGGGGCCCTGGGAGACACGATGACGCGGGCGCATGAGCTCGAGCACAAGGGCGATGAGATCAACCACGCCATCTTCAAGAGCGTCGCCACCGATTTCATCACGCCCATCGAGCGGGAGGACATCATCGAGCTGGCGCAGACGCTCGACGACATCATCGACTACATCGAAGACGTCATGCAGCGGTTCTTCATGTACGACGTCCACTTCATGCATCGAGACGCGTCTGAGTTCGCCGGCCTCATCAAACAGAGCTGCATGGCGCTCGACCGCGCCATGGAGGACTTCCGCAACTTCAAGAAATCGAAGAAGTTCAAATCGCTCATCATCGATGTGAACAACTACGAGGAAGAGGCCGACGCCCTGTTCATGAAGGTGATCCGCAGCCTGCACACCGACGATCGCGAGAATCCCATGCGCGTGCTCGTGTGGTCGCAGATATTCGACCGCATGGAAAAGTGCTGCGACGCCTGCGAGCATGCCGCCGACACCATGAACACCATCCTGCTGAAGAACGTGTAGGAACGTGCCATCCTGAGCGAGCGTGGCGAGTCGAAGGACCCCGTGCAGCGTGAGCGGAAAGGCTTCCGGCTGGCGCCACACGGGGTCTTTCGACTTTGCTCCCTTCGGTCGCTTCGCCCAGGATGACGAAGGGCGTGCTTCGCCCAGGATGAAAACCTGGTCGAGTTGAGCGCCTCTAGCTCTTCGGCTCGAAGGGATCGCGCGGCTCGTCCTCCGCTTCGCCGCCGATGATGCGGTGGAGCTCTTCGCGGTCGACGATGATGCGGTCGCTGGGGTCGGAAGCGCGCTCGGCGGGCTTCTCCGGCTCGGCGGCGTCCTTCGCCTTCCGCTTCGGCACGCCTTCGCCGTTCATGCGCGCCCAAAACGCCCGCAGGCGCTCGTAGCCGTGCCGCTCCTTGTCGCGCTCCACCTTGCCCTTGGGCGGGCGGACGCGGCGCGCCACCGACTTCACGGGCTTGGACACGACGTTGGTCACCACGTCGGAGTAATCGCGCGGGGGACTGGTCCTCCACCCGAAGAACAGCGAGGCGTAGCGCAGGCCCAGCACGAGCACGACGCAGGTGAGTGCCGCGTACTGGTCGAGGATGTGGTTCTGCGCCATGAGCGCGTACGCGATCGAGCCGATGAGCGCCGCCGATCCGTACAGGGCGCCGGCTTGGAAGGCCTCCGGCTCCCGGTTCATGCAGATGTCTCGCAGGATGCCGCCGCCGACGGCGGTTATGGTGCCCAGGATGACGGCGGGGACGATGTCGAGGCCCGCCGAAAGGGCCTTGCCCACGCTGATGACGGCCCAGAGCGCAACCGAAAGGTTGTCCAGCAGGTCCACGACGGGATCGAGGTAGGTGGCCAGCTTGCCGAAGTAGAACACGATGACGCCCGCCACGGCTGCTGCGACGATGAGCGTGGGCCGTTGGAACGCGTAGATGCCGTAGTTCTGCAGCAGCACGTCGCGCATGATGCCGCCGGCCAGACCGGTGATGATGGCGATGCACACCACGCCGAAGATGTCGTAGCGGGCCCGCACGGCACTCATGGCGCCGGACAGGCCGCCGGTCAACACGGCGGCCAGCTCGAGCCAGAAGGGGATGGTGAGGACGACTTCGAGCATGGGCGGCTAGGCGCTCGAGGAGGATCCGGCGGCTTCGCCGTCCTCCACGGAGACGAGCAGGGCCACGACGGGCTCGCCCGAGAAGTTCAGGTCGCCGGTTATGCGCCGCGCCGCATCGACGTCGAAGCCCTCCCGGTCGAACGCGGCGATGTTCTCGCAGGCCTTTTCCAGGGCCTCGGCGTAAAGGTCCCAGAACCCGGCGGTGCGCACCGCTCCGGTGAAGGGGTTCTCCCAGGCCGCGTGGCCGCGGTTGTCGAAGGCGCTCTCCGTCAGCTCGACGGGGCGATGGCTCATCGCGCGCAAGAACGAGTGCGGCCGCGCCAGCCGCTCGATCCGGCCGATGACGGCGCGCTTCACGCCGCGGGGGGAGTAGAAGGCGCGCTGGGCGATGCGGAAGTCCTTCACGGCCGTTGCGAACAGGTCCGGCGGCACGATCTCGCCGTACACGGTGACCGCAACGTAGGCGTACATCTTCGAGATGACGTGCAGGACGAAGTCGCTTGCCTTGAGGATCTCCTGGGCGGGGTTGAACGAGGCCACGGTGGCGGCGCGCTTCTCGTACAGCACGAGCTCGTCCAGCTCGCTCTCGATGACGGCGTGCACCTCCGACCCGTCCTTGCGGGAGAGGCCCGGCTCGCCGGCGTCGCACGCCTGGTACTCGTTGAAGAAGATGAAGGGATGCGCGGTGGAGTCCAGCGTGTAGTGGCAGAGGAACCCGAGCGCGTAGGCGCGGCCTGCCGGCAGCTCCGCGCCGTTCAAGATGGCCAGGGAATCCTTGAGCGCCGCCAGAAGCTCGCTGGGCCGCTCGTCGTGCATGGTGCTGCCCAAGCGGTTGTGCGCGCGCAGGCGCGGGCTCAGCACGGAATAGAAGAGCGGGTCGGGCCCCTGGTTGCCGAGCAGAAACGCCTCGGCTTCATCGCGCGAGCCCCCGATCAGGGTGAACAGGCGGTCGTAGACGTCGCGCCCGAAGAAGTCGTGGGTGATGATTGCCGGCATGCGATGACGCTCCGTTCTTACGGTAATTTGACGAGTGTGGCTGGCTCTCATCATATACAATGTGCGGGGAGTTGTTAAGACGGTTTGCTTTCAATATGCTGTCCCACAAGGGACGATCGCGCGCCTTGCGCGCATCGGCCCGAGCGGAAGGCGAATGCGGGGCAGCCGGCAAGACGCCGCCGCGCGGGGGCGGGGCGGCAGCCGACCGGTTGTCCGGAGATGAGAGGCCCGAACATGGCAGGCAGGCTTACCAAGCAGGAAACGAGCTGGGTGCTCTACGACGTGGGGAACTCGGCGTTCGTCATGCTGTCGACGGCGCTTATCCCGGTGTACTTCGCCACGCTGGCGGAGCCGGGGTCGTCGGTCGTCGTCGCCTGGGGCTACGCGGAAACGGTGGCTTCGCTTCTGCTGGCGCTGCTCATGCCCATCCTGGGAAGCCTCGCCGACCTCAAGGGCAACAAGAAGAAGTTCTTCATCGGCTTCGTGGGGACCGGCGCCGTGGCATGCGCGGCGCTCGGCGTTCCCGAGACGGCGCTGCCGTTCCTCGTCGTGTACGTGGTGGCCGCCGTCATGCTGAACGGGTCGATGGTGTTCTACGACGCGTTCCTGGTGGACGCCACCGTCGAGAACCGCTACGACGAGGTGTCGTCGCAGGGCTACGCCTGGGGCTACATCGGCTCGTGCATTCCCTTCATCGCGTGCTTGGCCGTGGTGCTGGGAGGCTCCGCCGTCGGCATCGACACGATGATGGGCATGAAGATCGCTTTCGCCATCACGGCGATCTGGTGGGTGGCGTTCAGCGTGCCCCTCATCCGCGACGTCCACCAGACGCACTTCAAGGAGCGGACCGCGCATCTGTTCCGCGAAACGTTCGCGGGGCTGTGGGGCACGCTCAAGAACATCGCGCGGGACAGGCGCCTTCGCCTGTTCATGCTCGCGTTCTTCTGCTATATCGACGGCGTGCACACCATCATCAAGATGTCGACGAGCTACGGCACCGACCTCGGCATCGATTCCACGCAGCTCGTGCTGGCGCTGCTGGTGACGCAGTTCGTGGCCTTCCCGTCGGCCATAGCCTACGGGCGGCTGTCCACGCGGTTCGGAACGAAGAAGATGCTGCTCGTGGCTATCTTCGCGTATCTGTGCATCACGCTGTTCGCGGCGTTCTTCCTGCGCGAGGCCGTGGAGTTCTGGATCCTGGCCATCTGCGTAGGCTTGTTCCAGGGCGGCATCCAGGCGCTGTCGCGCAGCGAGTTCGGCAAGCTCATACCCAAGGACCACGCGAACGAGTACTACGGCTTCTTCGACATCTTCGGCAAGTACGCCGCTGTCATGGGCACGTTTCTGGTAAGCGTGTTCACCCAGATCACGGGCAATTCTTCCATCGGCGTCCTGTCCATTGCCGTGCTGTTCGTCATTGGGTTCGCGCTGCTGTGGAGGATGCCCGAGAAGGCGGATTGACGCGCGGGTCGTTGCCGTCGAGCGCTTTCCAGCTGCGCTACGCCTCTCCGTCGGGGTCGAACAAGTGCTCGAGATACGAGGCATGCGCCTTGTAGTTCTCATGCAGGAAGCGATAGTACACGGCGTTCTGGATGCGCTGGGGGTAGATAAGCTCCGCTTCGCGCATCGACCGCAAGTGCTCGGAAATGGAGCTGGGAGCAACGTCGAACAGCTCGGCAAGCTCCTTGGTGGTCTTCGGCGATTCGTTGAGCTCCGAGAGTATCTTCAATTTCATGGGGCTGCCGATGGATTTGAGGAACCGCGTCAGCTCGTCGGGGACCTCGAGGGCGCTTCGGCCGGGAAGGTTGATTCCCTTGTAGATGGTCAACTTGCCGTCGATGCAGTTGATCATGAGGTTCGGGTTCGTGTAGGCCGAAATGAGCACGTCGACCGCATCCACGTCCTTCTTCTCGTACGACAGCCCGATGCGGTCCTTCACGCGGATGGTGGTCTCGTCGATGGCGATCTGCGGATGGCATGCGGCAAGGTAGGCTTCGGCTCCCATGCTGGCCAGCATGCTGCGCTCTTTCGAGGTGATGCTGATCTCGGCCAACCCGATGCGGTTCCATGTTTCCGAGAAGATCCGATCCCAATACTCGATGAGAAACCCTACGAGCCGTTTGCGAAAAGACGCTTCGTTCGCGATCAGGTCGCGTATGGAGTCGATCGAGGTGAAGTAGCCGAGGATCTCGGCTTCCTGGCCGAGATCCCGCGTGGGATCGGCGAACAGGTCGCGGATCGTCTTCTTGGACAACAGGCCGGAGTAGAGGCCGTACACGAACTCCACGCGGTCGATTGATCCGAGGTGGGCCAGCGAGCTTTCGACGCTGTCGATATCGTGCTGCTCGATATAGCTGATCAGGTCCATGACGAAGCCCCATTGGCTCGTTTTCTCGGAGAGGTAGGAGAACTCCGAGCGCATGCTTTCGGTCATGTTCGCCAGGGTTTCGCGGGCCCAGCGCTCATGGGCTTGATGGCGGGCGGGGTCGGTCAGCACATGCAGGCTCGATGCGATTTCGACGACGGGGCTGTATTTGATCTCGACGTTGTGCAGTGCCGGAACGTTTTCGGGGCCGTTCGTGATGAGCATGCTTTCACCTTCGCGCGTTGATCGGATGAGCGTACCGCCCCATTATACCCATAGGCTTCCTTGCGGGCATCCGGCCGTTCGGCTCGGGATGCACACCCACGCGGCAAATTCGGTTCGCATGCTGAAATCTTCTTGACAAACACGTTCCGGTCAGTATGATTAGGACATTAGCTAATCATCTAATCCAAAAGGAAGATGAGGGTGCGGTGGGAACAGGAGCAGAAAGGAGCGGGTTGATGGATGGAGAGAAGAGGAAGCTCGGGTTCTTCCCGATGTTCGCGGCTATTCTTGCCGGGATGATCGGATCGGGCGTGTACGACGTTTCGTACCAGCTGGGAACGGTGGCGTCTCCGGGGGCGGCGATAATCGCCTGGCTCATCTGCTTCCTGGGCATGCTCATGTTCACGTTCAGCCTGATGAACCTTCTGAACAAGGAGCCTGAAGGCGACGGGCTGTTCGTGTACGCCAACAAGGCGTGCGGGCCCCTCGCCGAATTCATGTCGGGTTGGGGCTATTGGATGAGCGGCTGGATCGGGAACATCGCGTTCGCCACCATGATGATGATCGCATTGGGGACGTTCTTTCCGGTGCTGGGGACCGCCGGCAACAGCTGGCCTGCCATCATCGTGGCGAGCGTCGTGCTCTGGCTGATCTTCTTGCTGATCCGCCGAGGCGTCGAGAACGCCATGATCATCAACGCCATCATCACCGTGGTCAAGATCGTGCCGCTCGTCCTGTTCTTCATCGTCGTGGTGACCAGCTTCAACTTCGGCGTGTTCACCACCGATTTCTGGACGAATTTCGCGGGCAACATGGCGGCTGCCAATTCCGGCTTCGATCTGGGATCCGTGGCGAGCCAGGTCACGGGTTCCATGATGACCATTTTGTGGCTGTTCATGGGCATCGAGAGCGCTGCGCTCATGTCCAGCCGCGCCAAGAACAAGGGCATCGCCGCCCGAGCGACCATCACCGGGCTCGCATGCGGCACGGCGCTCATGTTCATCATCTCGCTGCTCCCGTACGGCGTGATGAGCGCCGATGAGTTCGTGGCGCTGGGCGAGCCTTCCATCGCCCAGATGATGACGCTCTACATCGGGCCCGTGGGCGCGCAGTTCATCGAAGCCGCCATCATCGTGTCCATCTTGGGGGCTTGGCTCTCCTACACGCTGATGCCCACGGAGGCGACTTCCGTCCTGGCCCAGCACGGCCTGCTGCCGAAGAAATTCGGCGCGCTCAACAAATACGGCGTCGCCAGCTTCTCGCTGTTCCTCACCACGTTGCTGGCGAACCTTTTGCTGATATCGTTCCATTTCACCGAGGACGCGTACAACTTCGGGTATAGCCTGAGCGCGTCGGCCATTCTGGTCACGTGGGTATTCATAACGATCTACCAGGTAAAACGATCGGTGAGCCATCCCGACGAGAAAGGTCGGATCAAAAACATCGCCATCGGCGCCGTCGGATGCATCTACTTCTTCTACGCCATGTTCATCAGCGGAATCGCCTACATCCTGCTGTGCTGCATCCTGTACGTCGTCGGGTTCTTCTTCTACTACCGGGCGCGCAAGCAGAACGGCGCCGACCAGGTTTTCACGAGAACCGAGCGGATCGTGGTCGCGGCCGTTGCCGTTGCCGGTCTGGTGGGGCTCGTGCTGTATGCAATGGGCCTTGCCTAGCGCACGCTTGTCGGCCCGGGCAAACGGCATCACGTACATGCAAGCAGAAAACGACAAGAAGGAGGAATGCGAGTGAGTGCCATCAACGTATACTCGGAGGTTGGGAAGCTCAAGAAGGTCATGGTGCACCGGCCGGGCAGGGACTTCGACGCCGTGCGTCCCGACACCTTGGAGCGCCAGCTGGTCGATGACGTGGTTTGGGCCGAGCAGGCCGCGAAAGACCACGACGTCTTCGCAGGCCATCTGCGCGATATCGGGGCGGAGGTCGTCTACATCGAAGACCTGTTCGAACAGAGCATCGGCGGCGAGGCCGATCGCATGGCGTTCCTCGACGAGTACCTGGACAAGGACGCCGTCTTCAACGAAACGAAGCGCGAACAGATCGCGCGGTACCTGCTTCCCCTGTCGGCGCATGATTTCGCGTACGCCATCATAGGGGGCATCGAGTGCAAAGACCTCGAGTGCGTCGAGAAGGCGTTCGATCTGTCCGACGTCCTCCCGCCGCTCGAGGACGATCCGTACGCTTTGCACTGCTCGGCGAACCTGGTCATGTGCCGCGACCCAGGCTCGTCGGTCGGCAAGGGCATGACGCTGAACACGTTCGTCCAGCCCGCGCGCAATCTTGAAACGGTTATCTGGAAGCACGTCTTCCAGAACGTGGAGAGCTTCGCCGACGACGACACCCCCCTGTGGCGGTCGAACCTTGCCCAGGGCACCATCGAGGGCGGGGACATCTGCGTGCTTTCTCCCGAGGTCATTGCGATCGGCCATAGCTGCCGCACGTGCCCCGAGGCCATCCAGGAGTTCGCGACCAGCGTGCTTGCGGGGGACACCTTCAAAAAAGTCGTCGTGTTCGAAATACCCAAAGGACGCGCATGGATGCACCTCGACACCGTGTTCACGCAGGTGGACGTGGACAAGTTTACCTATTTCCCGGGCATTCTGGGGGGCTTGCGCATCTACGAGCTCACCCTTGACGCCAAAGGCGGACTGCAAGCGGAATCCAAGGAAGAGGAGCTCGGCGAATGCCTCAAACGCTTGCTGCGCCTTCCCGCCGTGGACCTCATACCCTGCGCGGGCGGGGATCCGTACTGGGCCGCCTACGAGCAATGGTCTGACGGCTCCAACACCCTGGCCATCGCGCCGGGCGTGGTCGTCACCTACGACCGGAACTACCGCACGAACGAGGTTCTGGCCAAGCATGACGTGCGGGTGCTCACCGTCCCCTCGGGAGAGTTGTGCCGCGCTCGCGGCGGTCCGCGCTGCATGAGCATGCCGCTCGTCCGCGAGGATCTGTAGCGTCCGTCGAAGGTTGGAAGGCGCGTTTCGCAAGGCGCCGATCCGTACAAGTTGAAAAGAGCAAGGAGAAAAGCAATGATCACCAAAAAGGACTTCGTGGAGATAGCCGATTTCACCAAGGACGAGTACCAGTACCTGCTCCAGGTCATCGGGCTTCTGAAAGAAGCCGAGCAGCAGGGCGTCCAGCTGCCGTTGCTGAAGAGCCAGTCTCTCGCCCTCATGTTCGACCAGCCGTCAACGCGCACGCGCGTCTCGTTCGAATCCGCCATGAGCAAGCTGGGCGGCCATGCCTTGTACCTTGAAACGAAGACCATGCACGTGGGCGAGCACCGCGAGACGCTCAAGGACACGGCCCTCGTGCTTTCCGGCATGTGCGATGCCATCGAGATCCGCGCCGAAGAGCAGGCGGCCATTCTCGAGATAGCGAAGTGGGCGACTGTTCCGGTGTTCAGCGGCATGAGCTCGAAGTGCATGCACCCGACGCAGGTGCTGTGCGACCTGTTCACCATGACCGAGCACATGCCGGCGGGCAAGAAGCTGGAAGACCTCAAGGTCATGTGGGTTGGCGACAACTCCGTGGGCGAGAAGCATATCGGCGGCGTCTGCCGATCCGAAGCCCGTCTGGCGTCCATCATGGGCTATGATTTCATCTCGTGCGCTCCGAAGCCTGCCGAAATGCTTCCCGAAGACGTTGCGTTCTGCAAAGGCAACTACGAGAAGTCCGGCGGCCGATTCATCCAAACCGATGATCCGTACGAATACATCGACCAGGTCGACTTCATCATCACCGACGCCTGGTGGTACCACGGAAGCGATCATCTGAAGGACGAGAAGATCGAGGAATTCTATCCGAAGTACAGCGTAGACGCCAAGCTCATCGCCGCCGCGCCCGAGCATGTGAAGGTCATGCATCCCCTTCCGGGCAACCGCGGGTACGAGATTGCCGAAGATGTGTGGGATGGGCCGCACTCCCTGCTGCACGAGCAGGCCGCGAACCGCTACCACACGCAGAAGGGCCTGCTGGCTGCCTTCATGTATCCCCGCACGCAGGCGAAGCGCGAGGCGCTGGCCCAAGAGTACCTGGCGCAGGCCGAGAAGCTGTTGACGCCGAAGTTCAACAAGCTCGCAGGGGCGGGCGCCGAATAACCCATGCCCATCGCCAGGCGGATGTCCCGATCGCGAATCGGCTTGCGCTTCGGCAGGTTCCCGACAGCCGCGCTCTCCCATTCTGCCCGGTGCGCACCGGGAGGGGAGGGCACGGCGAGGAGCGGCCCTGTTCGCCAGGGGCCGCTCCGCTTTTTCAGTCCCATTCCACCGAAGGAGGATCCTATGCCCTACCAGAAAGGCGAAGGCAAGTCCGTGGTCATCGCGCTGGGCGGCAACGCCCTGGGCGACACGCCGCAGGAGCAGCTGG